>NZ_JACIAO010000005.1:0-530066 GCF_014194045.1 Rhizobium sp. BK456
TATGGCCGCGGCGTCAAACTGATCGGCGCCACCGCCCATTACGTCACCGCCGACCTCGACGAAGGCCCGATCATCGAGCAGGATACGGCGCGCATTACCCATGCCCAGTCGCCCGACGACTACGTCTCGATCGGCCGCGACGTCGAAAGCCAGGTGCTGGCCCGCGCCATCCACGCCCATATCCACCATCGCACCTTTATCAACGGCAATAGAACCGTGGTCTTCCCGGCAAGCCCCGGCAGCTACGCTTCCGAACGCATGGGTTGAGCGCCGCCGGCCAGCCGAAAATTTATGCAAGCCTATTCCGCCAGTCGCTCGGGCGCGCTGAACTTTTCGAGCTTGGTAAAGGAGGCCGGCCGACGACATCCGCAAGTTTGGGCAAGACTTAGGACGCAGTACGCTTTCCGAAGCCGAACGTCTTGCGCAGGCTGCTGTCGACCGCGTTTGCCGGCATGAACCTGCGCAACCGGCTTAGAAGCGTCGCCTGGCCGCCGGCCGGTTGACGCATTTTGTATGGTCCGTTGATTGCCGCCAATATCTTCTCCGCAACCTTTACAGGCGACGGCGCGGTTTTGATCTGGGCCTGCACCGTCTTGATGGTCGCGTCCGCCTGCGCTGCGTAGGCTCCCAAGGGTGCCTCGGTCTGTGCCGCGTTTACATCGAGCTTGGTGTTTGTGAAGGTCGGCTCAACCAGCACGACGCGCACGTTGAACTCACGAATCTCATGATCCAGCGACTCCGACAATCCTTCGAGCGCATGCTTGCTGCTCGCATATATTCCCATGAACGGTGCCGGCAGGAATCCGAGGACCGAGCTGATATTGATGATCAGCCCGCTGCGGGCGGCGCGCATGGAGGGCAAGGCAGCGCGGATCATGCGCAAAGGGCCGAAAACATTGGCATCGAATACCGTTTGCGCTTCGGAAGGCGACGTGTTCTCGACAGGGCCGACCAGCGAAACGCCGGCATTGTTGACCAGGATGTCAATCTTGCCTGCCTCGGACAAAACCCATTGAACAAAATTTGAAACCGAGACGTCATCGGTCACGTCGACAGTCCCATAGCGCACACCGGGAATGGCGTTGACACGGTTAGGGTTGCGTACGCCCCCAAAGACCTGGAAGCCGTGTTGTGCGAGAAGGCGGGCTGACGCTTCACCTATTCCGGAGGATGCTCCGGTGATAACGACAACTCTGTTTTGGGACATGCATGCTCCTTGGCTTTGGCGCGACTGGTTGATGACGTACTTCAACAGTAGGTTGGAACTTTCACCCCTGTCGCCAAGGGGCAGTTCCTCAGAACCTGGCATTTCAGCACGTAAGATTTCGATCGCCATCTATTCGCGCTTTAGATGTCAATCGAAATATAAAATCAAGTGTTTTTTTGCTTTACGGAGATTTTTTCCGATGATCGCGCCTCCAAGCGCGCAAGGGCATGGCGCCGAGCCGGACGGCCCGCCGACATTACGGCTCGGAGCAGCATGAGCCTCAACGAGGTCAGGATTTCGGAGCGGCGGTCCCCGCTCGGTTTCGCGCGACCATTTCGTCCCAAAGCCCGTCACGCAGGGTTTCACGCCTTCAGGGACGTCTCGAGGTCCGCTGTGCCGAGCGCTTTCATGATGAAGCGGATTTGGGCGTGGAGGCTGACTGCGGCGGCATCACCCTCCTGGACGCGCTGCTCAACCAGAAGCGGATGGAAGAACGGCAGGAAGGCGGTGATGATGCCGCGCGCGGCTTCGTCAACGTCTTCGACATTGAACTCTCCTGTCTGCAGACCCTCGCGGACAAGGGCTTTGAGGATTGCTAGGATCTGCTCATTATGCGCGCTGATCGTTGACCAACTTCCATCCATGGCGGCGACGAGCAGCTCGTGCATCGGTCTGTCCTCCGCAAGCCTTCTCGTGCTGTGCCGGTGAATGGCGACCAAAAGATCAGCCAGCCTTTTGCTCGCCGGCGCATCCGATCGTGCAATCGCCAGAGCGATTTCAGCAACCTCTTTGACCACAAGTCCGCAGACGGAACTGTTGATCGCTGTCCTCGAGGGAAAGAAGCGATAGATATTGGCGCGGCTCATGCCGAGTTCGGCGGCGATGTCGGCGACCGACGTCTTATGATAGCCGATCCGCCGAAAATATCTTTCCGCCACCTCGAGAATCCGCGTCCGTGACTGCTCGAGATCACCTGCTATCGGATCCGCAAAAGTCATCGCCGCCTCCGGAGAATATCACTCGGCAGCAATTGCCGTCGGTAACTCCACCTCCTTCGATGAATTTTCATGGCTCTCGTTTTTCGTCGGCTTGATGCGGAACCAGGTGGCGTAGAGAGCGGGAAGGAAGAGCAGGATCATCACCGTGCCGACCGCCGTTCCGCCGATCAGCGTGTATGCCATCGATCCCCAGAACACCGAGTGCGTCAGAGGAATGAAGGCAAGCACGGCGGCAAGGGCGGTCAGGATCACCGGGCGCGTCCGCTGCACTGTCGCCTCGATAACGGCGTGATAATCGTCGAGACCGGCGGCCTTATTCTCCTTGATCTGTTCCGTCAGGATCAGGGTGTTGCGCATCAGGATTCCGGCCAGCCCGATCAATCCGAGAATGGCATTGAAGCCGAAGGGTTTGTCGAAGAGCAGCAGGACCGGGACCGCGCCGGCAAGACCGAGTGGCCCCGTCAGCATGACCATGGTCATCGTCGACAGGCTACGAACCTGCAGCACGATAACGATCAGCATGGCGGCAATCATCGTCGGGAAGATTTTCACCAGGGCGTTATTGGCCTTGAGCGATTCCTCGATGTTCCCGCCCATCTCGATCCGATATCCCACGGGAAGCGAGGCGATCAGCGGCTGAAGCGCCTTGAGAATCTGCTCTGATACTTCGGGCGGTTGTGACGCCTCGTTGATATCGGAGCGGATCGTGATGACCGGCGTGCGATCGCGGCGTTTCAGGATCGGTTCTTCAAAGCGGATTTCCGAGTGGCCGATCTGATCCAGCGGAATCTGCCGCCCATCCCGGCTCATCAGCGAGAAGTCTGCCAATCGTGAAGGGTCAAGCCGGTTGCCGCCGGCACTGCGGGCAACGACAGGCACGTTGCGGATATTCTCGCGAACCTCCGTGACCGGAATTCCGCTCAGCAGCAATTGCAGTTGCTGACCTGCCTCGGCCGGCGACAGGCCGATTAGGCCCAACCGATCCTGGTCGGGAACGAAGCGCAGCACCGGCGTGCGGTTGCCCCAATCGCGGTTTGCCTGGCGTACATCCGGCACGCTCTTCATGATCTCGAGGGCTTTGTCGGAAATCTGGTACAGCTGCTCAGGATCCGGGCCGGCGATCCGGAATTCGACCGGAAACGGCGTGTAAGGACCGAAGACCAGCTGCGTGACGCGGACATAGGCTTCAGGCGCGAGCCCGTCGGAAACGGCCGCGCGCAGCCGAAGCTTCAAGACTTCGCGTGTGTGGGCGTCGGGGGTCAGCACGACGATCTTGGCGAAAGACGGATCCGGCAATTCCGGCGCCATGGCAAAGAAGAAGCGGGGAGCGCCCTGGCCGACATAGCTGGTCACGGTCTTTGCCTCCGGCTGTTTCTGCAGCCACCCTTCGAGCTTCGCAACGGTCGCCGTCGTCGTCTCGATGCTGGTGCCTTCGGGCATGCGGACTTCGACGAGGACTTCGGGACGGTCCGACGTCGGGAAGAACTGCTTTTTCACCGATCCCATTCCAACGACGGAGGCCCCCATGGCGATGCCGACCACCGCACAAGTGAGGAACTTGTGGCGCACGGTCAACTCGATCAGCCGCCGCAGGCGCCTGTAATTCGGGGTGTTGTAGATAGCGTGATGGCCACCTTCGACCGGCTTGATCGCCGGCAGCATCTTGACGCCGAGATAGGGCGTGAAGACCACCGCGACAATCCAGGAGACGATCAGGGCAAAGCCGACGACCCAGAAGATGTTGCCGGCATATTCGCCGGCGGTCGACCTGGCAAAGCCGACCGGCATCAGCCCGATGATCGTCACGAGCGTGCCCGACAGCATCGGGGCCGCGGTATGGCTCCAGGCATAGGCAGCCGCCTTGATGCGATCCATCCCCTCTTCCATCTTCACCACCATCACTTCGATGGCGATGATGGCGTCGTCGACCAGAAGGCCGAGCGCCAGGATGAGCGCACCAAGGGTGATGCGATCGAAGAACCGGCCGGTCTCCAGCATGATGAGGAAGACGACGGCAAGGGTGAGAGGAACGGCCAGAGCCACGACGATGCCGACACGCCAGCCGAGGCTGACAAGGCTGACGAACAACACGACGCCGAGCGCCATGGCGAATTTCAGCATGAACTCGCCGACGGCTTCCTCGATGTTGACGGCCTGGTCGCTGACCTTGGCGAGCGTCATGCCGAGCGGCAAGGTCTTTGCAATCGCGGCGGATCTTTCTTCCAGCGCCTTGCCGAGGTCCAGACCGTTCCAGCCCTGCTGCATCACAGCAGCCAGCATGATCGCCGGCTCGCCGTCATGGCGAATGAGATAGGTGGCCGGATCTTGATACCCGCGCCGCACGTCGGCAAAATCCGAGAGCTTTAACGTCCGCCCGGCCGCAACGATCGGCGTGTCTGATATCGCCTGGATGCTGTCATAGGCGCCGTCGAAGCGAATGAACACCTGGGGCCCACGCGTATCGATCGACCCCGCCGGCGTCAGGGTGTTTTGCCGCTGCAAGGCGGCCGCGATGTCTTGGGCCGAAATGCCGAGTGTTGCGAGCTTGGCATAGGAGAATTCGACAAAGATCTGTTCGGGCCGCTCTCCGAGGATGTTGATCTTCTTGACTCCAGGAACATGCAGAAGATCCTGGCGGATCACCTCGGCCTGGCGCACAAGCTCGCGCATCGGCATGCCCTTGGCCTTCAGGGCATAAAGCCCGAAGCTGACATCGGAGTACTCGTCGTTGACAAAGGGACCGAGCACGCCCCTGGGCAGGTTGCCGGCCTCGTCTCCGAGCTTCTTCCGGGCCTGATAGAATTCCTCCTCGACGGCCGTGGCCGGCGTACTGTCCTTCAAAGTGACGGTCAAAAAGGCGTAGCCGGGCCGCGTTGTCGTCTCGACACGATCGTACCAGGTGAGTTCCTGGAGACGCTTCTCGAGCGGCTCGGCGACCAGATCCTGCATTTCACGCGCTGTCGCGCCCGGCCACACCGCTGTCACGGTCAGGGTTTTGATGGTGAAGGAGGGGTCTTCGGCGCGCCCGAGCTTGACAAATGCATAGGCGCCGGCGGCGGCCAGCAGAACGATGAAGAACAGGGTGACGGCCCGCTCGCGAACGGCGAGCGCGGAAAGATTGGAGTTCATCAGTTTGCCGCCTCTGCCTGTTCAACCTTGGTGCGCACGCTGGCGCCGTCCTGCAGCAGATGGGCGCCGAGAGCGACGACCGGCTCGCCTGCTTTGACGCTGGAAACCACCGCGACCTCCTCACCCATCCGTTCGATTTTCACGTGCCGGAAGTGGACGGTCGACGATGTCTGATCGAAAACCCAGACGCCAGTGCGGCTGCCATCGTCCAACACGGCGCCGACCGGCACCGCGGCATGCGATTGGCCACTGCCGTTGGAGATCCTGATCGTTACCGTCGCGCCCAGCGGCGCCGACGCTGCAGCGCCATCCAGAACCCAACGCGCCTCGTAGGTGCGGGTTTGCGGATCGGCAGCGTCGGAGATCTGGCGAAGCTGCGCCTTGTCCTGCCGGCTTTCGTTTCCGTAGAGACTGGCATCGGCGATATCGCCGAGCTGCGGCCTGAGGAATTCCGGAAGCCATACCAGCGCTTCACGCGGGCCGGCCTGTGCGAGCCGGACCACGGTTTGCCCCGCCGTCACGACCTGCCCCGGCTCGCCCAGCGTTTCGACGACCGTTCCATCGGTATCGGCAACCAGGACGGAATAGACCGTTTCGTTTTCCGCGACCTTGGCGTCCGCTTCCGCCGCGGCAAGCTGCGCGGTGGCGGTGTCGAGCGCTGCCTTGGCCTGCTCGTAGCGCTGCGGCGTCGCCGCCAATCCGTTTTTCACCAAGGCGGCGTAGCGTCTCTCGTCTGCCTGCGCCTGGGTCAGCACCGCCCCAGCGGCAGCGACCGCGTTTCGTTTCGCAGTCAGCGCGAGACGCAGATCGGTCTCGTCGATGCGCATCAGCGGCTGCCCGGCCTTGACCTGCACCCCGACGTCCACATAACGCTGCACAATCTTGCCGGGCACACGAAAACCAAGGTTACTTTGCACCCGCGCGGCGATCGTGCCCGTGAAGCTGCGCTCGGCTGCCTCCGGCTTCTTTGCCTCGACCAGTTTGACGAATGGCGCTGCCATTCGTGGATCGGCGGCTTGCGGGCTTTTTTCTGAGGAGGCCCCGACAAAGACGAATGCCGTGGCGCCTGCAGCCGCCAGAAGGCAGAAAGAGGCGAGGAGGATTTTGCGGTTCATATCAGTAAGCCTTATTGACGGGCGCAGCTATTTATTTAGATTGCGATCTAACTCTAATTGGCATATAGATGTCAAATGAAATCTAATTGGAGATCGCTATGAGAGTCAGTCGCGCTCAGGCCGAGGCCAATCGTGAAACCGTGATCAATGTCGCAAGCCGGCTTTTTCGGGAGCATGGCTTCGACGGCATCGGATTGAAGGACCTGATGAAAGGAGCCGGCCTCACGCAAGGCGGATTCTATAAGCAGTTCGAATCGAAGGACGATCTTGTGGCGCTGGCATCGGGGCGAGCCATGGAAAGCGCGGTCCGCAGATGGTCGAGAGTTGCCGCCGGAAGTCCGGATCCGCTTGAAGCGGTTGTCGACCTATATCTTTCCCCCGGCCACCGGGAGGAGAAAGGGGATGGTTGCCCTTTGGCAGCACTGGGCTCCGACGCGGCGCGTCAGAGCGAAGAGGTACGCCTTCCATTCCAGAACGGCATTGAAGCCCATCTTCAGATTCTCGACGAATTAATCCCCGCGTCGGCCGGCTCGAAACCCTATGACAAGGCGATGGTCATCCTGTCCTTGATGGTGGGCGCTGTGACCATCTCCCGCATCATGACCGATCAAGAGATGTCGGAGCGTGTGCTCGAAACCGCGACCGGTGCCGTCAAGCGCATTGCGGGCGGTGCAGACGAAGAATGAGATCGCGCTTCTCAAGCCTCTCGCCTATGAGTTCACCAAACTCTCATGATCCATAACACCGCACGCACTCCACGATGGTCCGGCGCCGACTTCGACGGAATGCAGGAGACCTTCCTCGGACCAGCCCACTTCGACGCATCGCCTGATCATCGGGTTGGTGGCTTTCGTTGGTCCGCCGATGCACGATCTCAGGGTGCGGTGACGGTTGCCGATCTGGAATGCAACGGGGAGTGGAACCTCTGGGCAACCGCAGAGACACCGGAATGGCTTACCATTCACGTGCCGCGCGAAGGTCTCTCCGGCATGACGCGACGGCAAACCACGATAACAGCGTCACCGGGCCAGATACTGCTTGGCCAAAGTCGCGAGGCGGATCGCTTCCTGGTGCGGGGGACGCTGCATCGGTCGCAGAAACTCTTCCTGGATTGGGGTCAGATTTGCCAGACGTTCGGGCAGCTGTTCGAAGCCCCCCTTGTCGGATCGCTGGACCTGTCACCCCTCGTTGAGGGATCGACCCCCTCAGGATATCTCGTCAAGAACCTTGTCGAGACGATAATCTCCGGCATGCTCGGCGACGGTATCTTGCTTCATTCGCCGATAGCCATGGCCAACCTCACCCAGGCTCTCGCTGATTTACTGATCAGACTGGTGCCGCATCGCTACGCTCAGCGACTGGAACAGGCTGCGTTTACACCCGCTCCACGGCACGTTCGCCGGGCAATCGATTTCATGCACGCAAATATTGCTGCGCCGATCACGATCGGGATGATCGCTCGATCCGCCAACGTCTCGGTTCGCTCCTTGGAAACCGGCTTCCGGACTTTCAAAGGCGCGACACCGGGCAGCTACCTGAGAACCCTAAGACTACGCGCCGCCAGAAAAGACCTTCTGGATCGGTCGAACCTGCAGAGCATCAGGGATATCTGCCTGAAATGGGGTTTCGTCCACCCCGGCCGCTTTTCTGCACTATACGGGTCGGTCTACGGTGAAAGTCCGCGGGAAACCCGCAGGCGGAAAACCTAATCTGAAGCCAGCTGACCTGAGTTTCTCCATGTGGCGTAGAAGTCCGGGAATGCTCTCAGCTTCGAGCGCCAACCCTTACAAGCAGGCCTACGGCTGCGGCGTCAAGCTGATCGGGGCAACCGCGCATTACGTCACCGCCGATCCCGGCGGCTACAGAAGTTTTGGGGAAATGCATGTCGGACGGGCTTGCCACGGCGCGAAAGACTTATATAGTCAAGAAATAAATATTCCGTAGAGGAAATAAGAGGGAACGGTAATGGCATTATCATGGCGTTTCTCCGTCTTGGCGGATCGGCACCGCGCTCTGGGATCGAAGCTCGAGGACTGGAGCGGTATGGGAACCGCCTGGACCTACGACAAGGACATGTCGGAAGAGCATGTCGCCGTCCGCACCAAGGCCGGCATCATGGATGTCTCGGGCCTGAAAAAGGTGCATCTGGTCGGCCCGCACGCCATCGCCGTGCTCGACGCCATCACCACCCGCGACCTGACGAAGATTTATCCCGGCCGCTCGGTCTATGCGACCATGCTCAACGACCGCGGCCACTTCACCGACGACTGCATCGTCTATCGCACCGGCCCGAATTCCTGGATGCTGGTGCATGGCTCCGGCTCCGGGCATGAAGAGGTCGTCAAGCAGGCAGCGGGCCGCAATTGCGCCGTGCTCTTCGACGACGACCTGCACGATCTGTCGCTGCAGGGTCCGATCGCGGTCGACTATCTTGCCAAATATGTGCCTGGCATCCGCGATCTCAAATATTTCCACCACATGCAGACGACGCTGTTCGGCGCGCCGGTGATGATCTCGCGCACCGGCTATACCGGCGAGCGCGGCTACGAGATCTTCGTGCGCGGCCAGGACGCGGTCATGGTCTGGGACCGGATCGTCGAAGAAGGCAAGGAGATGGGCATCATTCCCTGCTGCTTCTCCGTTCTCGACATGCTGCGGGTGGAAAGCTACCTGCTCTTCTATCCCTATGACAATTCGCAGATGTATCCCTTCGCCGATCAGCCGCCCGGCGACAGCCTCTGGGAACTCGGCCTCGACTTTACCGTCAGCCCCGGCAAGACGGGCTTCCGTGGCGCCGAGGAACATGCTCGCCTGAAGGGCAAGGAACGCTTCAAGATCTTTGGCATGCTGATCGATGCCGACGGACCGGCCGATCTCGGCGACGAAGTCTTTGCCGACGGCAAAAAGGTCGGCGTCATTACCTGCCCGAGCTATTCGTCGCTGACGCAGAAATCCATGGCGATTGCTCGTCTGGACGTTGACAAGGCAGTGCATGGGACGAAACTCGAAGTCCGCGGCAAGACCGTGATGGCAGGCGCCACCGCCCATACGCTCCCCTTCGACGATCCGGAGAAGAAGAAGAGGACCGCCGTAGGTTAAGGAGCACGCGAATGCTCGTTGCAGGCATCAAGAGCCGACCAGTCTACACGGGCCTGACCATCCAGCCGCGCGCCCGGCGGCACATTTTCGCGCTCGAAGGGGAGGGCGCCAAGGCTCTCCTCGATCAGCAGCCGGCGCTTGACGAAACGGCTCTTGCCCGCAGCGAAATCCTCTATGTCGCCCGCGGCTCTCAAGGGTCCGGCCTCGACGAGGCGCTGCGCCGCCTCGGCGCCGACATGTTCTTCACGGCGCCGACGATCGCCACACTGCTCTTCCGGCTGAAGGGTTCGCTCGCCACCGCTCATATGGGCACGCGGCTCTATATCTCGGGCACGGAAGGTTTCATCGGCCAGGCGATGCTTGTCGGCCTCGACTACGGCATGGATCATGCGTCCGTCATCACCGAGCATCGCGGTTCGCTGGCCCGGCGTGTGCAATGCGTCCATTGCAAGGGCATTACCGACGACGTCACCACCAGCCCCTTTGCCTGCAGCCATTGCGGGCTGCCGCTTCTGGTGCGCGACCATTATTCGCGTCGGCTCGCCGCCTTCCAGGGCGTCAATATCGATGCGGAAGAACCGGGCAGCGCGCCTGATCCGGAGGAGTTGTTCCTTTGAGCGGTGGCACTGAAATTCCTGTCCGCGTGACGCGGATCACGCCGATCGCCGAGCGCGTCAAGCGCTTCCGTTTCGAGCGCCTTGACGGCAAGCTGATGCCTTATTTCTCCGGCGGCGCGCACGTCATCGTTTTGATGAACGATGGCGGCCATATGCGCCGCAACGCCTATTCGCTGATGTCGCCGCCGCATGATTGCGCAGCCTATGAGATCAGCGTGCTGCATGTCGAGGATTCGCGCGGCGGCTCCACCTTCATGCATGAGAAGCTCAGCGAAGGCGACGAGCTGAAGGTCAGCTATCCCGTCAACCTGTTCCAGCCCGACTGGCGCGGGCGCAAGCACCTCCTGATCGCGGGCGGCATCGGCATCACCCCCTTCATCGCGATGATGGAGCAGTTTTCCCGCGAGGGCGCCAATTTCGAGCTGCATTATGCCATCCGCACGCGCGACCGCGGCGCCTATTGGCAGCAACTTGTCGAGCGCTATGGCAGACATCGGATCAAGATCTATTGCGACGCCGAAGGCGACACCATCCCCCTGACGCGCCTGCTGGGCACCCAGCCGCTCGGCACGCATCTTTATGTTTGCGGCCCGTCCGGCATGATCGACGGCGTGCTGAAAACCGGCCTCAACGCCGGCTGGCCGGAACAGAACCTGCATTCGGAACGGTTCCTGTCGTCACTGCCCGGCAAGCCCTTCGCGATCGAGCTCCTGCGGTCCGGCAAGACCGTGAAGGTCGGCCATCACGAAAGCATGCTGGAGGCGATCGAGGCGGCGGGCGTCGACGCGCCCTTCCTCTGTCGCGGCGGCGCCTGCGGTCAATGCGAGACCGGGGTCGTCACCTGCGACGGCAAGCTGCTGCACCATGACGTCTATTTGACGAGCGAAGAAAAAGCATCCGGCCGCAAGGTGATGATCTGCGTTTCCCGCTTCGAGGGAAACACGCTGCATCTCGATCTTTAGCGGCATCGGAAGCGGAACAAGGAGACCGGACATGGCAATCGTCTTCAAGCAGGAAACCTTCCGGAACGATTTCAGCTACCGGAACAGCCCCGAAAACATCCGGCGTTTCCCGTTTCCCTTCGACCGCGACGAATACATGTATTCGGTCAACATGGAGCCGCATGTGCACGGCCGGGCGGGAACCGTCTACGAAAGCCTGATCGACGTCGACGAGCATTATGTCGCCGAGATGCACGACCGGGCCCTGGTCCTGAAGGAAGATCCGCTGCGCTACCAGGCGCTGCCTCATATGATGAGCGCGCAGTGGGACACGCTCGAATTGCTGATGGAAGAGCAGGCGGCAGGGTATCCCGATCATTTCACGCTGATCCGCAACGGCGACCAGTGGCGCTGGATCAACCGCCCGCTCGGCATCGACGACAGCTTCACCTTCGGCGATGCCTCGACGCTGCCCTATGAGCCCTTCGAATATATCACCCGCCAGGCCCAGGGCGACTTCTGCATCGTCGACCAGCGCGACAGCAATCTCTGGATGGACGCCGGCATGGTGACGACGCAGGCCGACTGGTCGCTCGATTTCGATATCGGCATGAACTTCATGGAATGGCACGGGCCGGTGCCGCTCGCCCACCAGATCGGCGTCTTCGACCGTGCGCTGAAATTCCTGCTGAACCTGCAGCAGGGCAAGCCGACACGACGCTTCAACTGGACGATGACGATCAATCCGCGGCTCGACACCAGCCCGGAGAATTATCACAAATGGGGTCCGGACCGCACGACGGTGACGCCGGAGAATGTCGGCGAGAAGGTGCATCTTCGCGTCGAGCTGCAAAGCCTCTGGCGCCTGCCGCGCTCGAACGCCATCCTCTTCGTCATCCGCTGCTACCTGATGAACATGGAAGAGCTCGTCACCGTGCCGAAATGGGCGCGCCGCTTTCCGCGCGTGCTGAAGACGCTGCCGCCCGAGCTCATCGACTACAAGGGCCTCACCCGCTTCCGCGAGACGACGATCGACTGGCTTTCCAAATATGACGACGGGGCGCCGACCAGCCCCGGCATCTATCCGGACTGAGGCGCAGCGATGTGCGAGATAAAACGATATAATCAAGAGGGGAATGCTTCATGACAAGAGTAGCCGTCATCGGTGCCGGTCCTTCCGGGCTGGCGCAGCTGCGCGCCTTTCAATCGGCTGCCCAGAAGGGCGCCGAGATCCCGGAGATCGTCTGCTTCGAAAAGCAGTCGGACTGGGGCGGGCTCTGGAACTATACCTGGCGCACCGGGCTCGACGAATATGGCGAGCCGGTGCATGGCAGCATGTATCGTTATCTCTGGTCGAACGGCCCGAAGGAATGCCTCGAATTCGCCGATTATTCCTTCGAGGAGCATTTCGGCAAGCCGATCGCTTCCTATCCGCCGCGCGCCGTGCTCTGGGATTATATCAAGGGCCGCGTCGAAAAGGCCAATGTCCGCCATTGGGTGCGCTTCAGCACGCCGGTGCGCATGGTTCGCTTCGACGATCAGACGGAGAAATTCACGGTGACGGCGCATAACCGCGTCGAGGACCGGATGTATGACGAGGAATTCGACTATGTCGTCGTGGCATCAGGCCACTTCTCGACGCCGAACGTGCCCTATTTCGAGGGCGTGAAGACCTTCAACGGCCGCGTCCTGCATGCCCATGATTTCCGCGACGCGCTGGAGTTCAAGGGCAAGGATATCCTCATCGTCGGCCGCAGCTATTCGGCCGAAGACATCGGCTCGCAATGCTGGAAATACGGCGCAAAGTCGGTGACGACGAGCTACCGCTCGAAGCCGATGGGCTTCAAATGGCCTGAGAATTTCGAGGAACGGCCGCTGCTGACCCGGCTTGAAAACCGCACGGCGTATTTCCTCGACGGATCGAGCAAGGAGGTCGACGCGCTGATCCTCTGCACCGGCTACCAGCACCATTTCCCCTTCCTGCCCGACGATCTCCGGCTGAAGACCGCCAACCGCCTCTGGGCCGACAGCCTCTACAAGGGGGTGATCTTCGATAAGAACCCGCAGCTCTTCTATATCGGCATGCAGGACCAATTCTATACCTTCAACATGTTCGACGTACAGGCCTGGTGGGCACGCGACGTGATGATGGGCCGCATCACCCTGCCGCCGGAAGAGGAGCTGAAGGCCAATTTCGACATGTGGCGGGCCCGCGAAGAGACGCTTGAGGATGCCGAGCAGATGATCTGGTATCAGGGCGACTATGTGAAGGAACTGCTTGCCGAGACCGATTATCCCTCCTTCGACATCGAAGGCACCAACCGGACCTTCATGGAGTGGGAACACCACAAGGCGGACAATATCATGGGCTTCCGCGACCACGCCTATCGATCGCTGATGACCGGCAACATGTCGCCGACGCACCACACGCCCTGGGTCGAGGCGCTAGACGATTCCAAGGAGGAATATCTGCGCAACTGATCGGACGGCGAGTGCTTGGCCGGACGAAGGTGTTCGTACATTTTCGTCCGGCATAGTATGGCCGGCGCCTTTTTAAACGAGCCGACATAAATCCATCCGCAACTCTTCTCTTCGAACGTGGCCCTCATGGATTTTCAAACGAGCATCCTCGGACGCATGAGCGGTTTTCTCTATCGCTGCCGTGCCGATGAAAACTATACGATGCTTGAGATGACCAACGGCATCGAGCGCATTTTCGGCTACCCCGCCGACGACATCATCGGCAACCGTGCGCGGACCTTCACCTCGATCATGTACGAGGAAGACGTTCCCTTGATGGACGAAATCGTCGGCCGGGCGCTGGAGAAGCGCGCGGACTGGACGATGGAATACCGCATCCGCCATGCGATGGGCCATCTGATCTGGGTGACGGAGACCGGCGGCGGCATATGGGACCCGAAGGGCGAGCTTCTCTACCTCGAAGGCAGCATCATCAACATCGAATCGCTCTATCAGCGAATCGACGAGCGGACCGCCGACATGCGCGTCACCGCTTCGAAGACCAACGAGATCCTGCAATCGCTGCGCTACCTGAAGCTGCTTGCCGTCAATGCCGGCATCGAAGCAGCCCGCGCCGGCACCGCCGGATCGGGCTTTGCCGTGCTTGCCGCCGAGATGCGCATGCTTGCCAACTCCTCCGAAGAGGCCGCGCGCGCCATTTCCGAGGCGCAACGCAAGGCCGAAGGCTGAGCGTTTCCGCTAGCAAGGAAATATTTACGGCTCAGGTCGAAAACGCAGTTGTTAACCGTGCGGCCATATCAAATATGACCACGTATTTTCAATGACTTGCTTCAATTTCGCGGTTGAAAAAACGCTTGTCATTGCCGCTAATATTAAGGCCGCGTTAACTTTTTGTTAACCATAGCAGCGGTAGATATGGTCAACGATTTCTTCACATAGATGACCAAAGTGCTAACAGACGCTCGCTCTATCCGCATCAAGGGCCGCTCCTTTCTGGCCGTCATGTTGTCTCCGGACCTTCCTTTCGATGATTGGTTGGCGAGGCTCGACGATCTGGCCGCGCGTTCGGCCGGCTTCTTCCTCGGACGGCCTGTTGTGCTCGATCTGACGGACCTGCAAATCGACCGGCCGCAGCTGAAAGAGCTGATTGCCGAACTGGCCAAGCGCAATGTCAGCATCATGGGCATCGAGGGCGCACGGCCTTCCATTCTCGGCGCGGGCATGCCGCCGGCGCTCAAAGGCGGCCGCTCCGCTTCAGACATCGAGGTTCAGGCCAATGAGCCCGCCGGTTCGCCGGTGAAACCTGAAGTCGCCGCGATCCGCCCGGCAACGACGCAATCGATCGTCATCAGGGAGCCGGTGCGCTCCGGGCAATCGGTGATCTTCCCGGAAGGCGACGTCACGGTCATCGGATCGGTCGCCTCCGGCGCCGAGGTCATCGCCGGCGGGTCGGTCCATATCTATGGGGCGCTACGTGGCCGCGCCATGGCGGGGTCCATCGGCAACGCATCGGCGCGGATCTTTTGCCGCAAGCTGGAAGCCGAGCTGGTCGCAATCGACGGCGTTTACAAAATGGCGGAAGACATGGCCGCCAATCTTCGTGGACAGGCTGTTCAGCTCTGGCTCGAAGACGATGCGATCATGGCGGAAAAAATGACCTGACGACAGCGCCGCGCGGCTTTGAGAAACGCGTGAAGGATGCTGAGACACTTCGAATTACTGCGGCAAAGGAGAGAGACATGGGGAAAGTGATCGTCGTCACGTCAGGGAAGGGCGGGGTCGGAAAGACAACCTCGACCGCCGCATTGGGAGCGGCGCTGGCGCAACGCAATGAAAAAGTCGTCGTCGTCGATTTCGACGTCGGCTTGCGCAATCTCGACCTGGTCATGGGCGCCGAGCGCCGGGTCGTCTACGACCTGATCAATGTCATCCAGGGCGACGCCAAGCTCACCCAGGCGCTGATCCGCGACAAGCGGCTGGAGACGCTGTTCCTGCTGCCGGCCTCGCAGACGCGCGACAAGGACAATCTCACGGCCGAGGGCGTGGAACGGGTCATCAACGACCTGAAGCGCTATTTCGACTGGATCATCTGCGACAGCCCGGCCGGGATCGAGCGCGGCGCAACGCTTGCCATGCGCCATGCCGATGTTGCCGTCGTCGTCACCAATCCCGAAGTCTCGTCGGTGCGCGATTCCGATCGCATCATCGGCCTGCTCGATGCCAAGACCGCCAAGGCCGAACGCGGCGAGCGGATGGAAAAGCACCTGCTTCTCACCCGTTACGACGCCAACCGCGCCGAGCGCGGCGACATGCTCAAGGTGGATGACGTGCTGGAAATCCTGTCCATCCCGCTGCTCGGCATCGTGCCCGAAAGCATGGACGTCCTGCGCGCCTCCAACATCGGTGCGCCGGTCACGCTGGCAGAAAGCCGCAGCCCGGCTGCGATGGCCTATTTCGATGCCGCCCGCCGGCTCGCCGGCGAGTTGGTGCCGATGGCGATCCCTGAGGAAAAGCGCAATATTTTCGGCAAGATCTTCGGACGGAGGGCGGCATGAGTATTTTCCGTCTTTTCAACAAGCAGAGAACCGCCCCGGCCGCTCGCGAACGCCTGCAGGTGCTTCTTGCCCACGAACGTTCCTCGGCCGGGTCGGACCTGGTCACGCTGCTGCGCGAAGAAATCCTTGCGGTGATCGCCAAGCATGTCGAACTCGATCATGACAAGGTGCAGGTGACGATCGATCGCAACGAATTCGTCTCGACGCTCGAGATCGATGTCGAAATCCCGCTGAACGCAGCCGTGCAGGCCGCTTGAAAGAGGGCGCTGCCTGTTGTGACGACAGGCAGCGCTGACAGTCACGACTTTCTGGCTTTCCGATTGGCGTAACGCAGGTCGCGTGCGGCCTTCCGGGCGGCTTCGTCGGCAATGACGCGAGCGATCCGGTCCTTGTCAGCTGCTTCGCGCGCGTCGGCGTCGGCGCGTGCTGCAGCCTCCGCGGCGGCTTGGCGTTCTGCTTCCGCGGCTTTCGCCTGCTCCAGTTCCTCACGCTTTACCCGTTCGCGCTCGGCGCGGCGTTCTTCCCTGGCGGCAGCGACGGCCTGACGCTCCGCTTGCTTTGCCAGCCGAGTCGGCTCAGCCTTATCCTTGGCGTCACGATACGCATTGAGGAGAGCGGCCTTTGCTTCGGCAGCGGCGCTGCGACGATCGGAAAGCTCATTGTTTCTGGCGTTTTTCAATTCTGTTACCTGACTGTTTGGCTGCGACGTTAGAGCATGATTGCCGAAAACTGTGCGGCTTTCGCATGACCCTATGCTCTATGTATTCGATTGGGATCCGAATGCTATTATGCCAATCCGGCTTGAAATCATCTAGATCTTGAATCACTTTTTCTTTTTTCGCTTCACGGCTGTGCCGGCGGCCGCCATCAAGCGATCCTGCAATTCCTTGGCCTCACGGGCTTCGCGCAATCTCAAGGTCTTTTCCTCGCGGGCGCGCACGGTCTGATCGATCTCTTCGACCGCGCGGCTGCGCGCCAGGAATTGCGACTGTACGTTTCCAAAGGCGATCTCCGCCCGCTGGCGCGATTTGCTGTGTGTGTCTGTCATATCAGTCCTGGATTTTCGTGACAGCGCCGCCCGTCTCAAGACGTGCAAAGGACGCTGGAACACTTTGACTTGCTGCATAATTCCTTAGATCGATTCCGATTTAAGGAATGGTGCAGTGGCCCGCTCGAGCGCAGCAAAAAGGCCAGGCAATGTGCCTGACCTCGCCGGTATCACGCTTTCAACAGTGCCAGTACATCCGTGGTCAAAGGAAAGCCGATATCAATTTCAGGCAGCTTGAAGATTGCAAGCGGACATTTTGCCCGACTTGTTATCGCGCTCAAGCTCGTAGCCGATCTTCTGGCCTTCGACGATTTCACGCATGCCGGCGCGCTCGACGGCAGAGATGTGAACGAAGGCGTCAGCGCCGCCGTCATCAGGCTGGATGAAGCCGAAGCCCTTGGTGGAATTGAACCATTTAACTGTGCCAGTGGTCATAACAAACCCTTTCATAGCAATTGACAGGCCGCACGTGCGGAATGCACGACGGATGATAATCTCGATTTTGAAGAGGGAAGTTCGTCCAGGGCACGTTGTCGGCGTGCGATAACAAAAGTCAAACAAGCAATATCGACAATGCCGATATAATCACTCAACCCGAATTTGTCAACTTTCAGTTTTTTGAAACTCTATATTCTCTAAAAGGTTGCATCGCCGCCGCTTTACATTGTCGCCGGTGCGTGACGCGTCATCGGCAAGGCCCGGAACGGATCGGCGTCACCAATGCATGCGTTACGAGCGAGGGCGCGTCTTCTGCGGATCATAATGCGACAGCGGCACGATCGTCGCCGGCAGGCGCTTCTGGTGACCGTCGAGCTTGCCGATTTCGACCTCGGTGCCGGGGTTTGCATGCATCACGTCGATGCGGGCGAGCGCGATCGTCTTGCCTAGGATCGGCGAGCGGGCGGCGCTGGTGACGACGCCTATCTGGGCCCGACCGATATGGATGCAATCGCCATGGCCGACGGCCTCGTTGGCCTTAATGTCGAGGCCGACGAGCAGATGGCGCGGATGCTCCTTGCGCCGGATCAGCGCTTCGCGGCCGATGAAATCATCCTGCTTGGATTTCAGCGGCACGGTGAAGCCGATGCCGGCCTCGAACGGGTCCGTCTGGTCGGTGAATTCGTGATGGGCAAAAATCAGGCCCGCCTCGATGCGGACCATGTCGAGCGCCTCCAAGCCCATCGGCTTCAACCCGTGCGGCTGCCCTGCTTCCCAGACGGCGTCGAACACCGTCAGCGCATCCTTCGGATGACAGAAGATTTCGTAGCCGAGCTCGCCTGTATAACCCGTGCGCGAGACGACGACCGGGGCGCCCTCGAAACCGCCGATGCGGCCGACGGTGAAGCGGAACCATTCGAGTTCGCCGATCGTCGGTTGGCGCGGCGCCGTCCAGATCATGTCCTCCAGGATATCGCGGCTCTTCGGGCCCTGCAGGGCAATATTGTGCATCTGATCGGTCGACGAGCGGACCCAGGCCTTGAAGCCCTTTTTCTCGGCCTGCTGACGCAGCCATACGCCGCTGAAATCATCGCCGCCGATCCAGCGGAAATTCTTATCGCCGAGCCGGAAAAGCGTGCCGTCATCGATCATGCCGCCGTTTTCATAGCACATGGCGGAATAGACGACCTGGCCGGTCGACAGTTTGCGCACGTCGCGCGTCAGGCAGTACTGCAGGAGCTCCTCTGCATCCGGCCCCGTCACCTCGAACTTCCGCAAGGGCGAGAGGTCGATGACGGCGGCGCGCTCACGGCAGGCCCAATACTCCTCGACCGGCCCTTCGGCGGAAAAGCGGTTCGGCAGCCAGTAGCCGCGATATTCAGCATAGTCCCGCGTCAAGGCGGAGAGACGGGGATGGAAGGCGGTTTCGCGCGTCAATTCGGCGTCGGCATCTGGGGTCATGCGATAGGCCACCGCTCGTGAGAATTTCTCTTTTCCGGAAAAAGTGCGGACGTGGATATCCGTCGGGTCCCAGCCGTTCGCCGCGTCGATATCGTCGGGGCAGGACGAAGAGACGCAGACGAGATCAGTCAGCGCCCGCATCAGCACGTAATCGCCTGGGCGCGACCAGGGCTCGTCGAGGTAGAGCTGGTTGTTGTGGTCGATATTGGTGTTGTAGAAATAATTCAGCGCTTCCCAGCCCTTGCGGCCGGCAATGCCGTAAGGCGCCAGCACCGCGTTGAAATTGTCCGTGCAGTTGACGTGGCCGGGATACCCCATGTCATCGTAATAGCGCGAATTGCAGGCGGTCGCGAAGGCATCGTGGCGCCCGACCGTATCCTGGACGATCTCAACCAGCGGCTCAAAGTCGCGGTCGAAGGCCTTGGAGGGCAGGCCGGGCATCGGATAGCTGCGGCTGAGCAGCGTGCGGGTCACCGTGGAATCCAGCGCGAGATCGAGGCCCTTGTCGACCTTGCGGGCGGCGAAAGCCTGGAAATCGGTGCATTGGCGTCCATAAACATCAATGATCTGGATGAATTCGCCGGCACGCACGAAATAGGCTGCGGCGGTCGCCGCCCGGATGCGGATATCCTCGATGGGGTCGGCGGCCGGTTCCGGCAGGGCGGAGGCATAATCGCGGATCAGCAGGCTGCGCTTGATCCTCACCTCGATCGGCGTCGCCGTATCCTGCGCCTCCGGAGACATCGCACCGGCGGGTGCTGCGACGATCAGCAGTCCCTTCATGGCAACAGTGAATTCAGCCCGGTTGCCCGGGCTCGATCCCGTCCCGAAAATGCTGAGCGCTCCAGCCGCCGCAAGATCGGCGCCGCGCCGCTCAAGCGCTGCGCGCGTGCGGGCGGCACTTTCATCCTCTTCTTGAAGAATGGCCTTTAACCCGTCGGCTGAATTGCTGAATGTTGTTCCGAGGCCTGCCGCCAGGAAACGGCCTTTCTCATCGAGGAAGGAGATCTCGCAAACCTGTCCGCCCTCGCTGTCGATAACGCTGACGCCATCTCCGGACTCGACACGCACGACGACCGATCCGCCGCCCTTTGCTCTGTAGCGTTCCGTCCCCTCCGGCAGGGCAGGGATGCCGGGATAACGCACGAGGCTCGGAGCCGCGGGCCGCAGGCCCGTCATAACAGGATGAAGTTCTCGCATTCTGCCCTCATTGGGGAGGATCGGGATGCCCCTCGGCGCCCACCCATACAGGTTACAAAATGGCGAGGGAAAGTAAAGTCGAGTTGACTAAAAAGAAAATATCTTCACTATGCATAAAGGGTCGAGACTCGGGAATCCGTCGGGACACGGATCGCCAAAATCATCCGGGCGGGCTTGAGACTGTCAGGGAGACACGTTCAGGGAGACGTACAAAGATACGTCCGGGAACAAATCGAATGGGGAATTTCACCGATGACAGACGTTGTGGAGGCCGGGATTCCATCCGGCACCGAAGGTAAGCTTGTACGCGCGCTCGACTGGAAGGGCGCATTCTGGGTGGCGGCGGGCGTGCCACCGCTCGTTCTCTTCTCCATCGGCGGCATTGCAGGCACGACGGGCAAGCTCGCCTTCGTCGTCTGGATCATTTCGATGGTGATGGGTTTCCTGCAATCCTTCACCTACGCCGAAATCGCCGGCATGTTCGCCAACAAATCCGGCGGCGCCTCGGTCTATGGCGCCACCGCATGGCTGCGTTATTCGAAGTTCATCGCGCCGCTGTCGGTCTGGTGCAACTGGTTTGCCTGGTCGCCCGTGCTGTCGCTCGGCTGCGCCATCGCCGCCGGTTATATTCTCAATGCATTCTTCCCAATTCCGGCGGCAGATTCGCAGATGGTCCTCGACTGGATCTCCGCGCATGCCGCGTCCATCACGGCCGATAGCCCCCGCGTCGCCGAATATATTGCTGCCCATGCCGGCACGACGCCCGATGACGCCGTCAAGGCGTTGCTGAGCACCGACGGCGTCGCCGCGCTGACGCCGTGGATCCGCAGCTGGTCGCTCGTCAGCTTCAGCATTCCCTTCCTCGCCACCGCCAACGTCAATGCCACCTTCTTCATCGGCGGCATCCTGATGCTGATCATCTTCGCGATCCAGCATCGTGGCATCTCCGAAACCGCCAGCGTGCAGAAGTGGCTGGCGATCATCGTGCTGGTGCCGCTGCTCATCATCGGCCTCTACCCGATCGTCAGCGGCCATATCCTTGCCGCCAACGTCACCGGCCTCGTGCCGCCGACGGCCGCCTATTCCGGCGCCGACGGCAGCTGGAGCAACGGCGGCTGGACGCTCTTCCTCGGCGGCCTCTATATCGCCGCCTGGTCGACCTACGGCTTCGAGACCGCCGTCTGCTACACCCGCGAACTCAAAAACCCGAAGACCGACACTTTCAAGGCGATCTTCTATTCCGGCCTTGCCTGCTGCCTGTTCTTCTTCCTCGTGCCCTTCGCCTTCCAGGGCGTTCTCGGTCATGCGGGCATGCTCGCGCCCGGCATCGTCGACGGCACCGGCGTTGCCGAAGCGCTCGGCGGCCTGATCGGCGCCGGCCGGGTGATCACCCAGCTGCTCGTCGTGCTGATGATCATGGCGCTCTTCCTCGCCATCATGACGGCGATGGCCGGTTCCTCGCGCACGCTCTACCAGGGCTCGAAGGACGGGTGGCTGCCGAAATATCTCGACCACGTCAACGAACACGGTGCGCCGACACGGGCGATGTGGACCGATTTCGCCTTCAACCTCTTCCTGCTGGCCATCGCCTCGGATACCGGCGGTTACTTCTTCGTGCTCGCCGTCTCGAATGTCGGCTACATCATCTTCAACTTCCTGAACCTCAATTCCGGCTGGATCCACCGGATGGATTCCGGCCATATCGAACGCCCATGGAAGGCGCCGACCTGGCTGATCGGCCTCAACACCGTGCTTGCCTTCGTCAACGCGCTGTTCCTCGGCGCCGGCGCCAAGGTCTGGGGTTATTCCAACGCACTCTGGGTCGGCTTCATCTTCGCCGCCTTGATCCTGCCGGTCTTCGCCTATCGCCACTATGTGCGCGACGGCGGCAAATTCCCGGCAGGCGCAATGGAGGATCTCGGCCTCGTCGGCCAGGATCTCGGCGTCAAGAAAGCCGGCATGCTGCCCTATCTGGCACTCGCCGGCGGCCTGGCAATCGTCCTGATCGCCAACGTGATCTTCCAGCTTCCGGCCTAAATCGTCTCCCAAGCAGAAAAGCCGCCATGAAAAAACATGGCGGCTTTTTGCGTTGGTGGCTGCAGATCTGAGACAGCTTGTTGCTTATGGACCGAAGCTCAGCGGCCGCCTTCGATTTTGCGATGGCGCTGGTTGATGCCGCCCTTGCCATAGGGATAGTCGAAGGGCCGCGGGGCGCTGACCTCGTTGAGCCTCGTCATGTCATCATCAGAGAGCTTGAGCTTCATGGCGCCGAGATTGTCGGCCAGTTGCTCCGGCGTGCGGGCGCCGAGGATCACCGAGGTGATTGCCGGCTGTGCCGCCGTCCAGGCGAGCGCCACCTGCGCCATGCTGACGCCGTGCGCCTTAGCGATTTCCTCGACAACGGCGATGATCGCCCAGGTTCGTTCCATCGCATTGCGCGGCGCATAGGATTCGCCGCCACGATTGGGATTTTCGCCGAGACGGGTGGCGCCGGTCGGCATCTCGTCGCGCTTGTATTTGCCGGTCAGCCAGCCGCCGCCAAGCGGCGACCAGGGCAACAGCCCCATGCCGGCGTCCTGGCAGGCGGCGACGATTTCAAGCTCGATGTCGCGCACCAGCAGGTTATATTGCGGCTGCAGCGTCACCGGGCGCGTATAACCGCGCGCCTTGGCGATCTCCGAGGCCTTGGCGATATGCCAGCCGACATAGTTGGAAAAGCCGTAATAGCCGATCTTGCCTGAGGAAACCGCATCGTCAAGGAAGCGCAGCGTCTCCTCGATCGGCGTCAGCGCGTCCCAGGCATGCATCTGGTAGAGATCGATCTGCTCGAGGCCGAGGCGGCGCAGAGAATCGTCGAGCGCCTGGCCGAGATGCCGGCGAGACAGGCCGATATCGTTCGGTCCGTCGCCCATCGGAAAGCGGCCCTTAGTGGCGACGAGCGCCTGGCGGGCTTCGGTCGGTCGGGCCTTCAACCAGCGTCCGATGATCTCTTCCGACTTGCCGGCACTATAGACATCGGCGGTATCGATGAAATTGCCGCCCCAGGCGAAATAATCGTCGAGCAGCTTGTGCGAGGACGCTTCGTCGGCCTCCGCGCCGAAGGTCATGGTGCCCAGGCAATAGGCGGTGACGACGGTCCCGCTGGGACCGAGCTTGCGATAATCCATTTCTTCCTCCTCATGCGGATGCCCGCAGCCGACGCGCAAAATCGCCTTGGGTAGAAGCCGGGGCTTCCGCAATCTAATGACAATATCGAGCTTGAGGCGGCCGCGTGCCGCCGGATGACGTCTGGCGCCCTGGGCTCAATCTGGCGCAGGGGCGAGGGCAGCATAACCAATCCCGCCCGTGCCACAAGTGGGAAAAGATATTCCCGCAGGCCGTCGCGGACTGCGGCTTACGCTTTTGTCGAAAACGAACCGGCGATCAAATCGGCTGCGGCAACGCCGGTCTCGTAGGCGCCGTGCGCCGTCGAATAACGCGAACGCGAACAGGCTTCGCCGGCAAAGAAGATCCGTTCATCATGCGGTGCTGCGAGGACCCCGCGCAGATCGGAGGCGCCCGGCTCGGCATAGGAATAGGAGCCGCCGATATGGGGTGCCGCGGCCCAGGCCGAGATCGCCGCCACCGACAATTGCTTGCGGATATCTGCGCCGAATTGTGCCGCCAGTTCATCCCCGGCGAAGGAAAAGGCGGCCTCGCTGCCCTCACGCTCGAGATCATGGGCGAGGTCGCCGGCAAAATAAGCCTCGACGACAGGAGCGCCGAGCGGCCGGAGTTGATAGGTGCCGGTGGCAGCACGGCTGATAGAGCCGAGCATATGGGTATCGGCCGGCAGCGCCTCCGGTGTTGCAAGCCCGAGGAAGAGCTTGTCGGCGAGCCCGAGCGGCAGGCGCGCCGCCGCCTCGATCTTCTCAGGCAAGGGAGGGTCGAAGGCGATCTTGCCGGCGGCAAGGACAGTAGTGGAAACAGTCACCAGCACCGCACGGGCGCTGAGCCCACCCTGGCTCGTCTCCATGTCGATACGGTGGGCATGGCGGTGGTCGATGCGCGTGACCTCGACGCCAAGCCTTACCGGCACCGGCCTGCCGTAACGGGAGATCAATGTTCCATAGCCCTCGCGCACCCGCCAATCGGGGCCAGGGCCGGGGTCGTATCTCGTGTAGTCGACGACCGACGAGCGTTCCAGCTCGGCGCCGGTGATATAGGTGCCGATCGCCCGGATCTGGCCGTTCCAGGAATTGCCGGGTTCGAGCATCGCGGCCAGATTTGTGTCATCGCCTTCATGACTGTCGAGCCGGTCGAAATAGGCGCCGATCGCCTGTTGCGCGGCCTGGGTTACCGCATCGTCGCGCTGCAGCCGCCGGCCGCCGTTCCAGGGCGCCGGTGTGCGGTCGACCCTCAATCCGACCTCGTCGGCAATACCGGTCCAGGCATTGGTTCGCGCGCCGTGCAGCCAGCCGCAGCCGAGATCGAGCGCGATGTCGGATGCTCCCGGCAGTCCGACCGACCAGGCCCTGCCGCCGAGACGGTCGCCGGCTTCCAGAAGCAGGATCGACAGATCCGGACGGATCGCCTGCAGACGCCGGGCGGCGGCAACGCCGCCGGCGCCGGCGCCGATGATGACGACGTCCTGTTCGACACTCGTACCATTATCACCGGGCATGGCTTTTCCTTTGGCTGCTCGCGCTCAGCTAAGCTTGCATGTCCAGGAAAGGCAAGGGCTGGGGATAGAGCCGCGCGCGATGGATTAAACCGCGTCTGCGTGACATACAGGTTCGATGAGCGTGCAGAGAGATTCGCAACTCGACATGTTTGCCAAGCCGTCGCCGGCAGTCGCCAGGGCGCGCGCTCCCTCGCGCCGGCCGACGTCGCAGCCGGCCGCCAGTTCCGATGAGGACATGGCGCGTACGCTTGAAGAAAGCGGCAACTACCGCGTCCTGCGGAAACTGACAGCCCGGCCGATCGCAACGGTCAGACGGCCGGAATTTTCGCGGCTTGGCGTCATTCTCGATACGGAAACAACAGGTCTCAACCACCGCAACGACGAGATCATCGAAATCGGCGCCGTCGCCTTCACATTCGACGATGACGGCGCGATCGGCGATATCGTCGGCATTTATGGCGGCCTGCAACAGCCGTCGCGGCCGATACCGCCGGAGGTTACCCGGCTGACGGGGATCACAGATGCGATGGTCGAAGGCCAGGTCATCGATATAAGGCCGTTGAGCGCCCTGATCGAGCCGGCCGATCTGATCATCGCCCACAATGCCGGTTTCGACCGGCCGTTCTGCGAGGCCTTCTCAAGGATTTTCGCCGGCAAGGCCTGGGCGTGCTCGGTGTCGGAGATCGACTGGAGCGCCCGCGGCTTCGAAGGCACCAAGCTCGGCTATCTCGTCGGCCAGGCCGGTTATTTTCATGACGGCCATCGCGCGGTGGACGACTGCCACGCGCTGCTGGAAATCCTCGATCGGGAGCAGGGCGACGGTGAAAGCCCGTTCGCCGAGCTTTACCGCGCCAGCCAGCGCTCGCGTATTCGCATCTTCGCCGAACACAGCCCGTTCGAGATGAAGGACCATCTAAAGGCGAGGGGTTATCGCTGGTCGGATGGCAGCGACGGCCGGCTGAAGTCCTGGTGGATCGAAGTCGGCGAAGACGATCTCGACGACGAGCTTTCCTATCTGCGCTCGGAAATTTACCGGTGGAAAGAGGCGGAGCCGCCAGTCGTGCGGCTGACGGCCTTCGACCGCTTCAAACTCTGACCGCGAAGCGGTTCGGACCCTGATCGAAAATACACCCAAATATGCCGACCCATGCAAATGTCGCATAGGTGCAGTGATGCATTGGCGCTGCAACTATCGAAGGGCTCGTACTATATACCTCTCATCGAAGCGAACGAAGCGCCAAGGACTGGCAGCTAGGCTTCGAAAGCCCGCGGAAAGGGGATCATCATGAACGTAGCACGCTCTTTCAATAACTGGCGCAAGTACCGTCAGACGGTCGCTGAACTGGGCCGTATGTCCACGCGCGAACTGGACGACCTCGGCATCGGCCGCGGCGACATCCGCAACGTCGCGCGCGCTGCCATCGCCCGCTAACGGACTGTAGACTAAGCATTTATTAAGAGTTTGGCCGGCGCCTGCTTTCTTCAGAAGCGGGCGCTTTGCTTTTGCGCTTCAGTCGGGCCTGGACCGCGTGATCAAGCCGCCCGCTTTTCGCATAACGCATAGCTGCCCTGCAAAGAAATGCCTACCAACTGAGCAAGAAATAAGTATGATTATTTCTATCGAAGCGATGCACCTCCTCCCGCATCCCTTCGAGATGCAGGCGCCCCATCCTCCTCCCAGGGTCGTCTGCGGGAACGGCAGCACTCCTCCTCCCAGCTGTCGTTCGGTTTTTTTCGAAAGCCTGCCGCACCTCCTCCCGCGGCAGGCTTTTTCGTTTTTGGTCAATAGCGCCGAAAACCGCGGCTCGCCATCCGTTATCGGGCGATGGTGGCTCTTTCCTGTTTATCCCTGATTTTGCTGGTGATTTCCGAGATCGCCGCCGGTTGTGGCTGCGTGCTGCAGAAACATATTGACTCCGAATTTGTCGTACAACTATGTAACCATTCGGTTCACTTCCGAGCGAAACGGATCGCCGAACGGGTCCGGCTTCGCTGGAGCACGACGCTTGACGACAACGAAACTGAAGGAATTTTGACATGCAGATCGACGTGAGGCACGCCTCCCATCCCGAGGCCGTGCGCAATTACGACACCGAGACGCTGCGGCGTCACTTTCTGGTGGAAACCGTCTTTGCGGGCGGCGAGATCCGGCTGACTTATTCCCATTACGACCGCATGGTCATCGGCGGCGCCACACCGCTGGCGGATGGATTGCCGCTGACGGCGCCGACGGCGATCGGCCAGGAAACCTTTCTCGCCGAGCGTGAACTCGGCGCGCTGAACATCGGCGGCGCCGGCCGCATCATCGTCGACGGCACGAGCTACGATCTTGCCAAATATGATTGCCTCTATGCCGGCAAGGGCGCCAAGGACGTGCGGTTCGAGAGCGTGGATGCCGCCAATCCGGCCAAGTTCTATCTGGTCTCGACGCCGGCTCATCAGACACATCCGACGGTATTGCTCACCCGCGAAAAGGCCCGCCACCTGACACCCGGCGACGCCGCGACGGCCAACAAGCGGTCGATCTACCAGTTCATCCATCCCGAGGTTTGCCAGTCCTGCCAGCTCACCCTCGGCTTCACCATGATCGAAGCCGGAAGCGTCTGGAACACCATGCCGGCCCATACGCATGACCGCCGCATGGAAGCCTATCTCTATTTCGATCTGGAAGCCGAGCAGCGCGTTTTCCATTTCATGGGCGAGCCGCAGCAGACCCGGCATATGCTGGTCGCCAACGAGCAGGCGGTCATCTCGCCGCCCTGGTCGATCCATTCCGGCGCCGGCACCAAGAATTACAGCTTCATCTGGGCAATGGCAGGCGACAATAAGAGCTTCACCGACATGGATCACATCGCTATTGCGGATCTGAGGTGAGCGCCGTGGCAAATCCCTTCGACCTCACAGGCAGGACTGCCGTCGTCACCGGCGCCAATACCGGCATCGGCCAGGCCATCGCGGCAGCGTTGGCCGAGGCCGGCGCCTCGATCGTCGCGGTCGGGCGATCCTCGATGGAGGAAACCGAGGCGCTGGTGAAGCAGGCGGGAAGCCGCTTTCATGTCGTCAAGGCCGATCTCGGCACCATCGAACCGGTCAAGGGTATCGTCGCCGAGGCCATCCAGACCTTCGGCGGCCTCGACATCCTCGTCAACAATGCCGGCATCATCCGACGCGCCGATGCGCTCGACTTCACCGAGGAAGACTGGGACGCGGTAATCGACGTCAACCTGAAGACGGCCTTCTTCCTGTCGCAGGCGGCCGGCCGCCACATGGTCGAGAAGGGCAGGGGCAAGATCATCAATATCGCCTCGCTGCTCTCCTTCCAGGGCGGCATCCGCATCCCGTCCTATACCGCCTCGAAAAGCGGCCTTGCCGGCCTGACCAAGCTGCTTGCCTGCGAATGGGCCGGCAAGGGCGTCAACGTCAACGCCATCGCCCCCGGTTACTTCGTCACCAACAACACCACGGCGCTACGCGAGGATGCCGACCGCAACGCCGCGATTCTTTCGCGCATTCCGGCCGGGCGCTGGGGAACGCCTGCCGAACTTGGAGGGGCCGCCGTCTTCCTGGCATCCTCGGCCTCCGATTATGTGCATGGAACGGTGCTGCCCGTCGATGGCGGCTGGCTGGCGCGGTGATCCGCCTCGGAACGACGGCTGCATATTCAAAGTACTAAGCGCCGCGCGTCTGAAGAAACGCGCGGCGCGGTCGCATAGAGCTGCCGTGATCGAGGTCGTTTTGCCTTTCCTACCGGCATGCGTTAGCAAAAGGACATGAGGCCAGCGCAGCCGCATCGAGGGCAGGATTCGACACAAATGACGGACAGGGACAACGCGGTCTTCAACACCATTCGCCAGCCGTCGAACCTGCGCAGCGGCCTTGCCGATACGTTGATGGCGCAGATCGAGTCCGGCGATCTGAAGCCCGGCCAGCGTCTGCCGACCGAACAAGCGATCATGCGGACGACCGGCGTCAGCCGGACGATCGTCCGCGAGGCGCTCGCCACGCTGCGCGCCAAGGGCCTGATCACCACGCGGCAGGGGCTTGGAGCTTTCGTTTCGAACGATCCCAACCCGCGATCCTTCTCGATCATTCCCAACGACCTGCAGTCGATCGACGAGATCCTTCGCGTGCTGGAGCTGCGCATGGGGGTCGAATACGAAGCCGCCGGTCTTGCCGCGCTGCGGCGCACGCCTGAAGATCTCGCCCGTATGCAGGCTCGGCTCGATGCGCTCGACAAGGCGCTGGAGGAGGGCGGATACGGCGCGCAGGAGGATTACGCCTTCCACCGGTCGATCCTGGTCGCGACGCAGAACTCCTATTACGGCCGCCTCTTCGATACATTCGGCGACCTCATGGTGCCGCGGCAATGGGCGCGCTTGGACAAGATGACGGCGGCCGAGCGCAAGCGCCATGCGGCCCGCATGCGCCGGGAGCACCATGCGATATTCGCGGCGATCCGCGACGGCGAGGAAGCCGCCGCCCGCCGCGCTATTCGAACTCACCTGTCGAAGAGCGCCGCCCGCTTCGAAGAACTGCGCGACGCCAGCACTTCCTCTTGAAGTATTAGACCTTTGGATTCGCCTTCATCAGCCGCCGCCAGCCTGCGTGATCCGTCCGCAGCTCGACGGAAGCGTGAGCCTCGGGCAGCAACGGTTTGCGTCTGCGCCGGCCGAAGCGTCGTTTGAAGCCGAGGATATTTTCGACGAAGCTCCTGGCATAGAGCCCGGGCCCGCTCGAATAGATGCGCCAGCCGCCGTCGACCGCGACCTTTCCGGCCTTGACCCGCGCCCATTGCGCCGCCGCCTCATAGCGGTCATGGAAGGCCGCGTCGCTGCTGCTGAAATAGGTATTGCGCTGGCGCAACGACGCCTGCGGCAGGGCCGTGGTGACCGCGATAGGGTTGACGACGGAAATCGCCTTCCAGAGTTCATCCGCCTCGCCGTCCAAAGCAAGCGTCTCGCAATAGCGCAGATGCGCATGCACATACATCAGCCCGATCTCGCGGCCGAAGAAGGACGAGGATTCCGCCCGGCGAAACAGCGTCTCAGGACCGCCGGCATAGGTCGCCGGCTTCTCCATCAGCCGCACGCCGTCTGGGAAGAGCAGATGCTCTTCGATCAGCTTCATATGATCGCGTCGCTGATCCGGCGAAAACAGCCCGCCGAGCATCGCCTGCGTCATCGCAATCAGCGAGTAGGAGAGACCGGTGCGCCGGTCGCTCGGGTGCAGCAGCAATTCGACCCCATCATGGGCGGGATCGAAAATGCCGTAACCGGCAACGATACCGTCTCGCACGAGATGGCGGTTGAAATCCCGCCGCATCGCCGTTGCGATTTTCCTCAGCGATTTTGCCTTGTTATTTCTGGCCTTTTTCCCATGGCCGAGTCGGCGCAGGATCGCGGAATAACGGACGATCTGTTCGTAAAGCAGGGCGACGGTCCAGCTGCTGACCATCCAGTCGCGCAGATGCGGATCGGCCGGCTGCAGGGAATCGTTCCAGTCCCCCTCGCCATAACGGATCAGATGCGTTCCCGGGATGAACTGGCCGCGGACGGTATCGAGCAGCTTGTCGACATGGATCGCGATGCTGTCGGCCTTCGGCGCCTTCTGCATGGTCTTTTCGTCGCGCCAGGAGACCTTCTCGCCAAGAATGGCGAGATCGCCGGTCGCTTCGATATAGTCGCAGAGCGCCTTCAACGGCCAGACGATCACGTCGCCATGGCTGTCGCCCGCCCGGATATTGGCATAGGGCTCCAGCATGAACCATTGCGGCCAGTCGCCCTTCTCAAGGTACTGCTCGCTGAAGACCGTTTTCACCACCTCCTTGGCTTCGCGGTCATGCTCATAGGCGAGCAGGAATTCGATCGGCCCCTGACAGGCGTCGCGTGTGCCCCAGGCGGCACCGGTATATTGCTCGAGGCCGTGCGGAACGCTCAGATGCACGATGGCGTCATGCGCGAGCCAGGGCAGCAGCGTCGTCTGCGCGGCCAGGTCCGGCGAAGGGCTATCGATCGTCAAACCACGAACGGCGTTCCGCCAGAATTTCGAGGCCGGCGCGAGCATGGCTGCATCGGTGACGCCAGCCTCATAACGCTGCGCCAGCCGCTCGGCTTCTTCAGCATTCGTCATCGAGCCGACCACGGCGAACGAGAAGGCCTGGGTCGGCCGGGAGCGCAGAGCGACGAAGGCGCCGTGGCGTGCAATGCCATCGGTATAGAGCAGTTCGTCGCCGCCGATCTCCTCGATGGCATCTGGCGTCGAACTCACCAGCCAATAGCCAGCATCGGGATAACGCTCGCCCCAGAGCCAGGCCGGATCCGGCCGGAAGGCGATGCGTTTGCGTGCGGCATCGACCGCGATCTGCCCGCCCGCGTCATATTCGCGCTCGCCGAGGACGACATGACCGAACACCAGGAAGCGGCACGGCTTGCCCTCAACGGAGACGGTCCATTGCATGGCCGCATCCTCGCCGGAGGCGACCGCCGCAACGGTGATCGTGCGTTCCGAACAGCGGTAGATCCAGCGGCAGTCGTTGAGCCCCATTTCGAATGCGGACGGCACCGCAAGCAACTGCCAACCCGCCCCGATATCCGCCATGATGCGCAGCCCGCTGGCGCGCGTGAGGTTATAGGGGTCGCGGGAGACAGAAAAGAGCTTGTGGAACGAGGTATTGCCGATCGTCAGCTGCGCGGCGAAAATGCCCTGCATCCAGCAGGTGGCGGCAAGGGTGGAATCGTCGAGCAGCATATTCTCACCGCTTCGGACGATCGCGCCGTGACGGCGGGCCACCAAAAGCTCTTTCTCGCGCAGCACGACGTGGCGGTTAAGGACGCCGTCCCGCGTGAAGAACGACAGCAGCTTTCCGCCGGCGCGCTCTTCCAGGCTCCGCTCTGGATAGAGCCGGCCGATCGCCTTTTTGTCGAGCGCTTCGACCTCCAACAGCGACGCGTCCTGCAACAGGCTGCGGACCGGCGTCACCTCTTCGAGACCGGCGGCAACTCTTTCCGCAGCTGCAAGCCCGTCGAGCCGCGCAAGATCGGCATCGCTCGACGCCTCGGGATGATCGGCGGCAAACACCGCAAAGAACGTCGCACCAGCACCGCTTGCGGAAATGGCGAGCGGTTTCGATTGAATGGCCGGGCAGGCCGTTTCCTGCTGCCGCCGTTCGCTCGGCAGGCTGGCGCCGAAGGGGCCGACCAGCCGATCGCCGAGGCGGTCTTTCGCCTGCACCAGCTGGATTGCATCCGTGGCATAGGCCGCCGTCCCGTCGAGGCAGCCCTGGGCGAGCCAGGGACTGCGGGCGCCACCCTGTTTGAGATTTTGCCGGTTCATCACCACGGGCCCGAATGCCGGATGATCGGCGATATGATGATCGACATATTGCGAGGCATAGGCTTCGCTGTTCATCAGGAAGCCGCGATCACCAAGGCCGACATCCTGGATCAGCACCAGATCCGCCGGCAGGGTTTTCTTTTCCGGATGCCGGAGGGAGGTGCGCCAGAACCATGCCGTTTCGGAGGGATGGAGTTCGAGCCGGACGTCATAACCGATATCGCCTGTCTTGCCGTTCCAAGAGAAGCTCGTCGCATCGTATCCGAAGCTGCCATTGGCACGCGGGCCGACAATCTCGACGACATCAGGCCGAGCGCCGCCGATGCGCAGATAAAGGCGGCCGATGCCGCCGATGAGCGGCGAACCCTGGATCTGATTGATCTGCACCGAGCCCTTGTCGTCGGCATATTCGATGGCAAACAGCGTGCCGTTCGGCAGCGCCGATATCGACAGGCCGGAGCCGTTGCTGATCGTGAACAGGCCGAGATCTTCGCGTCGGGGCATTTGAAAGCTGCGGTCAAGGTTCGGGGCCATTGAGATCTCGTCGATTGATCAGAGGGGAATCGAAGGATGACGCAAAAAGATTGAGAGAAATCTTACCGGTGGCCGACCGATCGGCAACATATCGCCATGTGTCACGTTGACGCCGGCCGCCTGGCGAAGGGCACGCAGAGCAGGGCGCAGCCGGTGAGGATGGCGACGACCATCCAGGCTTCGTTGATCGCCTGGACGCTGGCCGCGGTCTGGACCAGCGGATCGAGCAGCGCCGCGGTATCCGCATCGAATTCCCCATTGTGGCCCGATATGGCCTGAAGAGGTGCGCCGATGAATGTGGCGGCATCGATGTCGCCGGCCCGCAGACGCGCCCAGAGGCCCTGGCCCAGCGGTTCGGAGCGCGTGTAGATGATAGTGTCGATCAGCGCGATGCCGATGGCGCCGCCGAGATTGCGCATCAGATTGAAAAGCCCGCTCGCATCGGGAATGCGATCGGCCGGCAGCGTGCCGAGCGCCAGCCGCGTCGGCGGCAGCAGGCAGAACATGATGGCGACGCCGCGCACGATCTGCGGCCAGAACATCGCATCGTAATCCGAACGCGGATCCTGAAAGGCGCTCATGCCGACGCCGATCGCAAACAGCGCGAAACCGGCGGCCGACAGCAGTCGTGCATCCATGCGCTTCTCCAGCGCGACCGCGATCGGCGCCGTCACCAGCTGGGCGATGCCGGTGACCAGCATCGTCATGCCGATTTCGAGCGCGTCGTGGCCTCTGACGAAAGCGAGAAACACCGGCATCAGATAGACCGAGCCGAACAGGCCGATGCCGAGCACGAAGCTTAAGGTCGAGCCGACGAGAAAATTGCGATCGGCGAAATTGCCGAGATCGACAATCGGCCGGCGCCGGCTGAGCGTGCGAGCGATGAACACACCGCCCGAGACAAGACAGATCGCCAGCAGGCTCAGCACATAGGCCGAGGTCCAGCCGCTGGTCGGCGCCTCTTTCAGGCTGAGTTCCAGCGTCGTCAGTGCGGTCGCCATCAGGAGAAGCGACAGACCGTCGAGATGCCTGAGTTCGGACGGGTCGGCCGGCTGCCGCGGCAGGAAGAATGCCGCCAGGATTGCCGAGGCAATGCCCGGAAGGATGTTGATCAGGAACAGCCAATGCCAGGAATAGGTCTCGGTCAGCCACCCGCCGACGATCGGCCCGACCGTTGGCGCCAGCACCGCCAGCACGCCGGCAATCGTCGTCGCCAGCGCCTGCCGCTCGTTCGGGAACAGGATGAAAACGGCCGAAAACACCGAGGGGATCAGGGTTCCGCCGGAAAAACCCTGCAGCACCCGCCAGGCGACCAGCTCGCCGAAGCTGCCGCTGGCCGCGCAGCCGGCGGAAGCCGTCACGAACAGGCCGATGGCGGCAACGAACAGCCACCGCATGGTCAGAAGCCGCGTCAGCAGGCCGGTGAGCGGGATCGCCACCACCTCGGCAATCAGATAGGCCGTCTGTATCCAACTCATCTGATCCGGATCGATACCCAGCGCCGACTGGATGGTCGGCAGCGACGTCGCTACCACCTGAACGTCTAGGATCGCCATGAACATGCCGATGCACATGGCGAGGAAGCCGAGCCAGACGATGGCGGGCCTTGCATCGGGATGGGCAGGCTCAACTCGTTCCATGCGATGGTCCCGCGCGCGCGGCAATTCTGCCGCGGTTGAGAAGATCGATCATGTTTGCTGTGGAGACGATCGACATGTCAACCGGCATGTCGGTGCAAGAGGGGTCCCAAATGCGATCGAGCCTGACCGGGAAGGCCAGGCTCGATCGTTGATCGGCGGGGGTGAGCCGGGCGTTTTATGCGCCGGGCTCCCTTTGCGTCTTTGATTGCGATTAGCCGCGGAAGAGCGACAGGATGTTCTGCGACGAGGAATTGGCGATCGACAGCGACTGGATCGCCAGTTGCTGTTGCGTCTGCAGGGCGGACAGCTTGCTCGATTCCTCCTCCATATCGGCATCGACCAGCCGGCCGACGCCCGAGTCGATCGAATCCGACAGCGCTCCGACGAAGTCTTCCTGCAGATCGATGCGTGTCGAGATCGAACCCAGTTGTGCACCGGCCGATGTCATCGCCGACAGCGCCGATTCGATGGTCGACAGCGCCGACTGGATCTGACCGGTGGTAAAGTTGGTAATGTCGAGCGAGTAGACGGAATCGCCGTTTGCATCGGCCGTTCCGAGGATACCCGTCGAGGTTTCGATCGAACCGCCGCTCATGCCGAACAGCACATTGCCGGCGGAGCTGGTATCCAGAACGTAATCCGTCATCTTGACGGAAACGGCGCCGGAGCCGTCGCGAACGAAGGAGGATACGACGTTCTTCGTGCCGTCGGCACCGGCGACCCAGTTCTCGCCCGAGAACGACGCCGACTGGGCAATGCTCATCAGCTGCTCTTGCAGCTGGCTGATTTCTTCCTGGACCTTTGATTTGTCGACACCGTCTTCGGTCGCTGCCACCAGCTTGGCTTTGATCTCGTCGACGACGTCGATCGCGCTGTCCATTGCCGTGTAAGCCGTATCGACCTTTGCCGCACCGAGGCCGAGCGCATCGGAGACAGCAGACAGCGCCTTGTTGTCGGAGCGCATCGTGGTGGCGATCGACCAGTAGGCGGCATTGTCGGATGCAGTATCGACCCGATAGCCCGTGGAGACGCTGTTCTGTGTCGTTTCGAGATTGGAATTGATGCTGCGCAGCGTCTGAAGGGCAGCCATCGCGGAGTTGTTGGTATTGATGCTCGTCATCGGAAATTCGCCTGTTTCGGTGGTTGCATATGGTGAAACCCGGGGAAACATCCCGGCCGTGGCGAGCAGCCTCATGCTTATCGACCTGGAGTTTCCGATCAATTCGCCATCGTTGGATTAATTATCGTACTTAAAAGTACCTTAATGGTTAACGGGGCGAGCCCGGCCCTTGTTTTTTTGTTCACCATGAAATTGCGCCTCTCAATGCCTGCGAAAACGGCTCAGGCTGCCGCCTGCAAAAATTTGAGATCGGCAATTGACGCAAAGGCGGGAAACTGACTATCAATATTAAATCAATTTGATTGACTTCAAAAATAAATAACGAGGGAACGTTGGAATGAGATCGAGCAAACGCATGTTTCACAACATTTCCGTGCACGCCGGCTGGGCAGCGGCAACCGCGCTGACGGCGCTCGTCGCTTTCGGGGCGGGCAGTGCGGCCGCTGAATCGGTGCTGACGATGCACATCGAGGAGCAGACCAGCTGGGTTCAAAATTTCAATCCGTTCGATCTTGCCGGCCGCCGGCAGAGCACGATGGATTTCATCTACGAGCCGCTGGTCATCTTCAATGCCGAGGATGGCGGCAAGCCGGTCTTCCGCCTGGCGACCGGCTATAAATTCTCCGAGGACATGAAATCGGTTACCTACACCCTTCGACCCGGTGTGAAATGGTCCGACGGCCAGCCGCTGACCTCGGCCGATGTGAAATATACGATCGACCTGATGCTGAAGAACGCCGCCCTCGACACGGTCGGCGTCGGCGAGACCGTCGCCTCCGTCGAGACGCCGTCGGCGACCGAGGTGAAGATCGATCTCAAGGCCGTCAACTCCGATTTCCCGGAAACGCTGGCGGACCTCGCGATCGTTCCCGAGCATATCTGGAAGGACGTTTCCGATCCTGTCGCCTTCAAGAACGAGAAGCCGGTCGGTTCCGGCCCGATGACCGAGCTGCGCCGCTTCACGCCGCAGGTCTACGAGCAGTGCCGCAACCCGAACTATTGGGATGCCGCCTCGCTGCATGTCGATTGCTTGAGACTGCCGCAGATCTCCGGCAACGACCAGATGCTCGCCATCCTGCCGGAGGGCAATATGGACTGGATCGGATCCTTCATTCCACAGATCGACAAGACCTTCGTCTCACTCGATGCCGACCATAACGGCTATTGGCAGCCGCCGGCCGAAACCGTCGCTTTCCAGATGAACTTCAAGAGCGGCAATGAAGGCAACCTCGAAGCCTATAAGGACCTGAACTTCCGCCATGCCTTCAGCCTCGCCATGGATCGCAAGTCCATGGTCGATATTGCCGGCTTCGGCTATCCCGTCGTCAATGAGCATGCGACCGGCCTGCCGCCGCGCTTCGAAGTCTGGCGCAACAAGGATGCCGAGGGCGGCAAGGACGCCTTCATGGGCTTCGACACCGAGAAGGCCGGTAAGATTCTCGACGATGCTGGCTACAAGAAGGGTGCTGACGGCTTCCGCACGACGCCGAGCGGCAAGCCGATTGCCTTCCCGATCATTGTTCCGAACGGCTGGACGGACTGGATCGATGCGGTCCAGATCGCGGTCGAAGGCCTGCGCGCCGCCGGCATCAATGCGTCGGTCGCCACGCCTGAATATGAACAATGGCGCAAAGAGATCATCGACGGCAGCTTCGAGGTCGTCATGAACTCCCGCGCCGACGGCGCAACGCCGTTCCGCGGCTACTACCAGAGCCTGTCGACTCCCTATGGCGGACGCATCACCGGCGCCCCCTCGCGTTATTCGAACCCGAAACTGGACACGCTTTTCGATCAATACCTGCAGGCGACGTCGGACGACGACCACAAGAAGATCTTCAACGACATTCAGCTGCTGATCGCCGACGACTTCCCCGTCGTGCCCGTCTTCAACGGGCCGACCTGGTATCAGTTCTCCAGCAAGCGCTTCACCGGCTGGGTCACAGATAAGGATCCGGTGATGAATCCCGAGGATCACGATAACAACCGCATGCGCCTGATGCATCTGCTGCGTCTCAAGCCGGTCAGCTAAACCCAGCGAGGGACTGAAATGCGCATTTCGAGCCGGCGCCTCGGCGTCTATGCGGTCGCGCTGGCCTTTGCCATCGTGGTGAACTTCATCCTTCCCCGGCTGATGCCGGGGAGCCCGGTCGATGCCATGGTTGCCCAGCTCGGTCCGCGGGCAACGCCGGCGGCCGTCGAGGCGATCAAGGCGCGCTTCGGCGCGGTCGACCAGCCGATGCTTTGGCAATTCGTCGATTATCTGAAGGGGCTCGTGACCCTCGATCTCGGCGTCTCCGTGAAATATTACCCCCAGACCGTCGTCCAGGTGCTCGGCCGCTCGACGCTCTGGACCATCTTCCTTGTCACCACAGCGATTGTCTTTTCCCTCTGTGTCGGTGTCGTGCTCGGCGCTGTGTCGGCCTGGCGCCGCGGCGGGCGTTTCGACACGATCGTCTCGCCGCTCTCGGTGATCATGATTTCGGTGCCGCCGGTCATCGTGGCGCTGACGACGCTTTTCGTCTTCGCGGTCTCGCTGCGCTGGTTTCCAGTGGGCTATGCCTACGATCCCAATCTCGATCCCGCCTTCAATTTCACCTTTATCGGCAGCGTTTTCGCCCATGCGATCCTGCCGGTGCTGACGCTTTCGCCGTTTCTGATCGGCGAGTTCCAGACGACGATGCGATCGTCGATGATCTCGGTGCTCGGCGAGGATTATGTGACCATGGGCCGCGCCAAGGGGCTTAGCCACCTCACCGTGATGTTCGGCTATGGCGCGCGCAATGCGATGCTTCCTGTTCTGACCAATCTGGCGCTGATGCTCGGCGCCGTCTTCGGCGGCTCGATCGTCACGGAGATCGTCTTCAACTATCCCGGCCTGGGGCTGACGCTCTATACCGCGAGCATCGCCCGCGATTACCCTGTTATCCAAGGGCAGCTGCTGCTAATGACGCTTGCGACCCTTGGCGCCAACTTCCTCGTCGACATCATCTACGGCTTTGTCGATCCGAGATTGCGGGAGGCGGCGTGATGAGCTTTACGCTGTGGCCGATCCTCAAGCAGAAGAAGGCGCTCGCCGGCCTGATCATCATCGCCGCCCTGTGGCTGATGGCGCTGTTTGCGCCGCTCGTCGCTCCCGGAGAGCCCGGAGCGCGTGTCGGACGCTCGCATCAGCCGCCGTCGATTGAACATGTTCTCGGCACCACCAAAATGGGGCGGGACGTCTATCGCCAATTCGTCTGGGGCGCCCGCAGCTCCCTTTCCGTCGGCTTTGCCACCGGCATTGCCATCACCGTTCTCGGTACGGCGATCGGGCTGGTCGCCGGTTATGCCGGAGGCAGAACGGATGCCTGTCTCGACCTTGCGACCAATGCCGTGCTCGTCATCCCGAACATGCCGCTTCTGATCCTGCTCGCCTCCTTCGCCGGCACGGTGGGGCCGATGACGATCATGACGATCATCGCGCTGACCTCCTGGCCCTGGGGCGCCCGCATGACCCGGTCGCAAACGATGGCGCTGCGCAATCGCGATTTCGTCACCGCTTCGAAGATGATCGGCGAGCCGGCCTGGCGCATCATCTTCGTGGAGATCCTGCCGAACCTGACGACGCTGATCGGCATCAACCTCGTCGGCAGCATCATCTACGCCATCGTTGCCCAGACGACGCTCGAATATCTCGGCTTCGGCGATCCGCTGAAAGTTTCCTGGGGCACGATGCTCTACAACGCCCAGAATTCCTCCGCGATCATGGTCGGCGCCTGGTGGGACATCGGGGTGCCCGCACTTGGCATCGCCCTGACCGGCCTTGGCCTTGCGCTGTTGAATTTCACCTTCGACGAGATCGCCAATCCGCAGCTCCGCTCCGGCCCGGCGCTGAGCCGCTGGTTCCGCCTCAACCGCGCCCGCAACAGGGAACTGGAGCTTGGCCGATGAGCGACAATCTCCTGGAAATCGAAAAACTCAATGTCGATTACCTCGTCGACAAGGGAGAATTCCGCGCCGTGAAGGACGTCTCCTTCACCATCGGCCGCGGCGAGATCTTCGGGCTTGCCGGTGAATCCGGCTGCGGCAAGAGCACGATCGCCTATGCCATCACCCGTCTTTCCAAGGCGCCCGCCTGGATCAGCGGCGGCAGCATCCGGCTCACCGGGCAGGATCTTTTGAAGCTGCCGGAACGCGAGTTGCAGACAATCCGCTGGAAGCGCATCGGAATGGTCTTCCAGAGCGCGATGAATTCGCTCAATCCGCTGATGCGGGTCGAGGCGCAGTTCCACGACGTCCTGCGCCGGCATACCGGCTGCTCGCAGGCGGAATCCCGGGCACGGGCCGAGGAGATGTTCCGCCTCGTCGGCATTCCCACCCATCGCCTCGGCGATTACCCGCACCAGTTCTCCGGCGGCATGCGCCAGCGCATCGTCATCGCGATCTGCCTGGCGCTGAGACCGGAACTGATCATCATGGACGAGCCGACGACGGCGCTCGACGTCGTCGTGCAGCGGGAAATCCTCGAACAGGTCGTCGACCTGCAGCGCAGCTACGGCTTCTCCGTGCTCTTCATCACCCACGACCTGCATCTGATGGCACAGCTCTGCCGGCGCATCGGCGTCATGCTGAAGGGCGAGCTCGTCGAAGTGGGCGATGTCAGCCAGGTCGCTCATGCGCCGAAGCACGAATATACGCAGAAGCTATGGAATGCCATTCCGCAGCTTCCGGACAATCGGCATCTATCGGGAGTCGTGGCATGAAAGCGGAGGCAAATCCCGTTATCGCCGAAGCGGTGATCCGGCTCGAGGATATCAAGCGCGATTTCGGCCCGGTGCGGGCGCTGAAAGGCGTGTCCTTCTCGCTTTTTCCCGGCCGGGCATTGGCGCTCGTCGGCGAATCCGGCTGCGGCAAGACGACCTGTGCCCGCATCATCGCGCGGCTGGACAAGCCGACCGGCGGCAGGCTGTTTTTCCGCGGGCAGGAGCTGACCGCCCGCGGCGAGGCTGGGGCTGAACGCAGTTACCGCCGGGAAGTGCAGATGGTCTTCCAGGATCCATTCTCGTCGCTCAACCCGGCCTTCACCGTCAGCCATCATCTGGCGCGGCCGCTGCAACTGCATCGGCAGAGCGGCGTGAAGGCCGATCTCGCCCAGGAGATTACCCGGCTGCTCGCAAGCGTCGGGCTGGAACCCGAAGTGACCCGGCAGAAATTCCCGCATGAACTTTCGGGCGGGCAACGCCAGCGTGTCAACATCGCCCGGGCGTTAGCCGTCGCACCGAGCGTGCTGGTCGCTGACGAGCCGACCTCGATGCTCGACGTTTCCATCCGCAAGGATATTCTCGATCTGCTCGCCAGGGTGAAACGGGAAAACGATCTCGCCATGCTCTATATCACCCACGATATCGCAACGGCGGCGCATGTGGCCGAGGAGATTGTCGTGATGTTTGCCGGCCAGATGGTCGAATGGGGCGACACCGAAAGCGTTCTTTCCGACCCGCGCCATCCCTATACCAGGCTGCTGCTGTCCGCCGTTCCGGACGGCAGCAGGCCGTTCGTGACCGGCGGAAGCGCGCGTTTCCTCGAACAGGCGGAAAAGGTGCGGTCGCTGAGCCGCCCTGAATCGGCTGACATCGAGCAGGTCGGCCCCAACCACTTCATCCGCGCGCTCGGCGTTTCCAATGCCAGACTGCCCAAGAGCTGATTTTCAAAAGCCCGCTTCTCAAGAGGCCAATGTTCAAAAGGAAAGAGTGACCATGTCCACACCGCGACCGAAAACCCTGCGGCTTGAAACCCTTTGGAACCCGCCGGCCGACGGCAAGGAGTTCTCCTATGTTCTGCGTCTCAAGAACCTCGGCAGCGCGCCGATTTCGGGCTTCTCGCTTTGCATCAGCGGTCCGGGCCGGGTCGATCCGGCCGGACGGGTCGAAGGCGCCACGGTCTCAAAGCGGCTCTCCAATTTCACCGAATTCCAGCCCCCGGCCGATTTCGTTCTCGCCGCCGGCGAGACCTGGACGATCTCGGTCTACGCGCTGAGCTGGCAGTTCCGCCATTGGACGGACGGCGCGACAAGCGCCTATCTCGCGCTTTCCGACGGCGGCACCATCGTGCTCGGCATCGAGCCGACGCGCTCTTCGGTCAGCAACGCGGCCCTGAAGCGAGGCGCCGAGATCTATCCGGTTCCCGTCAATGCGCCGGTTCAGGTGTCGATCATTCCCTGGCCGAACCATGTGGCGGTCGCCGCGCGCCGTCCATTGCCGGCCGGTTTTGCCCCGCGGGCGCAGAGCGCCGAAGGGGAGGCGGCAGCGCAGAGCTTCGCGGCACTGGTGGACCATCTCTTCGCCGTCGAAGGCATCGTGCGCACCGAAGCGGAAGGTGCCGTGCCCGTCGCCCTGAAGGATGCCGCCGGCTTCGCCCCCGAGGCCTATCGGCTGAGCTTTGACGAGGAGAGGCTGACGGTCGAGGCGAGCAGCCGGACCGGCTTTCTCTACGGCCTCGTCACCCTCGGCCAGATTTGGCGCGGTGCAAGGCTGCATCCCGGCGTCTTCCAGTTTCCGGCATCCGGCGAGATCGTCGACGAGCCGGCGATGGGCTGGCGCGGACTGCATCTCGATGTCGCCCGCCAGTTCTACGGCGCGGCCGAGGTCAAGAAGCTGATCGCGGTGCTTGCCTGGAACAAGCTCAACCGCTTCCACTGGCACCTTTCCGACGACGAGGCCTGGCGCGTCGAGATCGACGCCTATCCGGCGCTGACCGCGGTCGGCGCCTGGCGCGGCCACGGCCTTGCGGTGCCGCCACTCCTCGGTTCGAGCCCGGCCCGCACAGGCGGCTACTATCCCAAATCGGTCATCCGGGAGATTGTGGCTGAGGCAAAGAGCTTCGGCGTCGAGATCGTGCCGGAGATCGACATGCCCGGCCATTGCTACGCCATGCAGCAGGCGATACCCGAACTGCGCGATCCGGCCGAGGTCGGCAGCTATTATTCGGTTCAGGGCTTTCCCGACAACTGCATCAATCCCGCCCTCGAGAAGACCTACGAGATCGTCGAGACCATCCTGACCGAACTCATCGAGCTCTTTCCATTCAAGACAATCCATCTCGGCGCCGACGAAGTGCCGCTCGGCGCGTGGTCCGGCTCGCCGGCAGCGCTCGAACGGCTGCGCGCTGTCGCCGGCGACGCGGTTGCCGACGCCCATGCCAAGCGGCTGAACGTCGTGACCAATACCCATGGCGCCGACGATATCCACGGCTCGGGTGCGGCCATCCTGCAGGCGGAATTCCTGGAGCGGGTCCAGCGCTTCCTGGCGAGCAAGGGCTGCATCACCGGCGGCTGGGAAGAGGCGGCCCACGGCGATGTCATCGACAAAGCGAAGAGCTATCTCTGCAGCTGGCGCAATGTCGAAGTCTCGGCCGAACTTGCCGAACGCGGCTACGAGATGGTCGTCTGCCCTGGCCAGGTCTATTACCTCGACATGGCGCTGAGGCCGGACTGGGACGAGCCCGGCGCCAGCTGGGCGGGAACGTCGGATGCGGAAAAACTCTATAATTTCGATCCGGTCGGCGGCTGGACAGCGGCGCAGAAAGGCAAGCTCCTCGGCATCCAGGCCTGCATCTGGTCCGAACCGATGACGGATCGCGCCGTTTTCGACCGCCTCGTTTTCCCGCGTCTTTCCGGGCTTGCCGAAACCGGCTGGACGAAGCCGTCGGCGAAATCATGGGAGCGCTTCAAGGCGCTGGCCGGGCTGATGCCGCTGCTCTATGGTTTGCAGGAGTCGTAAACCGGGCCTCGCACCGCCATGGGATTTGCGGATCGTCGCGCGCGCCGAGAAAGGTGCGCGAACGACGACGCTGAACTATTGGTCAATCCCGGCGGTCACTTCGCGACGGCCTGCTGAAGCGCGCCTTCCATGGCTTGCAAATTGAGCTGCGAGACGAGATAGGTTCGGCCCTCGTTAGAGCCCGACGACACCTGGCAATTCCGAGATATCGGCGATCTCGGTGTAGCCGTAATAGGGATTGGCCGGCTCATGACCGCGATTGACCCAAACCTTGTGCTTGATCCCGAGGTCATGGGCGCTCATCAGATCGTAGCGGAACGAGGAGGAGCAATGGAGTATGTCTTCCGGACCGCAGCCGAGCATGTCCAGCATATATTCGAAGGCGCGGAAATGCGGCTTGTAGGCACCAGCTTCTTCGGCGGTATAAACTGCGTAGAAGGGGGCGCCGAGCTTTCCGACGTTCGACACGATCTGCGCGTTCATGGCGTTCGAAAGGATGACAAGCGGAATTTCCTTGGCGACCTTGGCAAGACCAGCCGGAACGTCGGCGTGCGGTCCCCAGGTCGGTACGCGTTCGTATACGAGCCTTGCGTCTTCGTCCCTGAAGTCGATGCCGTTGCGTTTGCAGGTTCTTGAGAGCGCGTTATGGACCACGTCGGCATAGGGCTTCCAATCCCCGATGACTTCATCGAGTCGGTATGCGGAGAAGTCCTTGATGAACTCGAGCATCTTCTGCTCGTTCATGCGGTCGCCATAAAGGTCGCGTGCGGCCTCCGCCATCTGAAAGTTGATCAGCGTGCCGTGGCAGTCGAACGTGATGTATTTCGGGCGGAAAATAGCCATGCGCTTCGTCCTTGATTTGGCTTCGGGAAAGCCGTCTGCTTCGAGAGAAAGCATAGGTCAGCGTCGGTCGCTGAGAAGGCTGAATTCCCCGACGTCTTGAGCAGGAAATTCTGAATTTGCAGGTCCGAATGCGTTTTTGATTGCGATGGACAGTGAATCTCCTGCCCTGACTGTCGGTGACGGTCGGCCGTTGGGGCACCCGATCGGGTTAACGCGGTAAGTATTGTAGAATATGCGAATGCACGCATAATTCCCGCGGCTGGCGCTGCCAGGCAAGACCGATCGAGGGCTGTTGGGGGATACCATGGAAACGATCGCCGAAGACGCCGATGCTGGCGTCGTGTCACCCGAGCTCGTGGTCGATGCACTGTTTGCCTGCCGCAAGACGGCAGCGATCAGGGCGGCCATCGAGCTCGATCTCTTTACCCATATCGGCAAGGGCAAAACGGCAGCCTTGCTGGCATCGGCAACAAGTGCTGCGGAGCGTGGGGTGCGCATCCTCTGCGACTACCTCGTGGTCCACGGTTTCCTGACAAAGGAGAGCGGAGAGTACCGGATGACCCCGGCGACCAGAATGTTCCTCGATCGCAATTCTCCGGCCTATATGGGCTCCGCAGTCGAGTTCGTCGCCGCACCTGAAATACTGGATAATTTCCTGCGCGATCCGGCCGCCGTCGTGCGAAACGGCGGTTCGCCCGGGCTCGCGAACATGTCGCCGGACAATCCCGTCTGGTTGAAGTTTGCGCGCGGCATGGGCTCCTTTACCGGCCTCAGCGCCAAATTACTGGCTGGCGAAATCTCTGGCTTGGGAAAGCCCTTCAAAAAGGTTTTAGACATTGCGGCAGGTCCGGGCTTGTTCGGGATCGAAATTGCAAAGGCCCTTCCGTCGGCGGAGATCGTCGCCGTCGATTGGGCCGCGGTCCTGGAGCTGTCGCGGCAGAATGCGGATAAAGCCGGCGTGGCTGACCGGTACCGCACGATCGCCGGCAGTGCCTTCGATGTCGACTGGGGCACGGATTACGATCTCGTCCTGCTGCCGAATTTCCTGCACCACTTCGATCTGCCGACATGCGCGGGGCTGCTGCGAAAGATCATCGCGAGCCTTGTAGAGGGCGGCAGGATCGTCGCGGTCGATTTCGTGCCGAACGAAGATCGGGTGTCGCCGCCTTTCCCGGCGGCCTTCTCCTGGGAGATGCTCGCCAGCACGCCGGCCGGCCAGGCCTATACGCGAAATGAGCTGAGCGAGATGGCAAGACTGGCCGGTCTTGCCGGCGTCACAGTCAAACCGATGCCGCCAACGCCGGCAAGTCTCATTCTGTTTGAATAGCCGCGACCGTCGCTTAGCCGACCGGCTTTTGCAGAACGTCGAAGCGCGGATTGGTTTCGGAAAAGATCGGCAGGGCGGCGGCGCCGAGGATGGCCGTGTCCTTGCCGGTCATGCCGATCATCACACGGGGCAGATTACGCGTCCGGTTGGGATCGATCGGAACGTGCAGCGGCTCCAGCCGTTCGGCCAGCCGGCGCATCAGCGATGTCGATATGCTGCCGCCGAGCACGATGGTCTGCGGATCGAAGGCAAGTTCGAGGAAGTCGAGCGTCTGCCGCAGCGGCTGGACGGCCTGATCGAGCCAGGCATCCAGACCTTCGCCGCCCTCAGCGATCAGCGTGTCGAGATCGTCTGAAGACAGTTCCTCGGCATTGGCAATGCCCATGAATTCGTAAGCGACGGTTGGCGAGATGTAGCGGTCGAGGCAGCCGCGCTTACCGCAACTGCAGAGCTTGCCGTGCGGCTCGACGATGATATGGCCGATCTCGCCGGCATTGTTGCGGCTGCCTTTGTAGAGATGGCCGTCGAGGAACATGCCGGCGCCGATGCCGCCGCCGCCGGCAAGAAACAAATAGACGAAGCTGCTCAAACCGCGCGCGACGCCGTGAAGGCGCTCGCCGATCGCGGCTGCGGTTGCGTCGTTTTCGACGAGCACCGGTACCTTGACCCGCTGTTCCAGCTCATGCCCGACCGGAAAATCCTGCCAGCCCGGCAGGTTCTGCGGGCTGAGAGAGGTGATGCCGCCGTCGGCATAGCGGCCGGGCAGGGCCATGCCGACGCCGAGCAGCCGGTTTCGGTCGAATGTGAAGGCCTGCTGAATGTCCTCGACAATCGATTGCAGAACCGGCATCGCCCGCTGCGGATCGGGATGTTCGATAGGGCGCTCGATACGGGCGCGGACGGCGCCGGAGAGATCCGTCAGAACCCCGCTGGCGCGCTGGCGGCCAAGCTCGAGACCGATCGAATAGGCGCCGGCGGGATTGATGGAATAGGGAATGATCGGCTGTCCCCGCGCCAGCTTTTGCGCCTCGGCCGGAACGAGCAGATGCGACCGTTCCAGTTCCTCGACGATATTCGACACGGTCTGGGCGGTCAGCGCCGTCATCCGGGCGATCGCCGCACGCGACAAGGGACCGTTGGTCCGCACGGCCTCGATCACCACACGCCGGTTGTGAGACTTGGCCTGCTCGAGATTGGTGCCGGAGATCGCCTTCATGTCGCCTTCAAAGGAAATGGTGCCTCACCCTTGTCATAAGACCGATAGTGATGAAAGCCACATTCTTCGTCAGGTCTATTGAACCTCGGCATCGGCGGGCGCAACGGCATTGCGCCGCTGCAGGAGGCCGAGGATGGCGATGCCCGAGAGGCCGGTTACGGCGCTCAGCATGGCGGTTCCGGAATAACCGGTCGCCCAAGTGCCGGCGGCAAAAACCAATGCGCCGATCCCTGCACTCGCGAAGATATTGACGGAGATCAGCGCGCTGCCGAGCCCCGGCCGATCGGCGATGAGATCCTGCAGATAGGTGATCGGAAAGCTGATGATCGCCGCAGCACCGATGCCGGCGAGCAAGGTCAGCGCATAAAGATGCCATGGCTCGGAGGCAAAGCCGAGAAGGCTGAGGAATAAGGCATAGATGATGGTGCCGGCGGCAAGCGCCGTCATCTGGCCGGTCTTCCGCGCAATCCGCGACCAGACGATGATGAAGACGACCTCCAGCAGGGCGACGATGCCGACCAGAATACCGACATCGCTGAGCCGGCCATGGGCGGCGCCGGTGGCGATCAGCGGCAGAAGCGCGTCGTTCAGATGCAGGGTGCTGGTGATCAGCGCCACGCCTGCGATATGCGCCGAAATCCGCGGCGAAACCACCTGCCTGAGCGCGCCGAAATAGGTGAGGTGATGAGCCGCGGCCATTTTCGCTCCGGCCCGTTTCGGCAGCGCGAAGAGGATGATGCCCTGGCACACAAGGCAGGCGATGGCGGCGAAGAGATAGGCCGGCAGCATGCTCGACGCACCGGAGAGCACAAGGCCGGTAATGCCCGGAATCAATACCCAGGAGAGCGAGATCATGGCGCGCACGCCCGAGTTGGCCGTCACCATGTCATTGCGGTTCATGCCCTGCATCGCGGCGCGCGCATTGGCAAACAGCAGCGAATTCAGCGCTCCGAAGATCGGCAGCGGCAGCAGCCCGCTGATGGCGAAAATCGCCGCACTTGGAAAGGCATAGACCATGCCGTAACCGACGATGCCGAAAATGCAGGCGCCGATCATCGCCGAGCGGTATTCGCCGAGCCGGTCGGCAAGATTGCCGAGCAGAACGCTGACAACGACGTTCACCGCCGCCGAAGCGAAGGCCAGGAAGGAATAGAGACCGTCGCTCAGGCCCAGTTCGCGGATGCCGACGATCGAACGATAGGGTGCGGTCATCGCCCCCGCCATCCCGAAGGTGAAAATGGCGATCATGCTGGCGCGGATCGCCGGATTGCGAAAGACATCAGGAAAGAGGCGGCTCATGGAGTCATCAATCGTCAGGGAAATCGGCAGGCGCAGCCGCGGCGGGCAGTCCGGAAGGTCATGTCATGCTAAAGCGCGTCTCAATCTGTCAGATTCGCTTGTCGCGCTTTAGCTCTTTGTTTTTCCGCATGTCGTTGCCGCAAAACCGCGGCCCACTTTTGCGCCACATGCTGTCGTTTCGGCTCGGAGATCGCAGCCCTGAATTTCAATAATGCTCCGATTGCGAGAAGGTCCGCGCCAGTTCGGCCTGGCCGGCGGTGAGGCCGCAATCGACGGGCAGGCAGACGCCCGTAATGGCGGCGGCGAGCGGACCGGCCAGGAAGCCGACGGCATTGGCGACATCCCGGGGATCGACGACCCGCTGCAGCGGATACCAGCGGCGCGCTTCCTCGAAGACATTCGGATTGGCGGCGGCGCGTTTCTCCCAGGCCTGCGTCTTCACCGTGCCGGGCGCGACCGCATTCGAGCGGATGCCGAACTTGCCGTATTCGACGGCGACCAGCCGGGTGAAATGCAGCAGGCCGGCCTTGGCGGCGCTATAGGCCGGGTGCCCGAAGACATTCATGCCGTTGACCGAGGCGATGTTGACGACGGAGCCCTTCGACGCCTTCAGCATCGGTTCGAAGGCGCGGAAACACAGGAAGGCGGCTTCGAGATTGAGCGCATTGTCCGCCCGCCAGATCTCCGGCGTCGTCTCGTGCAGGCTGGTGGCCCGCGCCGCACCGGCATTGTTGACCAAGGTTCGCACCACGCCGGCCTCGGCGGCGCGGCTGACCAATTCCGCTATGCTCGCCTCGCTGGTCACATCACAGCCGGCAGCGACGAAGCGATCGGCCGGGCCGAGCTTCGAAGCGACGGCCGCCGCCGCCGCGGCATCGATATCGGCGAGCAGCACGACATCATGGTCATCGGCGAGGCGGGCGGCAATCGCCGCGCCGATATCGCCGGCCGCACCGGTGACGGTGGCTATCGACTGGGTCATTTTCCGTCGCTCCCGTTCATGAGCCTCAATCTCCAAGCAATTGCCGGTCGTCGCCGTCGCGGTGGATGACGAGCTGCTGCTTGATACGCCGCAGCGTGGTCGTCGCCTTCGGCTGAACGGCGTAGGCGACCAAGCTCGACAGGATATCGACCGTTGCGATGTAGGCGATGCGCGTCGAAGTCGGGCGATAGATGTTGTTGCCTTCGGGCAGGTCGATCGGCACGACGATTTCGGCCGCCTTGGCAACCGGGCTTGCCGTTTGGGTCAGCGCGATCGTCTTCACCTTGGCGCCGCGGGCAAGCTCGAAGGCCCGCACCAGCTCCAGATTGCGCCCCGAGAAGGACGAGCCGATCAGCACATCGCCCGGCCGGGCCGCAGCCGCCATCATCAGCTGCATGCTGTGATCGGAACTGGCGGTGATGCGAAGCCCGAGACGGAAGAGGCGGTTCTGCAGCTCGTCGGCAATCATCGACGAATTGCCGCCCGAGCCGAAGGCGTAGATCATATCGGCCTTGGCGATAAACGAAACGGCGGCTTCGATCGCGGCCAGATCGAGCGACCGGTGCAGCAGAAACAGCGCATTCTGCGCCTTGGTGATGATATCCTGGGCGACATCGGCCGGATCGGTGCTTTTCGATTCTGGCTTCAGATAGCGCACGCCGATATGGGCGGTGCGGGCGAGCTGCACCTTGAAATCGGAAAAGCTCTCGCAGCCCAGCCGCCGGCAAAAGCGGGTGACGGTCGGTGGCGATACCTCGGCGCGTTCGGCCAGCTCGATGATCGAGGCATTCACGGCGAACTCGAAATCGTTGACGATGATCTCGGCGATGCGGCTTTCGGAGGGAGAGAGCCGGCCCTTGTCTTCCTGCAATGTCGAAAAGATATCCAAAGCCGCTCCCGCCCTTATTCTCTATGCACCCTTCTTCTTATAGGCCACGCAGTCGATCTCAACCTTGCAATCGACCATCATCGACGATTGCACACAGGCGCGCGCTGGCGGATGTTCGCCGAAATACTCCTGATAGATCTTGTTGAAGGTCCAGAAGTCGCGCGGATCATCGAGCCAGACGCCGACGCGCACGACATCCTCGACGCCGTATCCGGCCTCATCGAGAATCGCCAGCACGTTGGCGATCGTCTTGTGGGTCTGGGCGATGATGTTGCCGTCGATGATCTCGCCATCTTCCATTGCAACCTGGCCGGAAACATAGAGCCATCCGTCAGCCTCGACCGCACGCGCGAAGGGCAGCGCCTTGCCGCCGGCCCCCGTTTGAACAGTGCCATAGCGCTTGATGGGCATGCTGAAGTCCTTGCAAATTATTTTCTTGATAAGTTGACAAATGACCATAGAAAGCAGAATTTGACCAGTGAAAAACATGGATTATGAAAAGAATTTCAATCCGGGGCTAATATGCGCGACCCTTTCCAGAATCCCTTCCCCTCCGACAGCGCCCGGCAGGCGATCTGGGAAATGCTCGTTCCGCGCGATATCGATGCTTTTCTCGCCGCCGACTGGTCGAAGGTCGAGCATGATTTCGTCGAAGAGGGTTTCATCGGCATCGACGCCCAGAAGCAGGTCAGCCCCGACAGGTGGCGCCTGGCCTTTCCGACGCTGTCGGCCTATCGCCAGGAATGGCTGAGACAGGCGAAGGATTTTGCCGAGCAGCGCTTCGCAGAAGATGCGCGCACGGCGATCTTCACCACGACGACGCTCGAGGATATCGAGATCGAAGGCGAGATGGCGCTGGTGCGCAAGAAATTCGACGGCGGCATTACCAAGGCTGACGGCACCCGCGACGTCCTGCAATGGCAGACGCTCTATTATTGCCGGCTGCACCAGGGGCGCTGGAAGATCTCAGGTTTCACCGGCTACCTGCCGAACCCGATGGGGTGACGCGGGGCCGACAACACGAAGGCCACTTTCTTGCGCATTTTCACGGCGGCATTGGCGACCGAGACCAATACTTTCTCCCCGATCTGCGTGGATCGCCGCGCATTCGAAGCCTCGCTTTATGCGCCGCCCGGCGAGCATCCGGAAACGCCGACGCTCTGCACCGCGCCGATCACCGTCGGCAGGCGCGTCACCAAAGAAAAAGGTTGGCAGCTGATCGAGGGAACCGCCACCTGGGCCGATCCTGCCGGCCTTGTCAACCGGGCGACCTATGAGGAATTGCGCGATGAAATCCTCGACCAGCTGAGAGCAGCAATGCCGGTCGATGCCGTCGTCATGGGCCTGCATGGCGCCATGGTGGCGGCCGGATATGAGGATACGGAAGGCGATCTTCTCCAGCGCATGCGTGAGATCGTCGGTCCCGATGTTCTCATCTGCGCCGAGCTCGATCCGCACAGCCACCTGACGGCCAAACGCGTCGCCGCCCTCGATTTCGCCGTTTATTTCAAGGAGTTTCCGCATACGGACTTCGTCGACCGCGCCGAGGATCTCTGGCGCATCGCCGTCGACACGCTGGAAGGCCGGGTCAAGCCTGTGATCTCGGTGTTCGACTGCCGGATGATCGACGTCTTCCCGACCTCGCGCGAGCCGATGCGCTCCTTCGTCGACAAGATCATGCGGATCGAGAAGGATGATCCCGATATCCTGTCGATCTCAGTGATCCACGGCTTCATGGTCGGCGACGTTCCCGAAATGGGAACGAAGCTGCTGGTTGTCACCGACAACAAGCCGGAAAAGGGCGCCGCCCTGGCGCGCGACCTCGGCCTCGAACTGTTTTCGAAACGTGGCACTTTCATGGTGCCCCAGATCGACGAGAAGGAAGCCGTCGCGCGCGCGATGGCTGCGACCGCATGGCCGGTCGTCATTGCCGATGTCTGGGACAATCCGGGCGGCGGCACGGCCGGCGACGCGACCGTCATCCTCGCCGAGTTGATGGCCCGCGGCGTCACGAGTGCCGCGATCGGCACCATTTGGGATCCGATGGCGGTGCAAATCTGTTTTGCGGCGGGCGAGGGGGCGGAAATTCCGCTGCGCTTCGGCGCCAAGTCGGCGCCCGGCACCGGCAATCCGATCGACGGCACGATCAAGGTCGTCAGGCTGGTGAAAAATGCCGAGATGCAGTTCGGCGAGAGCCTCGCCCCCTTCGGCGATGCCGCCCATATCGTGCTCGACGGCATCGACATCATCCTCAATTCGACGCGCGCCCAGAGCTTCGATCCCAGCCTGTTTTCGGTGATGGGCATCGATCCCGAGAAGCAGAAGATCCTGGTGATCAAATCCACCAATCACTTCTTCGCCTCCTTCTCCAGGATCGCCGCCGAGATCCTTTACTGCTCCGCCGGAACGCCCTATCCCAATAATCCGGCGACGACGCCGTATCGGCGGGCGCCGAAGACGATATGGCCGATCGTCGCCGATCCACATAGAAGAGAACGCGGAGCCGCCTAGATGCCTGATGCCAGCTTTGCCGTCGTCGCCAAGGCAGGCGACAGGATCGCCGATCTCTCGACGCCGCGCCCGGTGATCGATGAGGACCGGCTGGCTGCCAACATCGCCCGCGTTCAATCCTATATGGATGAGCACGGCCTGAACTTCCGCCCGCATATCAAGACGCACAAGATCCCGGCGCTCGCCGTCGCCCAGGTCGCCGCCGGCGCCAAGGGCATCAACTGCCAGAAGGTCACGGAGGCGGAAGTCTTCGCCGAAGCCGGCTTCAACGACATCCTCATCACCTTCAACATCCTCGGACAGCAGAAGCTCGAGCGCCTCGCCAGGCTGAACGCGCGCATTTCGGCCCTCAAGGTCGTCGCCGACAGCGAGGTGACGGTCGATGGGCTCGCCGCGCATTTTTCCGGCCACAAGCCGCTGACCGTGCTGGTCGAATGCGACACCGGCGGCGGCCGCTGCGGCGTGCAGACACCGGAGGAAGCCGCCGCGCTCGCCCGGCGCATCGCCGCTGCCGACGGCCTCACCTTCGGCGGCATCGTCACCTATCCCAAACCGCAATCGGCCGCCGCCATCGAAGCCTTCATCGCCGAGACGCTGGACCTCCTGCAATCCGACGGCATCGCCTGCCCGATCGTCAGCAATGGCGGAACGCCGAGCCTGTTCGAGGCGCATCTCGTCACCTCCGCCACCGAACACCGCGCCGGCACCTATATCTATAACGACCGCCAGATGGTGCGCATGGGCCATTGCAGCGAGGACGATTGCGCCATGCACGTGCTCGCCACCGTCGTCTCCCGCCCAACCGCCGACCGCGCCGTCATCGATGCCGGCTCGAAAGCCCTGACCTCGGACCTCCAGGGCTTCAGCGATTACGGCCTGATCGTCGGCTATCCCCAAGCGCGCATCACCAGCCTCTCGGAAGAACACGGCGTGATCGATCTTGCAAACTGCACCGGCCCCCGGCCGCAGATTGGCGAGAAGCTCTTCATCGTCCCGAACCACACCTGCGTGGTTTCCAACCTGTTCGATACGATGGTGTTTCATCGGGGTGGGGTGGTGACTCGGGTCGAGGAAGTCGCGGCCCGCGGGCTGGTTTGGTAGGGGGCGGCTGCGGTTGAGGGCGAAATGCCTCTGAGCGGCGCAGGGCGCTGTATTCGTGACTTGTTGGCGATCTCGGTATCAGCAAGGATGCAGTTGCTGATATCGCAAAAACGTGCGCGCTGCGGGATGACTTCATTGCGCCTAGGATAGGTGGACAGGTGAGTCGACGCCCCCTTCGTAAGTCCGAAATTCTTGGTTTCAGTCTCATCATTTCAGCTATAGGGTGGGAGACATCGCCCAAAGGGGAAAGGCCAATGCCCCCAGAGAAGAAGGACCGTTCGTCCGTCGCGCTGGAACAGCGCGACGTAAGCGCCGACCAGCGCATGTTCTCACCTTCCGTTGCGCGAAATTCGGTGCCGATCCTCGCGGTCCTAAAACGTGTCCTTCCAACTCGTGGCGTCGTGCTGGAGATTGGATGTGGGACCGGCGAGCACGCCGTGTGTTTTGCGGGAGCAATGCCCGACCTCACTTGGCAGCCGAGCGATCCGGATGCCGACGCCCGCACCAGCACGTCTAGCTGGATCAAATTTGCAGGACTGAAGAATGTGCTGGCACCGCGGGATATTGATGTGTGCTCGGGACAATGGGGCGTCGAACAAACGGGGCATTTTGACGCCATCGTGTCGATCAATATGATCCATATCGCGCCATGGGGAGCAAGCTTAGGATTGTTCGCAGGAGCTGGCCGTTTGCTTCACGCTGGTGGGCTTCTTCTTCTCTACGGCCCATTCATGCGCGACGGGGCACACAACGCCCCCTCGAACGCTGCTTTCGATGCGGCTCTAAGGGAGCGCAACCCATCCTGGGGGGTGCGTGATATGGCTGATCTTGAAAAAGTGGGTGAGGCCGCTGGACTTAGTCTCCGCGAGACGATCGAGATGCCTACCAACAATATGTTGCTGGTCTTCTCCAGCGGTATTGCGTGAACGGTAAGCGGGGCGCGACAGAGAGTGGGCCTATTGCAGCATTCGGGCACTTGCTGCCGTTCGAGGTTGATCCGAGGAACTTGCGGTATTTGCTAGAATGCGGTCGAAGGCGGAATGCGACAGATGCACTGCGAGGGGCGGTGTGATCGCACCGGAATTCGCGCGACCTCTTGGAAGGGAGACGAGGACGATGCCGACACCAGAGCGGCCCAGCCTAATAGTTCGACAGAAATCCCCTGAGAATATCGAGTTTCCGTTTGCGTCGCTCTCCGATTGGCTGATCCCAACCGAGCTGTTCTTCGTGCGAAACCATTTCCCGTCGCCGGACCTCGATGCCCGAGACTGGAGATTGCGCGTTAGCGGGGCGGTGGAGCGGCCGATCGAACTTGACCTCGACAGCATCAAGGCGATGCGGAGCACGACTTTGACTGCCGTCGTTGAGTGCGCAGGGAACGGGCGCGTCTACTATGTGCCGCCGAAGGAGGGTTTGCAGTGGCAGAACGGAGCCGTCGGCAATGCCGCGTGGACAGGTGTTCCTCTGCGCGAGATTTTAGAAATGGCGGGCGTTAAGCGAACCGCACGTGAGGTTCTGCTCGTAGGCGCAGACAGCGGCGTCGTCGACACGAGCAAGAAAACGGCTTCTCCGGGCCCCATCGCTTTTGCGCGCAGTTTACCGCTTGAGAAGGCCATCGCTGACAGCACGATCCTTGCCTATTCGATGAACGGGGAGCCGTTGACGCGCGATCACGGCTACCCGCTACGCGCGGTCGTGGGTGGCTGGTTCGGCATGGCTTGGGTCAAGTGGATCACGCATATCACCGTTGTGGAGCAACCATTCCTTGGCTACTGGCAGGCGCGCGACTATTTCCGTTGGGAGCGCAGCCTCGGGGAACCAAGGCTGGTCCCCCTTGCGGAGATGGAGGTCAAAGCGCAGATCGCGCGTCCCGTGCAGGGGACGCGTCTCGTCGCCGGCCAACCGTATCGGATTTTCGGGGCCGCCTGGAGCGGAGAGGCTGCCATCCGGCAGGTGCAGGTCTGCACCGGAGATGGCAGGGGCTGGCGCGAGGGAAGGCTCCTCGAAACAGAAAGTCCCTTCGCATGGCGCTTGTGGGAATACATGTGGACCCCTGAAAAAGTGGGGCGATATATACTGCGATGTCGCGCGATCGATGCGGAGGGGTGCGTGCAGCCCGACCTTCCGCGTTCCGACTGCGAGAGCTACGCGGCCAATTGGATCGTTCCGGTGGAGGTTACGGTCGTTCCCGAGCCCCAGACATACGAGGAGGAATTCGTGATCTAAGCACCCGCATGGGGCGGAATGGCGGCTTTTGGCGCAACGGCGAGCCGCGTTGTCACTGCGTCATGTCCGCTTTGCAGCAACAGCGACGGGTGGCTCGATGACCGAGACCGACCGCAAGTTCAAACGTTCTCTATCCAACCTCACAAGGAGCAGCAGATGCAGATCGACCTCGTAGGCAAGACCGCTCTTATTACCGGATCGACCGAAGGTATCGGCTACGCGATCGCCCGCCAGCTCGCAAGGGCTGGCGCGGACGTGGTGATCAACGGGCGGTCAGAAGAAAAGACCGCAAATGCCGCCAAACGCCTGAAAGGCGAAGGTGCCGGGGGCACCGTAGCCGCCGTTGCAGCCGATGTCGCAACCGCTGAAGGGTGTGACGCTCTCGTCGCCAAGGTTCCTCATGTGGACATCCTCATCAACAACGCGGGTATTTTTCAACCGCTCGACTTCTTCGAGGCGAACGACGAGGTGTGGGATCGCCACTGGCAGGTAAACGTCATGTCGGCCGTCAGGCTTTCGCGTGCCTACCTTCCGGGCATGCAGAACGTCGACTGGGGTCGCGTCATCTTCATCGCGTCGGAATCCGGCTTTAACATTCCGGTGGAGATGATTCACTACGGCGTCAGCAAGACCGCCGATATCGCGGTTGCCCGCGGGCTCGCCAAGCGCATGGCTGGTACCGGCGTTACCGTGAACTCGGTCCTCCCCGGCCCAACACTGTCCGAAGGCGTCGAGGCGATGCTTGCCGAAGAGCGTGCGAAGACGGGCAAGCCGATCGAGGAGGTAGCGGCGGACTTCGTCAAGAAGCATCGTGGCAGTTCGATCATCCAACGAGCTGCAAGCGTCGAGGAAATCGCCAACCTCGTAACCTATCTGGCGTCGCCTTTGGCATCCGCGACGACCGGGGCTTCCATGCGCGTCGATGGAGGACTGATCGACACGCTCTGAGGTGATGCCTCGCCTGCTGGTCGTGATTGCCGGTCTGCGAAAGTCGGAGCACGACCGGGGCAGCGTTGGCGTGTCGATTGGATGACCGCAATCGTGTCCAGATGCTCTAACGTCAAAACGAACGGAAGTCCGCTCTGCGGCAATGGCAAGGTCTGCCATTGCGACTGATAAGGAGGCGCAATGCAGTCATATCCCCCGATGACATCCCAAATGTGCACGCGAGATTCTGCTATCTGCGGGAGATCCGCCAATAAGTTCGTTAGTGAAAAACAGCCCTCCTGCCGACGGGGCAAGCAATTGCTTCGAGTGTCACGTCCCCCCGCTTGGCCGACTGGCAAGCCGAACCGCCGACACACCGTCAGCTTCAAGCCGCCGTCGGGTTGATGACGTTCATATCGATTTCAGTCAATTCCACCCGCCGCTCAAACGCAATACCCGCCTCGTCGAAGAGATGGCAGTCGGCGGCATTGATGCCCGTGGCAACCGGGGCATCGGCGCGGATGCCGACGCTGCCGGGCAGCATCGCGCAGAAATTCTCGGCCTCGCCGTTGAGCGAGGCATAGGCGACCGTATTGGCGCCGAGGCGCTCGATGACGGTCGGGGTCACGGTGAAGACGATATCGCCGCCGTTCAGCTGGATATGCTCCGGGCGGATGCCGAGCGTCAGGGTTTTGCCGGCCATGCCGTCGCGCGCCGTCACCGGCAGGACGGCGGTCTGGCCGAGATAATCGACTTCGACGCCGGCGGCGCTGACGCCCCTGCAGGTGACGGACAGGAAATTCATTTTCGGGTTGCCGATGAAGCCGGCGACGAACTGGTTGGCGGGCTTGTGATAAAGCTCCAGCGGCGCGCCGGTCTGCGAGATATTTCCGGCATCGAGCACGACGATGCGGTCGGCCATGGTCATCGCCTCGACCTGGTCGTGCGTCACATAGATCATCGTCGCCTTCAGCTGCCGGTGCAGCTTGGCAAGCTCGATGCGCATGTCGGCGCGGAGTGCTGCGTCAAGGTTGGAGAGCGGCTCGTCGAACAGGAAGATTTTCGGTTCGCGCACGATGGCGCGGCCGATCGCGACGCGCTGGCGCTGGCCGCCGGACAGCATGCCGGGTTTCTGTTGCAGCCGCTGTTCGAGGTGAAGGATGCGCGCCGCGTTTTCCACCTTGGCCTTGAGCTTCTCCTCTTCCATCCTCTCGACCCGAAGCGGGAAGGCGATGTTCTCGAAGACCGTCATGTGCGGATAAAGCGCGTAGGACTGAAACACCATGGCGATGCCGCGCTTGACCGGCGGCAGGTCGTTGACCCTGATGCCGTTGATGACGATATCTCCAGCCGTCGTCGCATCGAGGCCGGCGATCATCCGCAAGAGCGTGGATTTGCCGCAGCCCGACGGCCCGACGAAGACGACGAACTCGCCGTTCTTCACCTCGAGCTGCACGCCCTTCAGAACTTCGTAGTCGCCGTAGAATTTCTGAACTTTGTTGAGAAGGAGCTGTCCCAAAAATCTGTCTCCGCCGGCGGTCTTCGTCGCACATTCAATAGAGGGGAGGGGCCGCGGCTCGTGCCGCGACCCCAGGGAGCCTCAGGAGGGCTTATTTGAAGGCTTCGATTTCACCGGCAGCCTTCTTCAGCGCTGCTTCCGGTTCGGCCTTGCCGGTGACGACCGACTGGATCATCTCGATCATCGAGTTCTGGAAGCCCTTATAGTCGGTGAACAGCGGCTCGGGACCACCATAGCTGATGCCCTCGATGAGCGGCTTCCAATAGGGATCCTTGGCGACGAACTCGTCGACCTTTGCCGAAGGACGCAGCGGGGTGAGGCCGGCGCCGCCCTGCAGCTCGTATTCCGACTGGACGTCGGGCGAGGTGATGAACTTGGCGAACTCGGTCGCCTTGTCCTCGACGCCGGAGCCCTTGAAGATCGCCAGGCTGTCGGTGATCAGCAGCGTGCCAGGGCCCTTGGCATCGGGGCCGAGCGGCAGCGTCGTGATGCCCCAGCTGATCTGCGTCTTCTTCAGGCGGTCGGCGGCACCCGAACCAGCCTGGATCATCGCCACCTTGCCATCGAGGAAGATGGCGCGGACTTCGTTCTGCTCATAGGCCGTCGGGCCTTCTTCGGAGTAGGGGACGATATCCTTGTAGGCCTTCAGCGCGGCGAGAATCTGCGGGCTGTCGAGCGTGACCTTGCCGTCGGCATCGGTCACCGCGCCGTTATTGGTGTAAACCCAATGCATGAACTGGTGCATCGTGTTGTCGAAGGTCTTGGCGGAAAGACCGAAGCCCGGAATGCCAGTCTTTTCCTTGATGGTTTTGGCCATTTCGATTTCTTCGGCCCAGGTCTTCGGCGGCTTCTCGGGGTCAAGGCCGGCCTGCTTGAAGAGATCCTTGTTCCAGTAGAGCGCCTTGGTGGAGAAGGCGATCGGAACGCCCCACTGGTTGCCCTCGAAGGTCACCGTATCGACGATGTGGGGGTAATAGGTCTTCTTCTCATCATCGGTCATCGGCACCGGAACGATAAGGTCGTTCTGCGCGAATTCCTTCAACGTGCGCGAGCCGACATAGGCCATGGCAACCGGCGTGCCGGCGGCAGCGAGCGTCGTTGCCTTGTCCTGGCACTGCGCCCAGCCGACCACCTCAGGCGTGATCTTCCAGCCTGCGTTCTTTTCTTCCCACTGCTTGATGTATTTGGTATGGACCGGGTCGATCGTGTCGCCGCAATAGATCCAGCTGATTTCCTTGTCGGCCGCATGGGCAGTGACCGCAGTCAATGCCGTCGAACCGAGCAAAGCGAGCGCCATAAGGCCTGTCTTGATTGTTATGCTCACGTCGTGACTCCCGTTCTTGTGTTAGCTGTTCACTCGTTTTTTGGTCTTATTGTTTCACCGCACCGGCGGTCAGCCCGCCGACAAGGTAGCGCTGAAGGAAGAAGATGACGACCATCGCCGGCGCGATGCCGACGAAGGAAGCCGCCATCAGTTCGTTCCAGATGACCTCCTGCTTGCCGAAATAAGCAAAGAGACCCACCGGAAGGGGCATGTATTCGGTCTTCGAGTTGAAGGTCAGCGCGAAGATGAATTGCTGGGCGTAAGCGCCGATGAAGGTGGTGATGGCGACGACGATGATCCCCGGCATCGCAATCGGCAGGATGACGCGGCGCAGCGTGTAGAAGTGGCTGGCGCCATCCATATAGGCGGCTTCGTTGAGCTCCTGCGGGATACGGATCATGTAGGTACGCAGCAGCCAGATCGCCGAGGGGATCAGGAAGGCCACGCCAGGCACGATCATGGCGAGATAGGTGTTGAGCACGCCCATGCTGCGCATCAGCCGGAAGAGCGGGATCAAGAGCACGGCGCCGGAGAACATGTTCACCGTCAGGAAGGCGCCGAGCAGGATGCCCATGCCCTTGAACTCGAACTTCGCGAAGGCGTAGGCCGCCGGAATGACGAGGCAGAGCACGATCAGCGTGACGATGATCGAGATGAAGAACGAGTTGAAGATATAGCGCCCGAAACCCGGCACGCTGACCCACATCGTCCGATAGGCTTCGAAGGAACCGTTCTCCGGCCAGAAGCGGTAGGGCGAGGAGAAGAGCTGGCTGAGCGGCTTCAGCGACACCATGAAACCTTCGAAGAAGGGCGCCAGCACGAAGAACAGAAACAAGGCGATGCCGCAATAGATCAGGATGATTTCCCACCAGCGGTAACGGTCGATCATGGCAGCACTGCTCATGCGCGCTTCTCCGGGTTGAGGCGGCGGGTGACGCGGAAATAGGCAAAGCAGAAGAGCGACAGGAAGATGCAGATCAGCACGGCGCGCGCTGCCCCTTCGCCGTATTTTTTCGAGCCGATGGCGGTCTGATAGGTGTCGATGATCATCGTCGTCGTCTCGCCGCTCGGCCCGCCCTGCGTCAGGATCCAGATAATGTCGAAGGAGTTGAAAGTGGCGATCAGCGACAGCATCGACATGGTGATGATGGCGGGCACCATCAGCGGCAGAGTGATGCGGCGGAAGCGGTACCAGCGGCCGGCGCCGTCGGTCCAGGCGGCCTCGTAGAGATCCTTCGGAATCGACTGGATCGCCGCCAGGAAGTAGATCGTCACCAGCGGTACGCCGATCCACACGTCGGTGACGATCGTCGCCCAGAAGGCGGTGCTGCCATAGGCGAGGAAGGCGACCGGACCGTCGACCAGACCGAAGCGCTGCAAAACGCCCGATATCATCCCGAACTGGCCATTATACATCCAGCCCCACATGAAGATGCCGATCGCCATCGGCACGATCCAGGGCGGCATGGTCAATAGCCGGAACAGCGAGCGGCCGGGTACGGCGGCATTCAGCATCGTCGCGCCGAAGGTGCCGATCACCATTTTCAGCGCGACCGAGAAGAAGGTCCAGACGAAGGTGCGGAAGATGACCTCGGCAAAGGTGGCGTTGAAGATCTTCTCGTAATTGACCCAGCCGACCCAGTTGGTGGTCTTCTTCAGCGACGCATCGGTGAAGGAGAGAATGAAGGTATCGACGAGGGGATAGGCGACGATGGCGAGAACATAGAGAACGGCCGGAAGGAGGAGGATCCAGGCGAAGATGAAGGCGCTTCTTTGGACACTCATCTTGCCGTCGTCCTCAAGCCGCTCTTGCGTGAAGGGCCTCGTCGAAGCGGTCCCAGATGGGACGCAGGTCGACGACGGTTTTCTTCATCCTCGCTTCGTCCATCGCCAGCGCCAGGATGCCGGCTTCGAGCGCATTCAGCGTGGACACGGGCAGTTCGAGCCCGGTGCGCACGCTTTCCAAAAGGTCGCTCGCCATCTGCTCATCGGCGCCGTAATGCTGGGAGAGCTCAGTGGCGGCATATTTGTTTTCAACCACCTTGTTGCCGGTCAGCTGCTCATGCACATCGAGATAGCCGCGCACGAAATCGCCTTCGGCCATGCCGCGCGAGCCCATGATGGCGAAGCGGCGGAATTGATCGGGCACATTCAGATTGGTGTGGAAGTTCATGCCGACGCCGTTTTCATATTCGACGATCGCCACTTGGTAATCGATGATGTCGGCATCGCTGTCGAAGACCTTGTCGGAGCCCATCCAGCCGCTCGGCTTGCGGTGGAAAAGCTCGAGATCGTTGATACCCTCGCGGGCCGGATCGTTGGCCGGAATGAAGCTCTTGCGGCCGCCGAAACTGGCGACCCGCTCCGGCCTTGCGCCGACGACGCCATTATAAAGGTCGAGGTCGTGGCAGCATTTCTCCAGCATGAAGCTGCCGGAATAGCGCTCGTAGCGGCGCCAATCGCGCATGAAGAAGGCGCCGTGATAGGGCTCGATATGTTCGGAAGCCTCGATCGAGACGATCTGGCCGAGTTTGCCCTCGGCCTGGATGGCGCGCAGATCCTTGTAGAGGGGCGAATAACGCAGCACCAGACCAACCATCAGCCGCTCGTGACCGAACTTCGCCATCAGATGGGCAAGCTCGATGCTCTCGGCGATTGATGTGACGATCGGCTTTTCGCAGAAGACCTTGAGGCCGGCTTGCAGCCCGAGCCTGATATGATCGAGGTGCAGGTGATTGGGGGAGCCGATCATCAGCAGATCGAGCTTTTCGGAGGCGAGCAGTTCCTGCGGCGAGCCATATGCCTTGCCGACCGAAATTCCCTTTTCCGTCAATCCGGGAAGCCCGGCGGGATCCGGATCCACATAGCCGACAATGTCGAAGCTGCTATCGATCGCTTTGAAGACGTAGCCGAGATAGCCGAGCCGGAATCCGAGCCCGATGATTCCCACTTTCATGCCGATCAAGTTCCCAGTTTAGGTAATTTATTTTCTTTAAGTTGGGACAAAAAACGAGAGGCGTCAATAGAAAACGGGCCTCACAGCATGAGTATGAAATTTATTTTCATAGATCGGTAGGCGGCTGCCGATTGCCGGCTGCGACAGGCAGGCCGCGGATTGCAAATGGAAAAGCGCGCACCGCTTGAGGCGGCGGCGGCGAAATCAGCCTCTGCCGCCGCAAGTGGCGATCGCTGCGGCAAGCTCACGCCAAACTCGCGAAATGTTGAAAAGAGTCACGATTTTGCGTGTGTAGGATGGTGCGAAACCCAAAGCCAAGGAGGAGCCATCATGACCCGCATGACAGCCAAGGACTTCCCGCAGGAAATTCTCGAACTCTACGATTACTACGCGCACGGGAAAATCACCAAGCGCGAGTTTCTCGACCGGGCCGGCAAATTCGCCGTCGGCGGGCTGACGGCAGCCGCCATCCTCTCGTCGCTGAGCCCTGATTACGCGCTGGCAACCCAGGTCGAGTTCACCGATCCGGACATCGTGGCCGAATACATCACCTATCCCTCGCCGAAAGGAAATGGCGACGTCCGCGGCTATCTCGTCCGTCCTAAGAACGCCACCGGCAAAGTCGCGGCCGTGGTGGTCGTGCACGAGAACAGAGGCCTGAACCCCTATATCGAGGATGTGGCGCGGCGTGTGGCGAAGGCCGGCTTCATCGCGCTGGCGCCGGATGGCCTCACTTCGGTCGGGGGTTATCCCGGCAATGACGAAAAGGGACGGGAACTGCAGCAGAAGGTCGATCCGGAAAAGCTGATGAACGACTTCTTCGCGGCCGTCGAGTTTCTGATGAAGAGCGACCTCACCACCGGCAAGGTCGGCATCACCGGCTTCTGCTATGGCGGCGGCGTCGCCAATGCCGCGGCAGTCGCCTATCCGGAACTTGCCGCCGCCGTGCCGTTCTACGGCAGGCAGCCGCGCGCCGAAGATGTGCCGAAGATCAAGGCGCCCCTGCTTCTGCATTATGCCGGGCTGGACAAGGGCATCAACGAAGGCTGGCCGGCCTATGAAGCGGCGCTGAAATCCTCTCAGAAAACCTACGAGGCCTATGTCTATCCCGACGTCAACCACGGCTTCCACAATGATTCCACGCCGCGCTACGACGAAGCAGCCGCCAAGCTCGCCTGGCAGCGAACCGTCGACTGGTTTACGAAATACCTTGCTTGAGAGGGGCGTGGCCTGAACGCTGCAGTGGGCGGGGCGGGGGTTCCCCGCCTTCTATCCGTGTCGTGGCTTGTCAGAGCGACTGACGGCCTGCAATCAGGCTCCAGAAGGGATCGTCGCCGGACAGGTTTTCAAAATCGGCAAGCTTGCGAAGTTGCAGGAAAAAACAGCGTCGTACCCATTCCGATTTCCCCAGCGCAAGCAGTCCATGAACTTAACTTCACGTTCGTGATCACTCATCGGCGCTTCGAGCGACCCCTTGGCGTGCAAACGTGATTTCCAATAGATGCGCCCGTCGCGCAACGTGACCGTGACGACATGCGGGAGCCGCTCCACGCCTTTTTCCTCTTCGGCCGAATAGGACTCCATGCCGATGCGCGGCATGAATTCCCGGATTTCCGGCCGTCCGATCCCCTGCCGCGTAAAGTCCGAAAGGCTGAGAGCCCCATTGAGGAAAGCTGTCGCCAGGCAGTATTGCATCGAGAAGCGGGCCTGCATCTCATCGGTGGGCTCGGGATAAGCGAGGTTGCGGACGGCGGATATGCCGACTTTCGCCTCGATCCTGGCAATGTCGCCCGCCAAAAGTCCATGCTCCTGCTTCAGATCCAGAAGCGCGTCGATGGCGCGATGGGTGGAGGCGCAGCAGGGATGGCGTTTGGTCACCACACCGCGGCTTTCGATGATATGCTCCTCGTCGAATGTCAGGCCGTCCCAGCCCTTGGCATCATCGCCTCCGAAAAGGTCGAGGAAGCCTTGCGGCCCCTCGAGGATATCCGGCCGGCCGCTCATGCCCGCAAGCGCCATGCGCGCCGCATCCACGGCATTGCGCGCGGCAATGCCGGCGTGAAGCGGTTTGGCGGCCGTGCCGAATTGCCCTTTCGGGCCACAGGCGAAGCTCGTCGCGAGACTCATCGCCGCGACCAGGCCGTTTTCGTCGGCACCGAGAAGCCGGGCCACGCCAGCCGCAGCCCCAATGCTGCCGACCGTCGCCGTCGCGTGCCAGCCCCTGTTGTAGTGAGAGGGATTGACGCCGAAGCCGACCGCCGCTTGCGCTTCCAGCCCTGCCAGATAGGCTTCGAGAAACCGCCTTCCGCTTGTGGCCTTGCCGCTCGCCAGAACCGCCAGCAGCGCCGGCACCAGCACCGCGGAAGCATGCGCCCTCGCCGGATGGAAATTGTCATCGAAATCGAGTGCATGCGCCGCCGTTGCGTTGATGAGTGCGGCGAGCGAGGGCGAAGCGGAGCCGCCGGTGACGAGCCGCGCTTCGCCGCCTCCGGCGATTTCCCCGTCGAAAGCGCGGGTGAGCGCGGCAACGCTTTCATCGCTTCTGCCGGCAATCATGCAGCCGATGGTGTCCACCGCAGCATCTCTTGCCCGGTCCATGGCGAGGTTTGAGAACGTCGTTCGCGACAGGACCTGTTGCGCGATCTTCCGGAGAATGGTGGCCATTGACGAAAGTCTTTCCGTGAGTTTGGTTCTCAGCGGAAAATGTTCAACTTTCCTGAGATCCGCAATCTTATGCGGTTTGCGGGTAGGGCTATCGACATTGGAGATAGAATGGCGCGAGACACGAGTGCGGCGATCAGCCTGAAGCATATCGAGGCCTATGACGCCATCGCCGCGACGGGCTCGACGATCGCCGCTTCCGTCGAGCTTGGGATCTCGCAATCGAACGCCAGTCGTTTGCTGCAGCAACTGGAAGACTATCTCGGCGTTCGGCTTTTCGATCGGGAAAAGAACCGCCTTCAACCGACCCGCGAAGGACTGCAACTCGGCCCGGAAATCCGCGCCATTTCCGACCGGCTGCGCGCCTTGAAAACGGCAGCGATGGAGCTTGAGAGCGGTCGATCGCGAGAGATCATGCTGCGGCTCGCCTTTCCCGCCAGCCTTTCCTCGACGCGCATTCCGAAGCTTGTGAAGAAGTTTCTCGCAGAAAATGGCCCGATGCGCGTCGAAGTCGCGTCCGGCACCTATCTGGCAATCGAACGGATGGTGGCCGACGGCGAGGCCGATGTCGGTTTCGCGCGTCTGCCGCTGAGGAGCCCGGGCTTGAAGCAGAAAAAGATCCTGTCGTCGCGGATCATTTGCGTGCTGCACAACGATCATCCCAAAGCCGGCAGCCGGCAATTGTCGGTCGGCGAGCTGAAAGGGCAGGATCTGATCATGCTGAGCAGGGAGCGCCCGGTTCGCCATGAGCTGGAGGCGTTGTTCTACAAGGCCGGCATCCGCCAACGCCCCTTGCTCGAAGCTCATTCGGTGGCGAGTGCCTGCGCGCTGGCCGCGCAGGGGCTCGGCATTGCGCTGGTCGGCGAGATCATCGCCAGCGAATATGCGACGCTGCCCCTGCAGTTCATTCCGCTCGAACCGGAACTGCCGGTTGCCTACGCGCTGATCAGCGGAGAGAAATTTCCGATGCCCAAGGCCGCCAGCCTCTTCCTTCAAAGCATTTCGGACTGGGCATGATGACGGCGCCTGAACCGTCCCGGGGGAGCAAGCGCATGAATATCAAGCAACTGGAAGTCCTGCGCACGCTTCTGGCGACAGGGTCGACGATTGCCACGGCAAAGACGATGGGGCTCAGCCAGTCCGGCGTCAGCCGCCTTCTCCAGCAGCTCGAGGCGGACCTTTCAATGTCGCTGTTCGTGCGCGACAAGGGCCGTCTCATCCCCACCCCCGAGGCCCTGCTTCTTGCCCGCGATGCCGAGACCATCTTGCTCGCGGTCGATCGGATGTCGGGCCACGCGGAGGACTTAAGAAGCGGTGCGGCCGGCCCGGAGATCGTCCGCATCGGCCTGCCCAGCAGCATGTGGGAGCATTTCGCACCGGCAATGCTGGCCGACTACATCAGCGATTTCCCCGGAGTGCGGATCGAAACCTTCTTCGAGACGACGACCGCGATCAACAAGCTCGTCGAGCAGAGGGTGATCGATTTCGGCTTTTTGCGCATGGAGGGCGAGAGCGGACCGGGCATCGAGGTGGAGCGCGTCGCCACCGGCGAAAGCGTCTGCGTCGTTCCGAAGGATCATCCTCTTGCGAAACTGGAGGAAATCACGGTCAGGAATTTGCGCGACGTGCCCCTCATTCTGATCGGCCGCCAACGGCCGAACCGCATGGCGCTCGACCAGACCTTCCGGCGGGCCGGCGTCAAGCAGATCGTCAAGATCGAGACGCATACCAACAGCTCCGCCTGTTCCTACGTCGCGCATGGCCTTGGGGTCACGATCATCAGCAGTTTTTATGCGAATCTCTATCGCCACCTGCCGGTGGTTCACCGCCCTTTCGTGCCACGCGCGACCCAGGAATTCGGATTGGCGAGGGCGGTCGGGACACCACTCTCGATTGCCGCCCACGCTCTGAGCGACGCCTTGAAGCGACAGATCCAGCTTTCTCAAAAAGACGTTTAAAATCAAATTTTTAGCCTGAACCCTTACGCCAAGGCAGCCGTTTTGGTTGCGGTCGTATTCCGCATAGACTTATGACAGAATCGCATAATATTGCGGACATTTCCTCATTCGATCATAGTCTGCGGCAACGAAACCGATGTCGCCGGGCACTGTCCGTCGCCAATCGCGGGGAACAAAAATGCTGAAATTCGTTCTGAACCGCCTGTTGATGGCATTGCCGACGATCGTCCTCGTTTCGGTGACCGTCTTCACGCTGATCCGCTTCATACCCGGCGATCCGGCGGCACTGATGCTGGGTGATATGGCTGAGCCGGCCCAGATCGCGGCGATGCGCTCGGAACTCGGCCTCGACAAATCGCTGCCGCAACAGTTCCTCATCTGGACCGCCAATGTCGTGCAGGGTGATTTCGGCCGCTCGATCGTCAATGAGGAGCCGGTTCTGCCGCTTGTCGCATCACGTTTTCTGGTCAGCGCCGAAGTCGTCGTCGTCGCCGTCCTTCTGGCGAGCCTCATCGCCGTGCCGGCCGGCGTCATCGCCGCCTGGCGGCAGAACAGTCTGACAGACCTGGCGCTGGTCGGCACGGCCACGATCCTGCTGTCGATCCCGACATTCTGGCTCGGTCTCCTGCTTCTGCTTTTCTTCGGCTTGAAACTCAGCTGGCTACCGGTCCTCGGCTATGTCTCGATCGGCAGCAACGTCACCGGCGGCCTGCTCTACCTCGTGCTGCCGATCATGACCCTGGTCATTCATGAGATGGGTGTGTTGATCCGCATGGCACGCGCCTCGACGCTGGAAGTGCTGCGGCTCGACTACATCACCCACGCCCGGGCAAAGGGGCTTTCGGAAAGCGCCGTGCTTTGGCGGCATGCGTTCAAGAATGCCTTCGGCCCGACCTGGACAGTCATCGGTCTGATCCTCGGCAATCTGCTCGGCGGCATTGCCGTCATCGAGACGGTCTTCACCATTCCGGGGCTCGGGCGACTGATGGTCGACAGTATTTTTGCCCGCGATTACCCCGTAATTCAGGGTTGCCTGCTGTTCGTCTCGCTTTCCTATGTGCTGGTCAATCTGGTCGTCGACCTGCTCTATCCCTTGTTCGATCCGCGGGTAGTCGCCGAATGAAAAACGTCACGTTCAACGGCTTCATCGGCAGCATTCTGATTGCCGCACTGCTGATCTCCGCTGCGATCGGCCTTTTCTGGACCCCCTACGATCCGATGAAGCTCGGCTTCACCGCACGGCTGGCGGCGCCAAGCAGCGCCCACTGGCTCGGAACCGATGAATTTGGCCGCGACGTGCTCAGCCGCCTGATCGTCGGCGCCCGGGCGAGCGTCTGGATCGGCACCTTGACGGTCACTTTCGCAACAGTCTGCGGCACGCTGATCGGTCTCGTCAGCGGTTACGCCCGCGGTTGGATCGATGCCGTCATCATGGCCGTCAACAATGCGCTTCTCGCCTTTCCGGGCATCCTTCTGGCGCTTGGATTGCTCGCCGTCTTCGGCGCCAACCAATATGGCATCATCTTCGCGCTGGGCATTGCCTATTCTCCCTCGATGGCCCGCGTCGTCCGGGGGGCCGTCCTGTCGCTGCGCGAGCGGGAATTCATCGAGGCCTCCAAGGTGATGGGCAATGGCGAGCTCTACACCATGTTCCGCCATATCCTCCCCAATTGCGTCGCCCCGATCACCGTGCTTGCGACGTCGATGTTCGGCTGGGCGATCCTTTCGGAAAGCGCGCTCAGCTTTCTCGGTCTCGGCGTTCCGCCACCGGCCCCGACCTGGGGCAACATGCTGGCTGCCGGCCGACCATTCATCGAGCAGGCGGTCTGGCTGGGTCTCTTCCCTGGCCTGGCGATCGCCCTGACGCTCCTCGGCATCAATCTTCTGGGCGACGCTCTTCGGGACAAGCTTGATCCGCGGATGAGGGGGCTGAAATGACGAATAGAACGCTTTTGAATGTCCGCAACCTGTCGCTTCAGGTGACTGGGACTGGTGTGCAGGTCGTCAAGGACGTCAGCTTCGACATCGCGCCGGGCGAGATCTTCGGCATCGTCGGAGAAAGCGGATCGGGCAAGACGCTGGCAACACGCGCCCTGATCTCACTGCTGCCTGCACCGATCAAGGTGATCGGCGGCTCCGTTGCCTACAAGGGACGCGACGTGCTTTCCATGAACGGCGCGCAGTTGCGTCAATTGCGTGGAGCCGAAATCGGTGTCGTCTTCCAGGAACCGATGACCTCGCTCAATCCCTCGATGACCGTCGGCCGCCAACTCGAAGAAGGGTTGCAGCTGCATACGAAACTTTCGCGGGAAGAGCGGCGCAGCCGGATCCTCGACATGCTGAACCGGGTCGGGATCCGCGATCCCGCCGGGGCGCTCACGTCCTATCCGCATGAATTCTCGGGCGGCATGCGCCAGCGCATCATGCTGGCATCCGTCATGCTGTTGAAACCGGCGCTCTTGATTGCCGACGAGCCGACAACGGCGCTCGATGCCGTGATCCAGCGCGACGTCATGGAATTGATGGTGGAACTGACGCAGGCGGAAGGCACCGCCGTGCTGCTGATCAGTCACGATCTGCCGATGGTTGCCCGTTACACGAACCGCATCGTCGTCATGGAAAAGGGCGTGATCGTCGAAGAAGGACGCACCGCCGATCTGCTCGACGCACCGCAGCGTGCCTATACGAAGAAACTGCTTTCCTCCCTGCCATTCCGCGGAGAGACGCGGACGATCGACAAGACCAAAGCCCCGATGGTCTCGGCGCGCGATATCGTCGTCGACTATCCGGGCCGGCGGTCGCTGATGAAGACGGCAACGCCGAAACGGGCGCTGCATGGCGTCAGCATCGACATCCACGAGGGTGAAGTCGTGGCACTGGTCGGCGGTTCGGGTTCCGGCAAGACCACGCTCGGCCGCACCATTGCCGGACTGGTCCGGGAGAGCGAAGGCGATATCCAATTCAAGGGACGCAGCCGCGACGACGACTGGATGGACTATCGGCTGAATTGCCAGATGGTGTTTCAGGACCCCTATTCCTCGCTCAATCCGCGCATGACCATCGTAGCACTCGTCGAAGAAGCGCTGCGGCTCGTTCCCGATCTCGATCCGTCGGCAAAGCGCAAGCGCGCCCTGGAGACGCTGGAGGAAGTCGGGCTTGGGGCCGACTATGCCGGGCGCTACCCGCATGAGCTTTCGGGCGGCCAGCGTCAGCGCGTGGCGATCGCCCGCGCCATTGCGCGCCGGCCGAAATTTCTGATCGCCGACGAACCGGTATCGGCGCTTGACGTGACGGTCCGGGCGCAGGTGCTCGAACTCCTGTCCGATCTGCAAAAACGTTACGGCTTTTCCTGCCTGTTCATCAGCCACGATCTCGGCGTCGTCGAACAGGTCGCCGATCGCGTCGTCGTCATGCAGGACGGCCGGATCATCGAGGAGGGCAACCGCGATACGGTTTTCGACAGCCCGAAGGAGGCCTATACGCAAAGGCTTCTCTCGGCCATCCCCGCTCTGGACCACAATGCCCAGGGCGGCGTGATCCTCAAATGGCGCCTGGAGAACTGACATGACGATGATGGAATTCGGAAAGCTTGCGGAGCGATTGAACGCGATCTGCGATGCCCAGCCGTTCGTAACGCGCTTCATGGTGCGTGTGCTTTCAAGCGGCGAAACGATCGGCAGGGGCGCGGACGAGGAAACCCCTTCCGCCAGCACCCGAAAGACCTCGATCATGATGGCAGCTCTGAAGGCCGCCCATGAAGGCCGCCTGGATCTCGACGAACGCATCACCTACGAAAAACGTTTCGCCGAGGAAGTGGCGAGCGGGATGTTCCGCTATCTGACGCCCGGAATCGTCATATCGCTGCGCGACGCCATCACCGGCATGATGGTGCTGAGCGACAATGTCTGCACGAAGATGGTCTTCGAAAGACTGACGCTCGAAGAAGTCGACGGCTATTGCAAGTCGATCGGCATGACCGGAACCAACCATCGCTTTCTGATCCCGCCCTTGGCGCTGTCGCCCGATCATTCATTGAAGGCCGTCACCACGACGACGGCGCGCGATCAGGTCTATCTACTGCAGACCATCCTCGATGCCCAGGATTCGCGGGAAGCCGCCGACCGGCTCGGCTGCTCGCAGGCGCTCAGCGCCTATGCGCTACAAACCCTGAAGAACCAGATCCTGCGCTATGCCATTCCCTCCCGGCTGCCGTTCGGTGTGCTCGTCGCCCACAAGGGCGGCACGGGAAAGCGCGGCCGCATGAATGCCGGTATCGTCTATCGCGATGGTTCCCCCTTCTACATCATCGCCGCCTATACCGACGAGGTGCCGCAGGAGATGCCGGACGGCACCCCCGGCTACACGGTCGCGCTTGAAACCATTGGCAGGCTTTCACGCGCCTGCTGGGATGAACTCCAATCCTGACGAACCATAAACGAGGGTAGAACAATGCATAAGCTTCTTCTTGCAGGCACCATGTTGATGGCGATGACCGGTGTGGTCGACGCCCGCGACATCGTCGTGGCTCAAAGTTCCGATCTGCGCAGCGCCAATCCAGGCGTCAATCGCGACGGCAATACCGATGGCGTCATCCTGCACATCGTCGAGGGGCTCGTCGGCTATGCCAACAACGGCGAGGTCAAGCCGCTGCTGTCAAAGAGCTTCGAAGTCTCGGCGGATGGGCTGACCTACAGCTTCAAACTGCGTGACGACGTCAAATTCCACAACGGCATGACATTGACCGCCGATGATGTCGTGTGGAACTGGAACCGCTATCTCAAGCCCGAAACGAAATGGACCTGCCTTCCTGATTTCGACGGCAGCGGCAGCGTGCATGTTACCGGGGTCAAGGCAGTCGATCCTTCCACTGTCACCATCACCCTGGAAAAGCCATCCGCGGTTTTCCTTGGCCTGATGTCGCGCCCCGAATGCGGTTACACCGGGATGATTTCGCCGGAATCGGTCGGCGCGGACGGGAGCTTCATCAAGCCGATCGGTACCGGTCCCTTCAAATGGGATGAATGGAAGAAGGGCGAGTATATCCATCTCGCCAAGTTCGACGATTATGTCTCGCCGGAGAACGACGGCAAGCCCGACGGGATGGTCGGCTCCAAGCGCCCTCTCGTCGATGGCATCAAGTTCATGGTCATTCCCGATGCTTCGACCGTAAAGGCCGGCCTTCAGTCCGGCGTGCTCGATACCGCGGAGATTTCGCCGGATCTCATTCCCGAATTCAAGACCAGCGACACGATGCAACTGATCGTGGCGCGCAACAACGGCAAAAACCTCTTCTACATCCAGACGCGCGACAAGGTTCTGAGCAATCCCGGCGTGCGCCGTGCCATGGCGATGGCACTCGATCTCGACCAGCTCGTCGAGGCCGCCTCCAATGGCACCGGCGCAGCCAACGGTTCCATGGTTTCGCAAGACTCGCTCTATTTCGACGATGTCCAGAAGAAGCGTCTGCCCTACGACATCGAGGCCGCGAAGAAGGAGCTCGCGGAGGCCGGCTACAAGGGCGAGCCGATTACCATCATCGCCAACAAGCGCAGCAACGTGCCAAGCTTCCCGGCCGCGGTGATGGCGCAGGCCATGATGCAGCAGGCAGGTCTCAATGTGCAGATCGAGGTGCTCGACTATGCGACGCAGGTCGATCGTCGCCGCTCCGGCAACTACCAGATCATCTCGCAATCGGTCGCGCCGCGGCTCGATCCGGCGCTGATGTACGGCTTCTATGTCGGCAACAAGGACAAGAATGCTTCCTTGATGTGGGACGATCCGAAGGCAGTCGAGCTGATGAAGGCCGCCTATGCGGAGGCCGATCAGACGAAGCGGCAAGCGATCTTCGATGAGTTTCATACGCTGATGCTCAAGGAAATGCCGGGCATCTTCCTCTACGACATGGTCGATGTCTGGGGCGCGACCAAGAAACTGAAGGGCCAGCCCGTCTGGCAATCGAATGCCCGTCTTTGGGAAGTTTCGCTCGACAATTGAGCCCGAATTGCCGCGCCCGGTGGATCGAGGCGCGGCCGTCCCACTTCGACAGTCAACAGGAGATCCGGCAGGCGGTCCTGCCGGGTCCAGTGCAACACGTCCCTGTGGCGGCAGGACAGACACCGAGGAAATGCCATGAATCTTGACGCGATCAGCTCCATTGCCGCGACGATCGATAAGATGAAACCCGATTATGTCGCCCTCAGCGACAGTATCTGGGATTTCGCGGAGTTGAAGTTCGAGGAGCGGCGCTCGTCGCAATTGCTGGCAAGGACGCTCGAGGAAAACGGCTTTGCCGTGCGCCGCGGCGTCGCAGGCATGGAAACGGCCTTCATCGGCGAATCCGGCAGCGGCAAGCCGGTGATTGCCTTCCTCGGCGAATTCGATGCCCTGGCCGGAATGAGCCAGACCGCCAATCTGGCCGAGCCTCGTCCCCAAGCGGCGGGAGCGACCGGTCACGGCTGCGGGCACAATCTGCTTGGTGTCGGATCGCTGATGGCGGCGGTTGCACTTGCCCGCCACCTTAAGCAGAGCAACCTGCCCGGAACGGTGCGCTATTACGGCTGCCCGGGAGAGGAGGGCGGTTCCGGCAAGACCTTCATGGTTCGCGCCGGCGCATTTGATGACGTCGATGCCGCCCTGACCTGGCATCCGGCTCCGTTCAACGGTGTTCGCTCAACGAACAATCTTGCCGTTCTCGAATATTATTACCGCTTCAGGGGTGTCGCGGCACATGCGGCTAACAGCGCCCATCTCGGCCGTTCGGCGCTCGATGCGGTCGAACTCATGAATGTCGGCGTCAATTTCCTGCGTGAACACATGCCGCAGGATTGTCGCGTTCACTACGCGATTACCGACACCGGCGGCAGGGCCGCCAATGTCGTGCAGGCCAGCGCCGAGGTTCTCTATCTGATCAGGGCGCCTGACATGCCGCAGGCGCTTGCGCTTGCCGGGCGCGTCGAGAAAGTTGCACGAGGTGCTGCGATGATGACCGAAACCGAAGTCGAGAGCGTGTTCGACACCGCCTCGACGAACCTTCTTCCCAACATCACGCTTGAAACGGCAATGCACGAGAACATGGTCACGCTCGGGCCGATAGCCTTCGACGAGGCCGACATCGCCTTCGCCCGGAAAATCCAGGACACCTTCACTGAGGAAGCGATCAAGAGCAGCATCCGCCTCTATCAGATCAGGGGCGATGTGTTCTCCAATGCCAAGGTCGATGGCTCGACGCCCTTGCACACCGGTCTGCGCGATTTCGAGGGACAATCGCATTTCCGGGCCGGATCGACCGATGTCGGCGACGTCAGCTGGGTGACGCCGACCGCGCAATGCTGGGCGCCAGCCTGGGCGATCGGCACCAATCCCCATACATGGCAGGTCGTCGCACAGGGAAAAAGCCCGGCCGCGCACAAAGCCATGGCGCATGCGGCCAAGACGCTTGCGACGACGGGGCTCGCATTGATGACGTCATCGGACCTCCTGGCAGCCGCGAAAGCCGAGTGGCGGGAAAGGACCGGCGGCAAAGCCTATACATGTCCGATCCCCGACAATGTGATGCCCGCAACGGTTCATGGCCGGTAGTTCCCGTCTCCGTCTGCGGCAACGACCTGCATCGCACCCGCTTGCAGGATCCCATGGAAAAGCACTAAGGGTATGGGAGTCGAAAGCGCGGAACTGAGGCATTCACCGCGTTCGAACCTCCAACATTTCGGAAAAGGCAAAGATGACAAGCTCCGAATGGCGGGTGGGAGTGCTGTTTTCCAGAAGCGGAATTAGCGAAATCACGGAAACCGAGCACTTTCTTGGCACCGCGCTTGCGATCGAGGAAGTCAATGCAGCAGGCGGCGTGCTTGGCAAGCCTATCGTTCCGATCGCCTATGATCCGGGCGGGGACCAGGCCGCTTATCGCAACCTGGCGCGGCGGCTGCTCGCAGACGACGACGTCAACATCATCTTCGGCGCGTCGATGTCGGCCAGCCGAAAGGCGGTGCTGCCGATTGTTGAGCGGCACAACGGACTGCTGTTTTATCCGTCGATGTATGAAGGCTTCGAATATTCGGAGAATGTGGTCTATACCGGCGCCACCCTCAACCAGAACACTTTCGCGCTGGCAGAATATCTGCTGCGCCACCATGGACGCCGCATCCTCTTCGTCGGCGCGGATTACATCTATCCGCGCGAATCCAATCGGGTGATGCGGGATGTGCTCGAGGCAAAAGGCGGTGAAGTCGTCAGCGAGCGATATCTTCCTCTTCATGCCGACGAACAAACCTTGCGGTCGGTTATTTCCGATATCGTCCGTCTTGAGCCCGATGCCATTTTCTCGACGATCGTCGGCCGGCCGGCACAGCGCTTTTACCGCATGTATGCCGACGCGGGGATCGATCGCAAACGGGTTCCGATTGCCAGCCTGACCATGGCCGAGAGCGAGATTCGCGAGATCGGAGCCGACGCTTGCACCGGCCATATTCTTTCGGCGACCTATTTCCAGACGGTCGAAAACGAGGCGAATGAGCGCTTCGTGGCGGCGTTTAAAGCCCGCTTCGGCCAGGACTTCACCACCAGCGTATGGTCGCAGCCGGCCTATGCGCAGGTTCACCTTTTCGCCCGCGCACTCGCCCGGGCCGGCTCGCTCGAGACCCATCGCATTTCCGAGGAAATTCTCCTGGAGGATTTTTCTGCTCCGGAAGGGCGGATCAATTTTGACGCCGATACCCGGCATCTCTGGCTGCATCCCCGCATCGGCGTGGCGCGGGCCGACGGGCTTTTCGATATTGCCTGGCAGGCGCCCGGCCCGATCAGGCCGGACCCGTACCTGACCGCTTCGCGGTTCGAAGATGTTTGGTTGGGGGCCTGAGATGGCGGGACCAAGCCGGATCGTTCAGGATCTGCGGCGCGCACGCGTTCTGGTTGTCCATCCGCGCGACGAGGACGGCAATTTGCTGATCGCCCACCTCAAACGCCTCGGCTGCGAGGTTCGCGCGACCTGGCCGCTCCCGCCTGCCTTGCCGCCCGACATAGACACCGTCTTCCTGCATGTCGAGGATGTCCAACTCGAGCATGCGCTCGAGATCATCGATCTCCAACAGACGGCGGTCATCGCCATCCTGACATATGAGAGCCCGACGGCACTCCAGGCGATCATCGATCTCAACGCCCACGGCGTTATCAGCAAACCGCTGCGGCCGCTCGGCATTCTGACGCAATTTGCGCTTGCACGCTATCGGCAAAGCTACGAAAAACGGCTCGCCGGCAAGGTGCAAAAACTCGAGGAAACGTTGAAAAGCCGGCGGCTGGTCGAAAAGGCCGTTTCGGCGCTGCGGGTCATGAATGGCCTCGATGAAGAGGCGGCCTATAAGCTCTTGCGCGATCAGGCGACGTCAAGGCGCGTTCCGATGGCGACGATCGCCGAATCGATCATTGCCGCGCAAGACACGATGAAAAGCCTTGGACTGTCGATCGGCGCAAAAACGCAAATTTAAGCCTTGAGTTGTGGTCGCGCACGTCTTGAAAATATTGAATAGAGCGGCTTGACGGTCGTATTCTTTCGTGCCAGCCTAAAGATAACGAGCAGGTTTGCTCAGCGGCAGGGCTGCCGTATTAACATCATGGCTATGTAGCCTCTGGTTCACGGATTGAATTCCGTGCCAGAGGTTTTTTGCGTTTGGAGACGAGATTGAGCATCAAGACCTCGACCGCACGGATGGCAACCGTCGCAACCGTCCAGTTCGAACCCATCGTCGGCGATCGTGCCCATAACCTCGCCGCCATCGAGCGGCTGGCGAGGGCAGCAAAGGCCAAGGGCGCAGAGATCGTCGTTCTGCCGGAACTGGCCGACAGCGGCTACAGCTTCCGTGACGGCGACGAGGTTGCCGCATTGGCCGGTCCGGTACCCGGCGGCCCGACTGCCGAGACGCTCTGCCGCCTTGCCGGGGAACTTGGCCTTTACATCGTCAGCGGCGTTGCCGAGCAGGATGGCGAGCGGTTTTATAACAGCGCTCTTCTCTGCGGTCCGGAGGGATATATCGGCAAATACCGCAAGCTCCATCTCTGGAACAACGAAAACCGTCTTTTCAAAAAGGGTGATATCGGGCTGCCGGTATTTGACCTGCCCTTCGGCCGTATCGGCATCGCCATCTGTTACGACGGATGGTTTCCGGAAACATTCCGCGAGTTGGCGCTGGCCGGCGCGGAACTGGTCTGTGTGCCCACCAACTGGGTGCCGATGCCCGGTGCGGAAAGCGTTGCGGAGCCGATGGCCAACATCCTGCACAAGGCAGCCGCTCACACCAATGGCCTTTACATCGCCTGCGCCGACCGGATCGGCGTCGAGCGCGGCCAATCCTTCATCGGCCGCAGCTTTATCGTCGGCCCGCAAGGCTGGCCCATCTCCGGTCCGGCCAGTGCCGATCGCGAGGAAATCCTGATTGCAAAAATCGATCTGTCGAGCGTCACGGAGACCCGCACGCTCAACAGCTTCAATCATCTGCTCAGCGACCGCCGAGCCGATGTCTACGGGTAATCTCGACCCAACTCAAGAAAGGGGAACAAAATGCAAATGAAAACCATCATCCTGACACTGGCATCAGCGGCATTCGCCACCGCAGCTTTTGCCGAGGATCCAATCAAGATCGGCGTGCCGGTGGGGCTGTCAGGCGCAAACAGCGTGGTCGCCCCGTCGGTCGTCCAGGCTGCCGAACTCGCCGTCGAAGAAATCAATGCCAAAGGCGGCGTGCTCGGGCGGCCACTGGCGCTTGAGATCGCCGACGATGCATCCGGGGCCGCCGGCGCGCAAAAGGCCTTCGATTCCCTGGTTTTCCAGAAGGAGGTGAACGCCGTCATCTCCATGGAAACGAGTGCTGCACGCAATGCCGGACTGCCGATCATTTCCAAGGGTGACGTGCCGTATATCTACACGTCTTTCTACGAAGGCAAATCCTGCAACGCCAAGCTTTTCGTCAATGCCTGGGTGCCTGAACAGCAGGTGCCGCCTGTCGTCGACAATTTCATCGGCAAACAGGGCGCCAAGAAGTTCTTCTTGATCGGTTCGGACTATTCTTTCGGGCGCGGTATGCTGACCTTCGCCAAAGCCTATATCGAAAAAGCCGGCGGAGAGGTCGTTGGCGAGGAATATCTGCCGATGGACGGCAGCGACTGGACGGCCATCATCTCCAAGGTCCGCTCCTCCGGCGCCGACGCCATCATCACCTCGACGGCCGGCGGCGCACCGAACGTGACCTTGACCAAGCAGCTGCGTTCGTCCGGCGTCACCCTGCCTTACGGCAATCTGGCGGTCGACGAAGGCACCGCCAAGAGCATGGGCGCGGATGCCAAGGACATCTTCCTCTCCGCTTCCTACGTCACCGGCATCGACAGCCCCGAGAACAAGGCCTTTCTCTCGGCCATGGAAAAGAAGTTCGGCAAGGAACTGCGCACGCCGAACGATCTTTCGGTGCCGCAATATGAGGCGATCTACCTCTATAAAGCGGCCGTCGAGAAGGCCGGCAGCACCGATACGGCTGATGTGCTCAAAGCCCTTCCCGACGTCTCCTTCACCGGTCCGCGCGGCAATATCTCCATGAACAAGCAGCACCACGCGCCGCTGACGATGTATCTTGGCCAGGTAAAGGACGACGGCAGCGTTGCAGTCGTCGATAGCTTCAAAGATGTCGATCCTGGCGATCAGTGCCCGAATCTCTGAAACCAGCGAGGCGGGGCAGGGTGCCCCGCCTCCAGCATCGGAGTTCTAGAAATGACCCTCTTTCTCGATATCGTCAGCACCGCGGCCATTCTCTTCATCGTTGCCGCCGGGCTGCTTGCGATCTTCGGCGTGCTGAAGATCATCAATTTCGCGCACGGCGCGTGGCTGACCATCGGGGCTTACTGCGCTGTCGTCGTCAGCGGGTTCGGCCTCAATCCGTGGCTTGCCATTCCCTTCGCGTTTCTAGTCGGAGCGATCCTCGGCGGTATCGCCGAACGCTTCATCGTGCGGCCTCTCTATCGCCGGCCGCTCGACGCCATTCTCGCAACCTGGGGCCTTGGCATCGTCATCGGCCAGTTGATCACGCTCTGGTTCGGCCGCGACGTGCAGTTCACGCCGGCGCTGCTGCCCGGCACCTTCGATCTCTTTGGCACCGGCTACTCGGCCTACCGCCTTTTCGCCATTGCCGCGGCTATCGGTCTGGGCCTCGGTTTCACCTTGCTGCTCGATGGGACAAGGCTTGGCCTTTCCGCCCGGGCAGTCATCATGAATGAAACACTGGCGCGCGGACTCGGTATCGACACCGAAAAGGTGCGGCTCGCGACCTTCATGATCGGCACCGGCCTTGCCGCCCTGGCAGGCGTACTGCTGGCGCCGCTGACCAGCGTCGATCCCAATATGGGCGTCGCCTGGCTGACGGGCGCCTTCATGCTGGTGATGGTGGCGGGCTCTTCGTTCGCCGCGCTTGCCGGCGCCTGCCTCATCTTCGGGGCCGCCCAGGTGCTCGTCAGCACCTATTTCAGCCCAATCCTCGGCGGCATCACCGTGGCCGTCCTCTGCGCAATCACACTGCGCATACGTCCGAAAGGATTTGCCCGTGCGTGACAGACAAAAACTCCGGCTTGTCCTTCTACTGGCGCTGGCGCTTGCAGCCCTCCTGCTGATCGTCTTGGGACCGACGTTTCTCGGCCGCTTCAGCCTCAACGTCCTGACGCGTTCGATGATCTACGCCATGCTGGCGATCACTGTCGACTTGCTCTGGGGCTATACGGGTGTTCTCACCTTCGGGCAGGCGGCATTCTTTGGCGTCGGCGCCTATGCCACCGCCATGGTTCTCACCCATATCGGCGCAAGCCCGGCGCTTTTCGTCGTCGCCCTTGTGGCCGCCGTGCTCGTTCCGCTCGTGCTTGGCCTCGCCGTCGGCTGGCTGTCGTTCTATCACGGATCGACACCGCTTTACGCCACCGTGATCTCGCTCGTTGTGCCGATCGTCGTCACACAGCTCGTCTTTTCGGGCGGCACCTGGACCGGTTCATCGAGCGGCCTTGTCGGTTACGACACTCTGCCGCTCGGGCTTCCCGGCTACTTCCGCCTGTCGGGCGCCTGTCTACTGGCATTGGCGATTGTTGCGATCGTCTTTGTCCGGTCGGATGCCGGCCGTCTGCTTGTGGCAATCCGCGACAATGAAGCCCGAGTCGCCTATCTGGGCATGAATCCGGCCCGGTTGAAGATCGTCCTGACGGGCGTTCTTGCCGGCGTATGCGGCCTTGCGGGCTTCCTTTATGCCAATGCATCCGGTGTCGTCGCACCAGAGAATACCGGTTTCGTCTTCGGAACCGAACTCGTCGTCTGGACGGCGCTCGGTGGCCGGGGAACGATCATCGGGCCGTTGTTCGGCGCAATCGGTATCGACTATCTGAGCGCTAGTCTTTCGGGCGATCTGCCCTTCCTCTGGCAGCTGATCGTCGGTGCGCTGTTCGTCATCATGATCATCCTTCTGCCGGGCGGCCTCGCCTCCTTGGTGACGCGTTTCCTCAAGTCCGCAAGCTCCAACAGCGCCCTGAAGTCCTTGCCGACGCGCATCGTCGCCAGGAATGGTGCGGTGGCAGGCAAAAGCCTTCTGTCGATCCGCGGTCTCGGCAAGTCCTATGGCAGCTTGGCCGTGCTGAAGGGCATCGACCTGGAAATCGGCGCCGGAGAACTCGTCAGCCTGGTCGGCCCGAACGGCGCCGGCAAGACCACGCTGATGCGTTGTCTTTCGGACGGTACCGAGCAGATCGAAGGTCAAGTGGATATCATCGGCACCAATATCGCCGGTCGTGCACCCGAACGGATCGTCGCACTCGGCGTCGGCCGGAAATTCCAGGTCGCCAGCATCTTCGACAGCATGACCATCGGCGAATGCCTGAAGATGGCGCGTCTCAGCCGCGAGACGCCCAACCCGATGCGATCGTCCGCCGAGATCATGCTGCCGGCCGCTGCGGCCGAAATCCTGACGCTCACCGGCATGGCCGGCATGCTGGACAAACCGGTCTCGCTGCTGTCGCACGGTCAAAGGCAGGCTCTGGAACTGGCGATGGTCGTCGCTCTGGAACCTCGCATCATTCTTCTCGACGAGCCAACGGCGGGTCTTACCAAGACCGAACGCATGACCATCGGCGCCATCCTCAAGAAACTGACGGACGAGATGGGTTTCGCCGCCATCCTGGTCGAACACGATCTGGATTTCGTGCGTGAGATATCGAGCCGCATCGTGGTTCTCCATCAGGGCAAACTGGTTCTCGACGGCACGGTGAATGACGTGGTCAATTCCGAAACGGTTCGCACCATCTACGCAGGAGGCGCACATGGCTGACGCGTTCAAACTCGAGCTCAGCACTGTGTCGAGCGGATATGGCGCGGTCGATGTCGTCAATGGGGTGTCGCTCGCCATCCGGCCCGGCGAGATCCTCACCCTCATGGGCAAAAACGGCATGGGCAAAACGACGCTGCTGAAGACGATCCTCGGCTTCCTGCGGGTCGGCAAAGGCAAGATCGAGGTCGATGGCGCCCCTATCACCGACAGGAAACCGGCGGAGCTGATCGCTTCCGGAATCGGCTATGCGCCCCAGGAATTGCCGTTGTTTCAGGATCTTTCCATCCGCGACAATCTGCGCCTGGCGCTAAAGGGCGACCGGGACATGGCATCCGCCCTGGAGAGGGTCTACGGCTATTTCCCGTTCCTAAAGGACCGGTTGACCCAGAATGCCGGCACGCTATCGGGCGGTGAGCAGAAAATGCTGATCCTGGCACGGGCGCTGATGCTGCGGCCAACGCTGCTGCTAATCGACGAAATCTCCGAAGGCCTGCAGCCCTCCGTCGTCCAGAACATCGCCAAGGCGTTGAGGGACGACCGTGAGAAACGCGGCACGACCATCCTGCTGGTCGAACAGAACCTGGATTTCGCCCTTTCGGTAGCGGATCGCTGGGCCATTCTCAAACTTGGAGCGATCGAAGACGAAAGCGCCAATGGTCCGGACAGCCGCAGCCGTGTCTTGCAACATCTGAAGATCTAGGGAGCGGTAAGTGCAGGACCGGTGGAATGCATTCATGCCCTATCCCGACGTCGATGTCGGCCATGCGTCCACCGGCCCACTTTCCGGCCTTCGCCTGGCGGTAAAGGACCTTTTCGACGTTGCCGGCTATCCAACTGCGGCCGGCAATGCCGCGGTGCTCGCTGCATCGGGCATCAGGGCAGCGACGGCGCCTTTGGTCCAGGCGCTTCTGGATGCCGGCGCCTGTTTCGTCGGCAAAACCAATACGGACGAACTCGCCTATTCCCTCATCGGCGGCAACGTCCATTTCGGCATGCCGAGAAACCCGCGCGATCCTGACCTTATTCCCGGTGGATCGTCTTCCGGTTCGGCCGTCGCAGTTGCCGCCGGCCTTGCGGATATCGGGCTTGGAACAGACACGTCCGGCTCCATCCGGCTGCCCGCCGCCATCAACGGCCTCATCGGCTGGCGGCCGACACATGGAAGCCTCGACAACAGGGCATTGCGTGCGCTGGCGCCAAGTTTCGATGTGCCGGGTTTCATGACGAGAAGTCTGGAACCCATGGACGCGGTGATGAGCGCCGTCGGCATGCCCGCGGCAAATGACCGACCAATATCCATTCTCATTCCCGCAGATATCTTCGAAACCATCGACGGCGCGATCGCCGATGAGATGATCGCCAGCATTCGATCGGCGGTCATGCCTATTCGCAAGATCGACTCTATTTCCTCATTCAGCCTCGCGGATCTTGCTGTGGCGTTCATCACCATCCTGCAAAAGGAGGCCTGGGAAAGCAACAAAACGCTCTTCGAGCAGGCCCCGGAGGCAATTGCGCCCGATATTGCCGCGCGCCTTTTGTCAGGATCTCGCCTCGAAGACTGGGAAGTGCGCGAGGCGCGTGCGATTGCCAAGCTCTTTTCCGGGGAAATCGACCGATTGCTGGGCGAAAATGTAGTCGTCGCTCTTCCGACCTTGGCCATGAGCGCGCCAACTCGCGATGCCGAACCGGAAAGTTTTGCCGCATTTCGTTCCGCTTGTATCAAGCTTCTGTGTCTCTCGGGCCTCAGCGGCTGCACGCAGTTGGCGTTCCCAATCACCGATTGCGCGGGCAATATTTCGCTTTCGTTGCTCGGCGCAAGGAGCACCGACAGGATGCTTGTCTATGTGGCTGGACAAATAAGAGCTGAGTGAACGAGCATGCTACGGGCGGGGAGGATCGCGTGGTCGGCGATCGCATCGGTCGTGCTCTTCTGGTGCAAGACTGCCGTATAATTTATCCTCGAGCAGCAATTCAAAACGGCCCTTTCTCAATGGAGGCGCGGCGCTGTCATGGCCTAGTGTCGTCACTGCCTTGCAAGCACGGAGGATGCAATGCTGCTTAAGGGCGAACGGACATTCGTGGTGCGGGACTCGGGCGGCTTCGTCGTGCACGTCAACATGCCGGGATGGCTGAGGCCGAACCCGACCGATCACGGCCATGGCCCTCTCGCCATGGTCGTCGAATCTCTCCTTGATCCCGGCCGGCAGATCGCGATGCACGAGCACCGGAACGACGAGATCATTTCCTGGGTGCCTGACAGCGTCATGCGTCACGACGACAGGGCCACCGGCCGGCTGGTGATCGACCGCGACCACCTGATGGTGATGAATGCCGGAGCAAGCTTCTGGCATTCCGAAGAGACGCTGGCATCCGATCCGCCGCTGCGGATGCTGCAGATCCTTATTCGACCGCGTGCAACCGATCTCGAGCCGAAAATCCAGTACGGACCGCTGCCGGCGGCCGCGGCAAACGCCTGGCGGCACCTGGTCGGGCCCGAGGGGGAAGACGCGCCGTTTTATGTCCGCAGCGCGGTCGACGTCTTCGACATCCGGCTGGAGGCGGGCGCAAAGGTGGAATTCCCCTATAGGCAGGACCGGGACCTCTATTTCTACGTCTTCACTGGGTCCGTTGTCGTCGGTTCACAGATGTTCGCCGAATGCGAGCAGGGGCTGTCTTTATCGGGTGGCAGGCTCGACGCCGAAGCGGCGGTCCTGAGGATGCTGGTCGCCTTTCTGCTCGATCCGGACGCCCCGGTCACTAGGCAGGGGACGATCGGCGATCACAGGAAGATCCCGTCGGCAATTTTCATCCGCGCATTTCTAAGGTGGAGGAAATTTCGCCATATGTGGTATCGTCTTTTTTCGCAACGCCGCCCGAAGGGCAAAAAGGCGATGTGAAGCGAAACAAGACGGAACAAGGATGCCCCTAATGGGTTTCGAACCTTAGCGTTCAATAGGAGGAGCATTTCATGCCTACGGTTGCCGCGACATCCATCACTCCCCCGGACCAGCATCTTGTCACAGCGCGCGAAGCCCTTGAGCCGCTTTACGAGAAGCTCGAGCTTCAAACGGAATCGCTGGTGCTGGCTGCGGCGCTGGAGGCGGGATGGTCTCCGGATGAGGCGACGGAGGCGCTTGCGGCACTCAGACTGCAGGACGCCCTTTCCACCCTGGGACGCACAAATTAGCCCAGATTCCGTCCCTGACAGCTTCGGCAAAATTGCCGGCGGCTATTGCGAGCCGCCGCTTTTGCGTCGCCTCCGGCTGACCATCATTCCGCCGACGATCAGAAGAATTCCGGTCGCGTTCGCCCAGAACGAGGTCGGAGCGGCGCGCGCATAATCCAGCGCCACGCTGGTGACCATCTGGCCGCCAATGATCAGCAGAGCCGTATTGACCGCGCCGATGCGCGCAATCGCCCAGCTGCCTGCCGCCACGAAAACGACGCCGATCGGACCACCGAGATAGATATACCAAGGCGCCTCGCCGGCGCCGGCAGGAAGCAGGCCTCCGACAACGAGACCGAGGCAGCTCAGCACAGCAAAGCCGACGGCATGGTTCCAGAAGGATGCGATGAGCGGCGTGGTCGATATGCTCAACCGCCCATTGAGCTGACGGCTGAGGCCGACGAGCACGCCGCCAAGGCAAGCAATGAGAATGAACACCGTCATGCCCCACCTCGCCCAAACAGGATGATCAGTGCGCCGCCGGTAACCACCAGGCCGAGCGCGGCGATGTCCCGGACATCCGGGCGCCGCTTTGGCAGACCGAACAGTCCCCAATTGTCGGCCGCCAGGCTGAAAGCGACCTGACCTGCCAGACCCAAAGCCAAGGTGCCGGAGAGCCCGAGCGGCGAGTTGACCGCTGTCGAGGTCAAAATGACCGTTGCGGCGCCGGATACCCCACCGAGATAGGCCCACAAAGGTGCGCGGCCGGGTTTTCCCGCCATCGGCGTGCGTCGGCGGTAGAGCGCCAAAAGAAGAATGACGGCGGCGACCATGCCTGTGCCGTGCGCGGTCCAGGATGAAAACAGCGGATTGCCGTAACGTGCCAGCTCCCCATTCAGATGCACCATGAATGTCAGAAGCCCACCGGTCGCAAAAGCGCCGATGAAATGGATGGGATGCGAATTACGTCCTGCTTGGATGGTCATTGCAGATCCCGTCAAAGAATCGATTGCGGCCGGTATTTTTCAGATTGCTACCACAGCAGGCGCAGCTTTTCAGGAGGCGCAAAAGACGCTGCAGAATCGCAGCATCTTGCATCCGGCCGGACCTTTCAGCTTCGACATCGGAGTGCTAAACGGCGGCGTTTGCACTTAAAGGAAATATGATGAGAAAATTGCTTCGCCTGCTGCTGGTAATCGCTCTGGCCGTCGTCGTCTTTACCGGTTTTCGCTGGTATCGCTATGTCAGCAACACCGACAGCCCCTATGATGAAATCGGCATCACCCTCAACGATGCCATGCCCGCCCCGATCAACAGCTGGGGCTGCGCCAAGCTGAAAACCACCTTCGCCGGCTCCCTGCCACCTTTGGGCTGCGCCGGCGCCGACGGGACGCAGTGGAAGTAATGCTGCCAGGCTGCGCCAAGGGGCGCAGCCTGAATTGCCTCGCAGGTGTTAGTCAAATTGGCCCGGTCAAATCGGCCAGACGGCCAGCAGGGCAGGCACGCTGACGAGCACGACGATGAGCGAGAGTGGCAGGCCCAATCGCGCATAGTCGCCAAATCGATATCCGCCCGGCGCCATGACCAGCGTGTTGCACTGGTGGCCGATCGGCGTCAGGAAATCACAGCCGGCGCCGATTGCCACCGCCATCAGAAAGGCATCGGGCCGGTAGCCAAGCTTGGCGGCAAAGGTCGCGGCAATCGGCGCCATGACCAAAACGGTCGCGGCATTGTTCAAAAACGGCGTCACGGCCATGGCCGCAACCAGGATCAATGCCAGAGCGCCGAACGGCGGCAGCATCTCGGCGGTGCGCGACAGGAGGTCGGCGATGATGTCGGTCGTTCCGGTGGTTCGGAGCGAATCGCTGATCGGGATGAGGGCGGCCAGCATGATCAGAATGGGCGCATCGAGATGATGATAGACTTCGCGCAAGGGAATGGACCCGGTCATCACCATCAGAAAGGCGGCGGCGAAAAATGCCGTCGCCACGGGAATGCCGCCGAAGGCCGTCGCCGCCATCGTCGCCAGCAGGATCATGACGGGGATCATGCCGTTGCGCGCGTTGCCGAGCTTCAGATCCCGTTCGACCAGCGGCAGGCAGCCCCATTCACGCAGGAGATCCGGCAGCTTCTGCAAGTCGCCCTGCAGCACCACAACGTCGCCGTTGCGGATCTTGATCTCGCCCAGACGCTCGGTGAAGCGCCTGTCCCGGCGGCTGACGGCAAGAAGATTGAGGCCGGTATTGTGGAAGAGGGAGACGTCCTTTGCGCTGACGCCTATCAGGCGGGAATGTTCGCCGACGATGGCTTCGACGGAACTGATATCCTGGCGCATCTCGGACTCATGTTTACGATCGGACAGTTGAAGCTTGGCTTCACTGACGATCTTGTCGAGGGCGCTTTGCTCGCCCTCGATGATAAGAAGGTCGCCATCCTTGAGCACGGTGTCGGGAAGAGGCGTTCGTCTTTGGCCGCTGCCGCCGATAATCGCGGTGACCATCGCATCGCCGCCGGCCGGCTTCTGCAGCCAGCTGACGGACCGGCCAATCGCCCCCGACGGCGTGATGACCTTCGCCTCGGTCGTGTAGTTCTTGATCGCCACCGCCTCGTCCATCGACGTTTCCACCCGCGATCTTTCAGGAAGCAGCTTGTAGAACAGCCCTAGAAAGACAATGCCGGCGACCGATAGCGCCAGGCCGACAGGCGTATAGTCGAACATCGTGAACGGCTGCCCGGTAATCTCCTCGCGCACCCGGGAAACGATGATATTCGGCGATGTGCCGATCTGAGTCATAAGCCCTCCGAGCAGCGAGGCGAAAGACATCGGCATCAGGAACATCGACGGTGATACGCGTGATTTCCGGGCCATCTGCACGGCAACCGGGATCATGATTGCCAGTGCACCGATATTTTTGACGGAAGCCGACAGGGCCGCGACGATGGCAACCAAAATGATCAGTTGCATCCGCGGCCCGCGTCTTTCGGGAGAAAATCGGCGCAGCGCCAGATCCATGATCCCGGATCGCGATATCGCCGCACTGACGATCAGCGCACTGCCGACGATGATGACAATGTCATCTGAAAAACCGGAAAAGGCAATTTTGGCGGGGACGATGCCGGCAATGACGGCAACGAGAAGCGAACTCACGGCGACGACGTCGTATCGGTAACGCCCCCACACAAAGGCGCCCATCATGAGCGCGATGATGAGAAGAGAGAGCCATTGGTCAACGCGCATGTTTGCATCCCGGTTGTAGGAATTAACGTTTGAAGCAGGAGAACGATACGACACGATGGCGATTTTTTTCATCGCCTCCGGTCGCCGGCAAATCGGATGGGCTGACAAGCCCGCCCTCCATTGAGACCATCATGGAACTCTATGCCGCCAGCCGGCATTTCGTGCTTTGGGGATGCTGATTCGGAAACGACCATGGCCAGTGACAACCTCTCGACATACCGATCGAAGCGCGACTTTAAAAAAACAGCGGAGCCGAGCGGCGAGAAGCAGATCGCGCGCAGCAATCGCCGTCGCTTCATCATCCAGAAACATGACGCCACTCGGCTGCATTACGACCTGCGACTGGAACTCGACGGCGTCTTCAAATCCTGGGCTGTCACCAAAGGCCCATCGCTCGATCCGCACGACAAGCGGCTGGCCGTCGAGGTCGAAGATCACCCGCTCGACTATGGCGACTTCGAAGGCACGATCCCGAAAGGCCAATATGGCGGCGGTACGGTGATGCTGTGGGACCGCGGCTATTGGGAGCCCGAGGGAAAGAAGAGCCCGCAGCAGGCGCTCGCCAAGGGCGACTTCAAGTTCATCCTTGAAGGCGAAAGGCTGCACGGCAGTTTCGTTCTGGTGCGCATGCGCAACGATCGCGATGGCGGCAAGCGAACCAACTGGCTGCTGATCAAGCACCACGACGCATTCTCGGTCGAGGAGGACGGCGCAGCGGTCCTGGAGGAAAACGACACCTCCGTCGCCTCCGGCCGGACGATGGACGCAATCGCCGCCGGCAAGGGCCGCAAGCCAAAGCCGTTCATGCTCAAGGGCGGCGATCTCAAGGCGGACGCGGTCTGGGACAGCAATCACGGGCTGGCCGCCGAAGAGAGGAAAGAGGAGGGCCGGGTCGGCAAGACGCCGAAAACGATGGCAAGGATCGATCTCCCGGACTTCATTGCGCCGCAGCTTTGCCAGACCCTGGACCGTCCGCCGCCCGGCGAGGGCTGGATTCACGAGATCAAATTCGACGGCTACCGTATCCAGATGCGCATACTCGAGGGCGAGGTGACGCTGAAGACCCGTAAAGGGCTCGACTGGACCGGCAAATATCCAGAGATCGCCGAGGCGGCATCGGCGCTGCCCGACGCCATCATCGACGGCGAGATCTGCGCTCTCGACGACCATGGCGTACCGGATTTCGCAGCCCTGCAGGCCGCCATTTCGGAAGGCAGGACAGGCGATCTCGTCTATTTCGCCTTCGATCTTCTCTACGACGGCGGCGAGGACCTGCGATCTCTGCCTGTCGTCGAGCGCAAGGCGCGGCTTCAGAGCCTTCTTGCGGATGCCGGCAATGACCCTCGGATCCGTTTCGTCGAGCATTTTGAGACCGGCGGCGATGCGGTCCTGCGCTCCGCCTGCAAGCTATCGCTGGAAGGCATCGTCTCCAAACAGGGCGATGCACCCTATCAATCCGGCCGCACCGACAGCTGGGCGAAGTCGAAATGCCGCGCCGGCCACGAAGTGGTGATCGGCGCCTATGCCAAGACCAACGGCAAATTCCGATCGCTGCTGGTCGGCGTCTACCGCGGCGACCACTTCGTCTATGTCGGCCGCGTCGGCACGGGATATGGCGCCAGGAAAGTCGAAACGCTGCTGCCGAAGCTGCAGGCGCTCGAGGCGGCGAAGTCGCCCTTCACCGGCATCGGCGCGCCGAAGAAGGAGGCCGATGTCACCTGGCTGAGGCCCAAGCTCGTGGCGGAAATCGAGTTCGCGGGCTGGACCGCCGACGGCATCGTCCGCCAGGCCGCCTTCAAGGGCCTGCGGGAGGACAAGCCGGCCAAGGAGGTCAAGGCCGAACGGCCGGCCAAGCCAGCAGAAACCGACGTGCCGGAGCCGGCGGCTGAGAAGGCCAAGGCCGCCCGCCGAAAGGGCGCCAAAGCCGAGGTCATGGGCGTGATGATCTCCAATCCGGACAAGCCGCTGTGGCCGGATGCCAATGACCGCAAACCGGTGACCAAAGAGGATCTGGCCCGCTATTATGAAGCCGTCGGCGGCTGGATGATCGCGCATATCGAGGGACGCCCCTGTTCGATCATCCGTGCGCCCGATGGGCTCGGCGGCGAGCAGTTCTTCCAGCGCCATGCGATGCCCGGCGCCTCGAACCTGCTCGAATTGGTCAAGGTCTTCGGCGACAAAAAGCCCTATCTGCAGATCGACCGGGTCGAGGGCCTGGCAGCCGTGGCGCAGGTCGGCGCTGTCGAGTTGCACCCCTGGAATTGCCAACCGCATAAGCCGGAGGTGCCGGGCCGGCTGGTGTTCGATCTCGACCCTGGCCCCGACGTACCGTTCTCGACAGTCGTTTCCGCCGCCCGCGAGATGCACGACCGTCTCGACGCGCTCGGTCTCATCAGTTTCTGCAAGACCACCGGCGGCAAGGGCCTGCACGTCGTCACGCCGCTTGCGCTCAACAAACGCAAGCCGCTTTCCTGGGTGCAGGCGAAAAGCTTCGCGCACGACGTCTGCCAGCAGATGGCGCGTGACAATCCCGATCTCTATCTGATCAAGATGACCAAGAGCCTGAGAAACGGCCGCATCTTCCTCGACTATCTCCGCAATGACCGGATGGCGACGGCGGTGGCACCCTTGTCGCCTCGTGCGCGACCCGGCGCCACCGTCTCGATGCCGCTGAGCTGGAGCCAGGTCAAAGCGGATCTCGACCCGAAACGCTTCACCATCCGCACGGTGCCGGTCCTGCTGTCGAAATCATCGGCCTGGGAAGATTATAGCGACGGCCAGCGCCCGCTGGAGCAGGCGATCAAACGCCTGGGCAAAGTCTCCGACGCGGCCTGAGCGCGAACAACAGTCCGCCCGTGGCGGGCTGTTTTGCCGGAATGAATTTTCTCCGCGTGCCGATCTTGCCCTCCAGAAAACGGCTCCAAATTACAGCGGAGTGGATCGCCGACATCAAGCGTTTGACAATCCTCTTCCCCTGAGGTCTACTGGCCGACTTACCGGACCAGTAGACCTCAGGGGGAGGGCATGGCGATGGATGTGCGAGCCATTCTCGAAGAGGTTGCGACGCTGGGCGGCGCTCCGAAGAAGTCGATGAAGGACTTCGTCGTCCAGAAGATTGCGACCTTCATCGCCACCGGCATCCTCAAAATAGGCGATCCGCTGCCCAGCGAACGTGAACTGGCTGGCGCGCTTTCGGTCAGCCGCGAGACCGTCCGCGGTGCGATTCTCATCCTCTCCACGCATGGAATTCTCTCGGTTGCGCAGGGAACGCGCACGGTGGTGGCATCGGAAGATGTCGGCGAATTGGCTGTCCAGGCGGCGCGCTATCGCGACATTGCGGCCTATAGTCTCGACAATGTTCATGAGGCGCGGCTGCTGATCGAAGCGCAGGTCGTCAGGGCCGCCGCGGTCAAGATGGAAGCGTCGACACTTGATTATCTTCGCAAGTCGATCGCCGCACAGGAAGCCGCCTGTGACGATCCCGTCCGGTTTTTGATCTGCGACCGCGAATTTCACACCGCCATCTACCGGTCCAGCGGCAATGCGGTGCTGGCCGACATCGCCGCCGATCTTTACTCCTATCTTCTCAGCCACCGCAGGCGCGTCGTATCGCAGCCCGGCACGATCGCCACCAGCATCGCCGATCACCGGCTGATCCTCGCCGGCCTGGAGACGCGGGATCCAGACGCCGCATGTGCGGCCTTCGCGATCCATGAAACCCGCATTTATACGACAACCAAGCTGCTCCTAGCGTAGTTCGCAGGCAAAGAGCGCAGAGACGAGACATCGAAGACAGGGGGAATAGAATGCATATTCTCATTATCGGGGCGGGAGGAATGATCGGCCGGAAGCTCGCCGCCAGCTTGGCGCGCAGCGGTTCCCTCGGCGCTCGAACGATCACGCGCATGACACTTGTGGATATCGCGCCGCCGCCGGTGCCGGCGAGCAACGTTGCCTCGGTCGAAGCGCTGGCTGCCGACATATCCGAAGGCGATGCTGCGCAAGCCCTGGCGGCTCGCCGGGCCGACGTAATCTTCCATCTCGCCGCGATCGTTTCCGGCGAGGCCGAGCGCAATTTCGAACTGGGCTACCGAGTCAATCTCGATGGCACGCGATTGCTGTTGGAGGCGATCCGCCATGAGGGAAGCCGGCAAGCCTATGTTCCCCGGCTCGTCTTCTCCTCGTCGATCGCGGTCTACGGCGCGCCGTTTCCCGATCCGATCCCCGACGATTACATCCAGGCGCCGCTCACGAGCTATGGCGTGCAGAAGGCGATATCCGAGCTTCTGCTGTCCGACTATTCGCGCCGCGGCTTCATCGACGGCGTCGGAATTCGACTGCCGACCATCGTGATCCGGCCGGGTGCACCGAACGCTGCCGCGTCCGGCTTCTTTTCCGGAATCCTGCGGGAGCCGCTGGCCGGCCAGCGGGCGGTCCTCCCCGTGGAGGAAACGGTCAAGCACTGGCTGGCAAGCCCGCGTTCCGCCGTCAAATTTCTGATTCATGCCGCGACGCTCGACACATCGTCGCTGGGTGCGCGGCGCACACTGACCATGCCGGGGGTTGCCGCCACCGTTGCCGACCAGATCGCCGCGTTGCGCCGTGCCGCCGGCCCCGAGGCCGTCGATCTGATCGACCGCCGCCGCGACGAGGTCATCGAAGGCATCGTCGCCGGATGGCCGAAATCCTTTACGCCCGATCGTGCGACGCAACTGGGTTTTTCCGCCGAAACCAGCGTCGACGAGCTGATCGAGGTCTACCTCGCCGAGGACGCTCCGGCGGCGCAAGGAGATTGAGGAGAGGGCGGAGGCCCCGCGCGGGCACCCCCGCAGATGCGGGATTGCGGCGGCTGACGGACTTGGGAGAGATGGCAGCCGCCGGCAAGACAGAGTGAGATACGAATATTTAAAGCATGTAGCGCTCGATTTCTGGGAGGAGTGAGTATGGCAGGCGTTCAATTCGCGGATGTGCGGAAATCCTTCGGTGTGCATCCTGTCATCAAGGGGGTGGACATCGACATTGCCGATGGGGAATTCGTCATCCTGGTCGGCCCCTCGGGCTGCGGCAAGTCGACCCTTCTGCGGATGCTGGCGGGGCTCGAGAATATTTCCGGCGGCGAGATCAAGATCGGCGGGCGCGTGGTCAACACGCTGCCGCCGAAGGACCGCGACATCGCCATGGTCTTTCAGAACTACGCGCTCTATCCGCATATGACGGTGGAGCAGAACATGGGCTTCTCGTTGATGCTCAACAAGGCGCCGAAGGCGGAAGCCGAGAAGCGGGTGAAATATGCCGCCGGCATCCTCGGCCTCGACAAATTGCTCGACCGCTATCCCCGCCAGCTTTCCGGCGGCCAGCGCCAGCGTGTCGCCATGGGCCGGGCGATCGTGCGCGATCCGGAGGTCTTCCTGTTCGACGAACCGCTGTCCAACCTCGATGCCAAGCTGCGCGTCGCCATGCGCGCCGAGATCAAGGAGCTGCACCAGCGGCTGAAAACCACCACGGTTTACGTCACCCACGACCAGATCGAGGCGATGACCATGGCCGACAAGATCGTCGTCATGCATGACGGCATCGTCGAGCAGATCGGTTCGCCGCTCGAGCTCTACGACAAGCCCGCCAATCTCTTCGTCGGCGGCTTCATCGGCTCGCCGGCGATGAACATGATCAAGGGCAGGCTCGACCCGGAAGACGCCCGGCAGTTCGTCGCCGCCAACGGCACGCGGCTGCCAGTCGCCAATCCACCGGCAAGTGCGGTGGGCCGTGAACTCGTCTATGGGCTGCGCCCCGAATATATCTCGCTCGATCCGAACGGTGTGCCGGCCGAGATCGTGGTGATCGAACCCACTGGCTATGAGACCCATCTGACCGTTCGCCTCGGCGGCAGCGATGTCAGCTGCGTATTCCGGGAGCGCGTCAATGCTCGCCCGGGCGAGGCGATCCGCGTCGCGATCGACGCTTCGCACGTCCATCTCTTCGATGCCGATGGCGGACAGAGATTGACCGACTGATGCCATCCGGCAGCGCGGGAGGGGAGGAGCCTTCCCCGCCGCCGGAGCGCAAGCATTCCGTGGGCGCTTCCGCTCCGGGGATGCCAGGCCGCCGTCCACCCAAGCGGGAGGTGGACGCCGGAGAATTGCTTCCGCTGTTTCAATGAGGAGGAATCTCATGACGATCAAGAGACGTGAATTTCTTGCGGCATCGGCAGCCGTTGCCGGCGCTGCCGGCTTCGGCATCAAGCCATCCTTTGCGCAGGCCGAACCGACCTACACGCCGGAAAGCGGCGCAAGCCTGCGGCTGCTGCGCTGGACGCCTTTCGTCAAGGGCGATGAGGAGGCCTGGATCGCCAACACCAAGAAATTCACCGAAGCGACCGGCGTCGAAGTGCGCATCGACAAGGAAAGCTGGGAAGACATCCGCCCGAAGGCTGCGGTTGCCGCCAATGTCGGCTCCGGCCCGGATCTCATCATGTGCTGGTTCGACGATGCCCACCAATATCCGGACAAGCTGGTCGATCTCACCGAGCTCGGCAATTATCTCGGCAACAAGTATGAGGGCTGGTACGACGGCGTAAAGGGATATGCGACGCGCGGCGACACCTTCATCGCCATGCCGCTGACGGCAATCGGCAACGCCGTCGTCTATCGCGACAGCCATGTGAAGGCCGCCGGTTTCGCTGAATTCCCGAATGACACCGCAGGGTTCCTCGAGCTTTGCAAGGCGATGAAGGCAAAGGGCACGCCGGCCGGCTTCCCGCACGGCAAGGCGGTCGGCGACGGCAACAACTACGCCCATTGGCTGCTCTGGAGCCATAACGGCATGATGGTCGATGAAAGCGGCAAGGTGACGATCGACAGCCCGGAGACGCTCGCTTCGATCAACTATGCAAAGGAGCTCTACGCGACCTTCATTCCGGGCACTGAAAGCTGGCAGGACGTCAACAACAACCGCGCCTTCCTCGCAGGCCAGGTCTCGCTGATCGCCAACGGCGTCTCGGTCTATTACACCGCCAAGAACGATCCGAAGCTCGCCGAGATCGCCAAGGACATCCGCACGACGAACTTCCCGATCGGCCCCGTCGGCAAGAGTGTCGAGCTTTGCCAGACGAGCTCGCTGCTTCTGTTCAAGCACACAAAATATCCTGAGGCGGCCAAGGCCTATATCAAGTTCATGATGGAAGCCGACCAGATGAACGCCTGGATCCAGGGATCCAGCGCCTATTGCTGCCAGCCGCTCAAGGCCTTCGCCAAGAATCCCATCTGGACGGCCGATCCGGTCCACGCGCCCTATGCGCGCGCTTCGGAGAAGCTGCGCCCGAACGGCTATGCCGGCCCGCTCGGCTACGCCTCGGCGGCAACCATGGCCGACTATGTTCTGGTCGACATGTATGCCGCCGCCGTTACCGGCCAGATGTCGCCGGAAGATGCGATGAAGGAAGCCGAACGCCGGGCCAACCGCTACTATCGCGTCTGAGCCCCGCTTAATGCATGTCGCCCGGAAGTGGGTAGCGGTTCCGGGACAACGACATGCATGGAAACAAAAAAGGACGCGGCGTGCCGGCCTTTCGGCATGCCGCAAGCTCCTCCGGGAGTCCAAACGCGATCTGGAGATAAGCAATGTCGATGGCAAATTCGGGGAATAGGCGTGGGCCGATCTCTTCGCTCCTGCAGAACAACAATGTGCTCGGCTTCCTGTTCATGCTGCCGGCGGCGGTCTTCCTGGTCTGCTTTCTCACCTATCCGCTGGGGCTCGGCGTCTGGCTCGGCTTCACCGATACCCGGATCGGCCGCGACGGCATCTTCATTGGGCTGGAGAACTACCAGTTCCTGATGGATGATTCCGTCTTCTGGCTGTCTGTGTTCAACACCATTCTCTATACCTCCGTCGCCTCGGTGCTGAAATTCGCGCTCGGCCTCTGGCTGGCGATGCTGCTCAACCAGCATCTGCCCTACAAATCCTTCTTCCGGGCCATCGTGTTGCTTCCCTGGGTGGTGCCGACCGTGCTTTCGGCGCTGGCCTTCTGGTGGATCTACGATTCCCAGTTTTCGATCATCTCCTGGTCGCTGATGAAACTGGGGCTGATCAGCGGGCCGATCAATTTCCTCGGCGATCCAATCAATGCCCGCATATCCGTCATCGTCGCCAATGTCTGGCGCGGCATTCCCTTCGTGGCGATCTCGCTGCTTGCGGGGCTGCAGACAATCCCGGCCTCGCTACAGGAGGCAGCCTCGCTCGATGGCGCCACGAGCTGGCAGCGTTTCCGCTATGTGACGCTGCCGATGCTGACGCCGATCATCGCCGTCGTGATGACCTTCTCGGTGCTTTTCACCTTTACCGATTTCCAGCTCATCTACGTGCTGACCAAGGGCGGCCCCGTCAATGCCACGCATCTGATGGCGACGCTCTCCTTCCAGCGCGGCATTCCCGGCGGCCAGCTCGGCGAGGGTGCGGCGATCGCGGTCGCCATGGTGCCCTTTCTGCTCGGCGCGATCATGTTCAGCTTCTTCGGCCTGCAGCGGCGCAAGTGGCAGCAGGGCGGCCAAGATTAGGAGAATGACGATGTCGACACATTCCAACACCGCCGATCAGATCGTGACCGACAATGCCGAAGGCATGAGCTATCTGAACCGCCTGCCGCGGCGGATCGTGATGCTCTATTTGCCGATGGCCGTCTTCGTCTTCGTGCTGCTCTTCCCGTTCTACTGGATGGCGATCACCGCGGTGAAACCCAACGAGCAGCTGACCGACTATACCAATTACAGCCCGTTCTGGGTGGTCGGGCCGACCATTGCACACATCAAATATCTGTTCCTCGAGACATCCTATCCGGGCTGGCTGTGGAACACGATGCTGGTGGCGGTCTGCTCCACCTTCCTCTCGCTGGTGGCTTCGGTCTTGGGCGCCTATGCCATCGAGCGCGTCCGCTTCACCGGCTCGCGCTCGGTCGGCCTGGTGATCTTTCTCGCCTATCTCGTGCCGCCGTCGATCCTCTTCATCCCGCTTGCCTTCATCGTCTTCAAGCTCGGGATCTACGACTCGCGGCTGGCGCTGATCTTCACCTATCCGACCTTCCTCATTCCCTTCTGCACCTGGCTGCTGATGGGTTATTTCCGCTCAATCCCGTTCGAGCTGGAGGAAAGCGCGCTGGTGGATGGGGCCAACAGATGGCAGATCCTCACCAAGATCATCCTGCCGCTCGCCGTGCCGGGGCTGATTTCGGCCGGGATCTTCGCCTTCACGCTCTCTTGGAACGAATTCATCTATGCCCTTACTTTCATTCAGTCATCGGAGAATAAAACCATTCCCGTCGGCGTGCTCACCGAGCTGGTGCGCGGCGATGTCTTCGAATGGGGGGCACTGATGGCGGGCGCCCTGTTCGGCTCGCTGCCGGTGGTCATCCTCTACTCGTTCTTCGTCGACTATTACGTGTCGTCGATGACCGGGGCGGTGAAGGAGTGACAGCCGCAAATGGCATGCCGAACCGCGTTCAGCGTCTCGACATCGAGCACTGGGCCTTCTTGCGACACGTGGTATAGTTAAATTTCGGTCGTCCTCCGGACGATACGATAAAGGAATTATTCCATGGGAGACCAGAAACGCCCGCTGCAACCTGGAGAAGCCGCGCCCGGATTCGCACTGGCCACGGCCAACTTCGATGGAACCGTCTCTTTCGCCGATTTGAGCGGTCGCCCATTCCTGATCGGCTTCTTTCGCGGGCTGTACTGCCCATTCTGCCGGCGGCAGCTGGAACAGCTTGCGGCGGTACAGCCAACCCTGCGCGCCGCCGGGGTGGAGACCGTGGCTGTTATTAACACGCCGGCGGAACGTGCCCGTCTATATTTCCGCCACCGGCCGACGCCGATAACGCTTCTATGTGACCCGGATTGCCGCACGCACCGGGCCTACGGTGTGCCGCATGCCGAGTTCCTACCCGATGGGAGTCGCGAGCAGCCCGAATGGCCCTATAGAACAACGATGGCGCAGTTCCAGACGGCACGCATCAACCCCACCGGCGAACTGCCGGAACCGCTGCACCCGATGGAAGCCAACACGATACTCAACGCCAAGGACGGCTTCGAGCTTGTCGAAGCCGATCGTGCGATCTTCGCTGACCATGCGACCCAGCTCGTCGGGCACTTCCTGGTGAATGCGAACGGCACTATCGGCTGGGCACGGATCGAGGCACTCGACGGACCAAACAGCCTCTCCGTCTTCCCGACCGGGGCAGAGATCATCGCCGCCGCCGGCAGCCTTGGACGCTGACCTGCAGCGAATTCTGCCGCCAGCGCTGCTAGCGGATCACAGAGGCTCCAAAAGCAGACCTGCCGCCAAGGCATGAAAGGCCTCGACCGCCTTTGGCAGCACGCTCTGCGGATTTTCGCTGGCGGCGATCCAGAGTGCCGCATTAAGCGCTGCGCCGCTCAGCAATCGGGCCGTCGCCTCCGCGTCAAGCGGCTTCAGGACGCCTTGTGCGATCAGGCGCTCGACGGTGCTCTTGGTCACCTGCAGACAGGTGTTCTGGCTCGGCCATTGCGAGGGATCGCCAAGAACCGCAGGCCCGTCGAGCAGAACGATGCGTTGGACTTCCGGATTGAGCGCCATCTCGATATAGGCCGCACCCTCGGCGAGCAGGCCCTGCCAATCGTTGCCCACCCCAGCCCCGATCGCGTTAGCGCGGGCCGCCATCTCAGTGTCGATCTGCTCAACAACCGCTGCCAACAGCCCGCGCTTGTCGCCGAAATTGTGGTAAAGCGCCCCCCGTGTCAGACCGGCGTCCGCCGTCAGCTCGTCCATCGATGCTGCGGTATACCCCTTTTCCGCGAAAGCCTTTCGTGCAGCCGCGATCAACTTGCCACGGTTTTCCTGCATCGTTTCGCTACGTGTCCTCGCCATCCAGCCCTCTCGCATTCACATACGTCGCGTATACCAGATTGACATACGCCACGTATGTAGAATATTACACATACGTACCGTATATCAAATATTGCGCAAGCCTGTGAAGCGCCACGCCGCGCTGATCGGTCGTTGCCAACGATAAAGAGAGATGAGGATGACGCAACGCGAAGCAATCTTTCCGGCCGACAGGCACGCCCTTTACGAGGAGCACGGCTATTCCGCCGCGATCCGATCCGGCGATCTGCTGTTTGTCTCCGGACAGGTCGGCAGCCGTCCGGATGGAACAGCCGAGCCCGACTTCGAACGCCAAGTCCGGCTGGCCTTTGAAAACTTGCAGGCGACGCTCAGCGCAGCCGGCTGCACGATCGACGATATCGTCGATGTCACCACCTTCCACACCGACCCTGAAAATCAGTTCGCAACCATCATGGCCGTCAAGCAGCAGATTTTCAGCAAGCCACCTTACCCGAATTGGACTGCACTCGGCGTCAACTGGCTCGCCGGCTTCGACTTCGAGATAAAGGTTATCGCCCGCATTCCGGCAAGCAAATGACAGCGCCACACCCGGCGGCACGGGAAACGCCCTCAAGGTGAAAACATGCAACTTGCGCCGCCGGTCGTGTCAAGAACTTGCCGAGATCGCTAGCCGCCCCTATCTCATGTCGAACAGACTTGATGGAGCGACGAGATGGTGGAACTTGTGGTTGACACTCTCTTCGATACGACGATCGAGATCATTCCTCCGGAAGACAGAGAAGACCAGCCCGATGGCCGTGCTTGCCTATGCTGCAAACGCCGGTGTCGATGGATGGACGATGACGGCTGCGGTATCTGCGAGGAATGTCTGGCCCCATGATGAACGCGGCAAGGGCGTAGCGCGATGGCAATCCGGAGCGCCGGACTTCTCATCTATCGGCGCGTATCCAACGACCTCGAAGTCCTTCTCGTTCATCCAGGCGGCCCCTTCTGGGCTGGGAAAGACGAGGCTGCCTGGTCGATCCCGAAGGGATTGGTCGAGCCGGATGAGGATGAACTTGCGGCGGCGATGAGGGAGACGGCAGAAGAGCTTGGAGTCGCCATCGACGGCAGAGTGACGCCGCTCGGCGAATATCGGCAGCCTGGCGGCAAGATCGTCGTCGTGTGGTCGATCGAAGCCGATCCGGTATTGGACGTGAACGCAGTACGAAGCTCTGAATTTCAAATGCAATGGCCGCCGAGATCAGGCCAGATGAAGAGCTTTCCGGAGGTTGACCGCGCGGGATGGTTTTCCCTGGCCGAGGCGGGAACGAAGCTGTTGAAAGGGCAGCGACCGATGCTTGCCGACCTTCTGAAGCATCAGGGGTGATCGGCGCGAAATGATTGCTTGAACCGCCCGTTTCGCTGCACGCATGCGTGAAGCGCGCGGCAGCCATGCGTTGCTTCTGCAGACATCCATCTCCATCTGACAGTCACAGCCGCCTCACTCAATCGAGACAACCGGCGCTGCGACCCGTCTTGGGCACGCGCGAGGAGACAATCATGAACGGCATATCGAAAACGCTGAACGACATGACGCTGGTCGAGCGGTCGAGCCTGCTCGACACCGTCGCCGACGCCCTGGAGGCAACCGCCGAGGAGGCCGAAGGGGAGGGCGACGCCCGCTTCGTCGCCAATTCCATCTGTATCGCCAATACCATCCGCGGATTATCCGGGGAGCTTGCACCGCGCGATCTGCGGGCAGCCGAGCTGCTCCTCGAGCAGGGTATCATGCTCGTCCACCAATTCTCCAGCAGGGTGAAACCAGGCGGAATGAAGCATTAACGCAAAGCGCAAATCGGGCCGGCAGAGCCGGCCCGTCCGTCATCACTGCTGCTCGATCGGCGCCGGCACTGCAGCCGGTGACGCCGACCGTCCAAGCCGATCGGCGACCAGCATCGACAGCATCATTTCCACAAGACCATTGGCGGCGCCCTTTTCGCCGCCGGCGCCGCCGACCTGGATCTGCGGCACGAGCGGCAGCCGGCCATTTTCGATCGCCTCGGCAAAGCGCATGAGCACCTGCGAGTGGAGCTGATAGTCCGGCCCACCGAAGGCCGCGACCTTCTTCTCCGTGGCCTCGGCTTCCGCCAGACCGATGGCGCGCACCTTCTGGGCATCGGCAAGACCGGTCGCCTTGATGCGTTCGGCATCGGCAAGCGCCACGGCCTTGATCCGATCGGCCTCACCGAGGCCGGCGAGACGCACTTTCTCGGCCTCTGCCTTGGCGGTGACCTGAATGGTTTCTGCCTGCTGGCGGGTGCGGGCGAGCTGCGCCTTGCCTTCGTTCTCGCTGATCTCGATGGTCAGCGCTGATGTGGTGATCTTGGCCTGCTGTTCGGCGAGCGCCTCCTTCTCGCGCAACGTGCGCTCCTGGATCGCCGCCGCCTCCTGCAATTTATAGGTCTCGACCTTTTCAACGGCGATCTGACGTTCGCGCAGCTGGATCAGGATCTGCTCGATGCTGTTCTGGCCATTGCTGGCCCGCGGCGTGCCGATCAGCACTTCCTGCAGTTCGAGGCTGTAGGAGTTGAACTTCTCGCGCATTTCGTCGCCGGATTTGCGCTGGATTTCGCTGCGCTCCTGCAGCAGTTCGATCAGGGTCTTGGTCTGGGCGATATTCTTGAAATAGGCCGAGACCATCGGATCGAGCGTCTGTTCGACCAGCCGTTTGATATCGCCGAAACGCTGCACGACGAGAGGCGCCTTCATGTAGTCGATATGCACGACGACCGAGAGCGGCAGCACCGGTTCGAACGCATCCTTGGTGATCAGCGACACTTCGGACAGATTTTCGTCCAGCCTGTGCTCACCGTACTGTTCCTTCGTCCATTTGAGCACGAAGTTGGTGGTCGGCACGATGATGATATTGCCGGCATAGGTGTTGAACGCATATTTGCCCGGCAGGAGCGGCGTCGACCAGACACCGCGTGCGCCGGTCTCGACCAGTTCGCCGTGGCGATAGGACTGGCCTGAGATATCAGCGCTTCGGCGGCCGGTATAGGATACGACCACACCCACCGTGCCGACGTCGATGATCGTCTTCTCCACAAGTTCGACGGTCGCAAAGATTCGGTTGAGGAAATAACTGCCGTCGGCAAGCACCTGCAATTGCCGGCCGCGATAACCGCCGGCATTGAGAAACTTCTCCGGATCCTGGAAGTTGTTGTGGAAGTTCGGATCTTTGGGGTTGTTGGCAACGGTCGGCGCGATGATCTCGCCATCCGGCAGCGCCGGACCGTCATGGACGGTGACGACGCCGATCAGGTCCTCGGCGTCGTGGATGACGACGGGCTCGAAACCGTTTCGCTCACTGATCAGCGTCGACATGTCGGCAAACAGTCCTTGTTCCGACGTGTTCAAGTTGACGGCATAGGTCGATTGTGCGGTCAGCACGATGAACTGCGCCAGATTGATGGCATAGGTGCCTTCGCGCAGGATCTTGCGCTGCGGCCCCTTCTGGCCGCCCTTTGTCAGAAAGCCGCGCACATCCTGAAAATCATCGGCGTCGACATTCGAGGCAAGCGTCTGGGTCGGCGGCAGCGGCTCGCCGTCACGGGCGAAGACATAGCCGATCTGGCCCTGTGGAATGGTCACGAGATTGGCGCGATGCATCGCATACTGGAACGGCATGAAGAAATGCAGGCCACCGCGCACGACTTCTGGCTGGAAGCCGGCCTCGCCATAGAGCGCAATGAAGCCGTTATCGACAGAGCCGCGAAAACTCCAGAGCTTTTCGAGAATGCCGAGCCTGTCGTTGGGGATATAGCGGATCACGCCGCTCCACCGGAACAGGATTGCCAGCACGATGAGCGTGACGGAGATTTCGATCGCCTTCCATCCCATCGGGCTCAGATATTGTAGGGTTTCCATCTTTTTTCTCATATGGGCGCACGGGTTCGTTCCACCCGATGGCCGCCGGTTGGTGTTTGGTTGATAAGACGGGGAGATGGCGCGCCTGCTCGTTCGACGCACTAAAGGTGTATCTAACGCCTGGGCTGCTCATTGTCTGGGAAAAACGACCGCGCGTCCCGAGTCCCCGATGAGGGGCGGCGTGGTCGTGAGTGATCTCACATCGGTGTCGCCTTGAAAGACATGACGATAGGGGACGTAAGGATTGCGCCTTGAGGTTTAAAGATGCTCGATGGGGAAATCAGGCAAGTACTTCCAACGATTTCGATATTTCGAGCATTCAATTCTACTGAATTAAGCTGCGTCAGCCTGTTTGTTTCGGCCAGCGTTTTGCTTTAGATGAACCTGTCCGACGTTGCAGCAACACGACTTGAGCGACCTCGCTGATCAAGATCAACTGGCTTTTCGAAATTTGCATTGCCGGCAGGTTTGGATTCCACACCTGCCGGCAATCCGCCATCAGGCAGCCTTTTTGCGATAGAGCATTGTCAGGAGTGCGAGGACGCATCCTACGGCTCCGACAGTTGCGAAGATGTAGAAATTCCACTGCGGAGCCAGGCCTGCACCCAGAACAGCACCGCCGATGGCCGGTCCTATCATGCCGCCTATACGGCCGATGCCGAGCGAGAAGCCAAGGCCGGTTCCACGGATCTCGACCGGATAGAGGTTTCCAACGAGAATATTGGCGAGGATTTGCGTGCCGATCGTTCCCGTACCCGCAAGTGCGACAAGGCCGTAGACCTGCAGGCCCTGATCCACTTGCGTCAGCAGCCAGATCGAGCAGGCTCCGAGCAGAAACATGCCTGCGACGACAATCTTGACATTGCCGCGGTCGGCAATCCTCGCGCCGATCAGCAGGCCGACTGCGGCTCCGAGATTGAGGGTTACCGAGAACAGCAGGGCGGAACCGAGGTCATAGCCCATCTTGTTCATGATAGTCGGAAGCCAGTTGACCATACCGAATGTCAGCAGCAGCGAACAGAAGTGGATGCCCCATGCATTCAAGGTCGGCAGCAGGCGACCTTCGGAGAACAGCGACCGGATGCCGACCTGTACAATAGGCTTGGCGATAGGATTGGGCAGCCCGTACTGGTCTGCGATCTGGTTGGCTTCGCTCTGGCGGTTCTTCGTTGCCAGCCATTCGGGAGATTCAGGGATGAGGCGGATGAAGAAAGGCAGAAGCAGGATCGGTGCGCCGCCGATGATCATCAGCGGACGCCATCCGTATTTCTGTATCAGCAGCATTCCGAGGATGCCCGAAATGATGCCGCCGGCGAGATAACCGAGAAGCGCAATCGAATAGGCCATCGCCTTCCGCTTCGGCGGAGAAAACTCGATGATCAACGCGGTTACCGTCGGAAAAAGAGCGCCAAGGCCCAGACCGGCAAGAAAGCGTGTGCCCTCGAAAACGGAAAAGTTCGGCGCCAGCCCGCTGCCGATCATCATGATCGAGAAGCTCAGCAGACTGCCGATGATGACCTTGCGGCGTCCGATCCTGTCAGCGAGCGTTCCCGCAACGAGAGCCCCGAGCAGCATGCCGAACAGGGTGATGGCGGCAGCGCGTCCGACCATGCCGGGCGTCAGGCCCCAACTGGCTTCGGCGAGCAATGCCGGGGCGACTGCGCCGTAAACGATCAGGTCATAGCCGTCGAACAGGATCAGCAGACCGCAAAGCACGATGATGATATTCGGGCTGCGAACGCGTTCCTTGAAAATAGCGAGATCTTGTATGGCCAATTTTCCCTCCCCATACATTTGAGTACAGGAAGTCCGCTCCTGCCAACGGCAGGTCCGCGTCAATCCATGTACAAATCCTCCTCGATCATTGCCGGCGTGGTTCCTCCCAGCGCCAGACTCACCCACGAGCGGGCGATGTCAAGACAATGACGACACGCTATTAAATACTTGCGAATAAAATATTTGCAACTGCAAACTTCTCAGCCGGCAGCTTTTCCCTTTTGGGATATTGCCGGCAGGTTGGCGTGCATGCGGCGCAGCGCATTCTTCAGGGCTGCTACCTCCTCGTCCGACATGCCCTGAACCGCAGTGCGTTCAAGCTCCACGGCAAGCGGCATCAGCCTTTCCGTCAGCGCCTCGCCCTGCGGGGTCAGCCTGACGATGACGATACGGCCATTGTCTTCCGGGCGTGTTCTCGACACCAGCTTGCGCTTGGCCAACGTGCCGACGAGGCGTGACAGCGTCGAGATCTCGACGGAGACGACGTCGGCGAGATCTCCAAGCGTGCTCTCCCGGCGCTCCTTGAGCATGGCCAGAACCCGGTACATCGCCACGCTGAGATTGTCTTCGGCAATTCTCTGCGAGAACACCTCGGCTATCCGCACGCCGGCGCGGTTGAGAAGATAAGGAACGGAATCGGTAAGTTTGTACATGTCTCTGTCTGCTGGCGGGATTCGGCTTGCTGAAGGCTTCCTCCGACATGCACCTAAATTGCCGGGATGACAACATGATAGGCTTTCAGCCGTTGAAAACGGCTTGGCAGAACAAACATTTTCGCGCCTGAATTATAAATTTGCATTGACAATAGTTGCATATGCAATAATTTGAAGCCCGAGGAGACACGGGAGGAAATCATGTCTGCCACTGCTGCCCTCGGCATATCGCCGGCCCCCGCACCGATCAGCGACGCGTTTCGATCGACCATGCGCCGTTTCCCGGCGACGGTGACGGTCATTTCCGCCTGCCGCAACGGTGCGGATCATGGAATGACGGCAACGGCCGTCACATCACTTTCAATGGATCCGCCCTCTCTTCTCATCTGCCTGAACAATCGCACCTATCTGCATGACATGCTAATCGAGGTGCCGGAATTCGCGGTCAGCATTCTGACCGACAGGCAGGCCGCCGTATCGGAAGGTTTCAGCGGCAAGATTGCGCCCGAGCGTCGGTTCGATGCTGCCGATTGGGTTCGCCATGAGCGTGGAATGATGGTGTTGGGCACCGCCCATGCCTCGGTCGTCTGCCGCCGCATGGGCGTCGTTCCCTATGGCACGCACACGATCTTCATCGGGCAAGTGGTGGATACACGCGTTTCCAACGACACCGTCGCATTGATGTACGAGAACTCGAAATATTGCGCGCCACAGCACGCACTTCCCGCATCCCAGAACTGAAGGTCGTTCCATGAACAATACAGCCGCCCTGTTTCCCGCCTCGGCGCGGGTCGAGACCGCATGTCTTGCAGACCGCATCGCCCCGGTGCTGGATGAAATCCGTGCCGGTGCGCGCGATACGGAAAAATCGGGCCGGGTGCCGGCGCGCAATATCGATCTGCTACGCTCGGCCGGCTACTTCGATATCGTCAAGCCTGGCCGTTTCGGCGGCGCCGAAGGATCGTTTGCGGAGCTTGTCGATGCCAATATCGAACTGTCGTCGGCCTGTGCCTCCACCGGCTGGGTTGCCGGCCTGCTTTCCGCGCATCAATGGCTGCTTGCCATGTTCGACGAACGGGTTCAGCAGGAAGTATGGGGCGACAATCCGGATGCGCTGCTCTGCGGTTCCTATGCGCCGGTCCGCATGGCTGAGCGCGTCCACGGTGGTTTCCGGCTATCCGGCGACTGGGCCTTTGCCAGCGGATGCGAAAATGCAGGATGGGCGCTCTGTGCGGCGATCATTCCGCCAAAAGGCGAGGGCGAGCGTCCAGTGCCGGCGTTTCTTCTGGTTCCGGCCGGCGATTATACCATTGCCGAGACCTGGGATGTCGTCGGCCTCGCCGGCACCGGCTCGAAGAGCCTGATCCTCAAGGAGGTCTTCGTTCCGGAATACCGCATGCTGAGCTTTGCGGATGCGACCTCCGGCAGAACACCGGGCGGGCGTGGCTACCAGGGCATCGGCCTTTTCAACATTCCGCTCCTCATGGGCATTCCCTTCTGCCTCGGCAGCGCCGCCGTCGGTGCGGCGAAGGGCGCACTGGATAGCTATATCGACCACATCGGGACCCGTGTGACGCGGGGTGCGGTTGCCGGCGGCAACAACAAGATCGCGGAATTTCCGACGATCCAGCTTCGCGTGGCGGAAGCCTCCGCATCCGTCGATGCCGCCCGCGAAATCCTTCTGCGCGATATTGCCCGGGCGCAGCAATTGGCCCAGGCCCGCGAGGATGGCGCCGCCGAGATCACTGGGGAAGATCGGATACTCGCCCGCCGCAGCCAGTCCTTTGCGGTCAGCTTGGCGCTTCGGGCCGTGGAGGCACTCAACGCGTCGACAGGCGGCCTTGGCCTGCAGATGTCCAATCCCGTCCAGCGCGCATGGCGAGATACCAATGCCGTCGGGCGCCACATTTCCATGAACTGGGATGCCGTCGGCACCATGGTCGGCCAGCAGTTGCTCGGCCTTCCGCCTAAGGGACAATTCTGACCCGCCACCGTCATTGTTTCGAAAGACAGGAAAGAGAGCATATCGTGCAAGGCAAGATCGCGCTTGAAGAACATTTCGCCATTCCCGAGACGTTGCAGGATTCGGCTGGATTCGTGCCGGGCGACTACTGGACTGAACTATCCGCCCGCCTTCTCGATATCCAGGACAAGCGTTTGCGCCTGATGGATGCCCACGGCATCGAAAAAATGATCCTGTCGCTGAACGCTCCGGCCGTGCAGGCAATCCCGGACAAGGCCAAGGCCCTGGAGATTTCCCGGCGCGCCAACGACTTTCTGGCGGAGCAATGCGTCAAGAACCCCAACCGTTTTCTGGGATTTGCCGCTTTACCCCTGCAGGATCCGGATGCGGCGACGCAGGAACTGCAGCGCTGCGTAACGACGCTGGGCTTCGTCGGCGCACTGGTCAACGGCTTCTCGCAGGAGGGCGACGGAACGACGCCGCTCTATTACGATCTGCCGCAATACCGTTCGTTCTGGGCCGAAGTCGAAAAACTCAACATTCCCTTCTATCTGCACCCGCGCAACCCGCTGCCGCAGGATAGCCGCATCTATGCCGGCCACTCCTGGCTGATGGGTCCGACATGGGCGTTCGCACAGGAGACCGCAGTTCATGCGCTGCGCCTGATGGGATCCGGCCTATTCGACGAACATCCGGCTTTGCGGATCATCGTCGGTCACATGGGGGAGGGGCTGCCCTTCATGATGTGGCGCATCGACAACCGGAATGCCTGGGTCAAGGTGGAAAAGAACTATCCGGCCAAACGCCCGATCGCCGATTATTTCAACGAGAATTTCTACATCACGACGTCGGGGAATTTCCGCACGCAATCACTGATCGATGCTATGCTGGAAATCGGCGCGGACAGAATTCTGTTTTCGACAGACTGGCCATTCGAAAACATCGACCATGCTGCAAACTGGTTCGACAGCGCCACCATTTCCGAAGCCGATCGGCTGAAGATCGGTCGCACCAATGCGGTTTCACTGTTCAAACTCGATCGATAGCATGGTCGCACCTTTCAGATACACGGCCAGCGCGGCTGAGATCATCTTCGGGAGCGGTTCACTGAGCCGTCTCGCCGAGGCGGTTGCAGGGCAGGGCGGCAAACGCGCGCTGATCCTTTCGACCCGGCACCAGAAGCAAGAGGCAGAACGGATCGCTGCCTCCCTCGGCCCGCTCGCGGCGGGACTGTTCCACGAGGCGGCAATGCATACGCCGGTCGATGTGACCGAACGTGCAATGGCTAGATACAACCAAGCCGGCGCCGATTGCGTCGTCGCGATCGGCGGCGGATCAACGATCGGCCTCGGCAAGGCGATCGCCTATCGCAACGACGCACCGCAAATCGTGGTGGCGACGACCTATGCGGGCTCGGAGGTCACACCGATCCTCGGCCAGACGGAGAACGGCCAGAAGACGACAGTGCGTGGAGCGGGCATCCTGCCCGAGGTGGTGATCTACGATCCTGAATTGACATTGAGCCTGCCGGTCGAGATCAGCGTCAGCAGCGGGCTCAATGCAATGGCGCATGCGGTCGAAGGTCTCTACGCAGAGGACCGCAATCCAATCTCGTCGATGATGGCGATCGAGGGCCTGCGGGCGCTGAAGCACGCTCTGCCTCAGATCGTCCAAGCCCCTCGGGACATCGAAGCGCGAAGCGAAGCGCTTTACGGGTCCTGGCTGTGCGGCACGGTACTCGGAACGGTCGGGATGGCCCTGCATCACAAACTTTGCCACACGCTCGGCGGCAGCTTCGATCTGCCGCACGCCGAAACCCATGCGGTCGTTCTTCCCCATTCCGCCGACTATAACGCCGCAGCCGCAACGGATGCGCTAAGGCCTGCCGCCGAGCTTTTCGGCGGCTCGCTCGGCCGCGGTCTTTATGATTTTGCCGCTTCGATCGGCGCCCCCCTGGCGCTGCGAGATCTCGGCATGAAGGAGGCCGATTTGGACCGCGCGGCCGAAATCGCCGCTCGGAATCCCTATTGGAACCCGCGTCCGATCGAAGGAAAAGCGATCCGGGCTTTGTTGCAGAGCGCCTGGGAGGGCGCGCGGCCGCGTTAACGCCTCAGGAGGGATGGCCACGTGCCTGAATATTTCAGCGAAGAGAGATCCGTGGAAGCCGTCAACGCGCGCATGGGGCGGGACATCAATCCGCGCCTGGCCGAAATCATGTCGTCGCTGGTCAAGCATCTGCATGCTTTTGCCAGGGATGTCAGCCTGAGCCAGGAGGAATGGGCGTTGGCCATCGGCTTCCTGACCCGAACCGGCCATCTCTGTCATGACGAGCGACAGGAGTTCATCCTGCTCAGCGATACGCTGGGTTTCTCGATGCTGGTGGATGCGATCAACAACCGGCGTCCGCCGGGCGCCACGGAGAATACCGTGTTCGGGCCGTTCCATGTCGAAGGGGCGCCCATACGGCATATGGGTGAAAACATCTCGCTCGACGGCAAGGGCGAGAGTTGTCTGTTCATCGGGCGGGTGCTCGATCTTAACGGCAATCCGATCGAGGGAGCCCGGATCGATGTCTGGTCGGATAATGCCGATGGGTTCTACGACGTCCAGCAGCCGGATATCCAGCCGAAATGGAACAACCGGGGCATTTTCGTCACCGGCGCCGATGGCGCTTATAGTTTCGTCGGCATCAAGCCGGTCTCTTATCCGATCCCGGATGACGGCCCGGTCGGCCAGATGCTGGCATCCCTCGGCCGCCATCCCTATCGTCCCGCCCACACCCATTACCTGATCACGGCTCCGGGTTATCAGAAGCTCGTAACCCACACGTTCGTCGGCGACGATCCCTACCTGGAATCCGATACGGTATTTGGCGTCAAACACAGCCTTGTCGCACCTTTCGAGCGCATAGATCGTCCAACCATCTGGCGCTCCGATTTCGATTTCGTGCTGACGCCGATCGAGGACGGACGATGATCGTTGCCCGCTATGCGGTATCCGACCCTGGCAAGCGCGCCGAGCGCTCGCGATTGCTGGAGAAACACAAGGCCTATCTGCAGGGCACAGCGATCCGCATCCTGCTTTCCGGCCCTTCCGCGCCGCCGGCGGCGGGCAGGGGTTCAACCGCCCTCGTGATCGCGGAGGTCGAGACGCTCGCCGAGTTCGAGGCCTTCAGCACAGGAGATCCCTTCGTCCGCTCCGGTGTTTACGCGAGCGTCGAGATCTTCGAATGGCGGCCCACGCTTGGGCTTCTTCTGGAGAGACTCTCCGACGGCAGCTGAAAACCTGACGATCGCCGACCTCAACTGCCAAAGCCGGTCATATCGAACACGGCGGCGTTGTCCTGAACTTCGCGCAGCCCCTTATACGACGCATGACGGAGGCTGCCGTCATCCGTCCAGCCGCGAAACTCGATCTCGGCGATGAGGGTCGGCTGCACGAAGACGTAGCGTTTGCCCCTCAAGGGGACGGCCGGCCGGTTCGTCTTCAACCGGTCGAGCGTTTTTTTCAGGTCTTCGGCATCGCTGGCACTGAAACCGGTTCCGACCGCCCCCACGGAAACCCAGTCGAAACCCTTCTTGCCGGCGAGCAGCAGGCTGCCGATGCCGCCGCGGGCGGCCGCCGATTGTTCGTAGCCGACGATCATGAAGCTCTCGCTCTCGACGCACTTGATCTTCAGCCAGTCGCCCGTGCGGCCACTGCGGTAGGGCTGATCGCGATGCTTGGCGATGATGCCTTCCAGCCCATGATGGCAGGCGTGATCGAGGAGCTCGTCACCCGGCAGGTCTATTTCTTCGGAAAAGCGGATCGTCCCACTGCCTTCCGGTATCAGGTCTTCAAGAAGGTGCCGGCGCACGGCGAGCTCGGTGCCTGTGAGGTCATGCCCGTCAAGATACAAAAGGTCGAAGGCGTAGAGAATGGACTCGTTCGAGGCCCGCTTGCCGCCGCGACCGCCGAGCGAACGTTGCAGCGCGCCGAAATCCGACCGGCCGTGATCATCCATAACCACGGCTTCTCCATCCAGTATGGCGGTGGCCACGCCGAGTTCCTTGGCGGCCGCGGCGATGGTGGGAAAACGATGCGTCCAGTCATGGCCGCCGCGGGTGATGACACGAACGCCCTTCGGCTCGATGTGGATCGCAAGCCGGTAGCCATCCCACTTCGCCTCGTAGAGCCAATCCGGCCCGATCGGCACGCGGGGCTTCAGCAGTGCGAGGCATGGCTCGACCCTCGCCGGCATTGGATCGAACGGAAGGCTTGGCTGGTCGGGATCGCGCTTGCGGATCGGACGAGATTGCAGCGTTGCATTGGACTCGTTGAGGAATGGCAATGAGGGGCGGCGCGAGCGTGTCATGATCGTTGTCTGTCCTTCCCGGACTGGTTTTCAGGCTCTTCTCCAAACACGATGTCGCCTTTCCCACTCTGCTCAATGGGATTTAGGTCCGGTGAGTATTTCGGCAAGAACCATAGCCTGGCGCCGGCCGCTTTGATGGCATCGCGGATGGCCTTGTTTGTGAGAACCGAGATTGTCGAGAATGACGATGTCCCCGGGCCTGAGAGTTGGGATCAAGTCGGCCCAAGCCTTGCGCTCGAGGACGACGATCTGCCGGTCGGGGTGTGGCGCGATGTCCGGCCCCGGTTCCGTCGTCAGCTTGGTGAATGCCTGCCGGACTTCCAGCATTTCGCGCCAGATGCCGGAAATGGTAATCTCGCCGCTCTTCGAAAAGCCCTGCCCGGCAAAAAATCAGTTGGCGAGTGCTGCGAGGATGCCAACATAGAATAGCCTTTGCGCCGGGCAAAGGCAGCATCGGCAGACGCTACACGGCCTGCACACTCTGGTCCTTCGGCAGCGAGATCGTCATCGCCGCGGCGACGGCGGCCGTAAATGCAACGGCGAGATAGATGCCGCTGAAACTCTCAGTCGAGGTCTGGATCACGCCGCCAAAGAAGTTCCCAGCAGTGCCGCCGATGCCTTGGAGCACGGTGCAGATGCCTAAGACAGTGACCGCGACGCGGGGCGTGGCGCGATGTGAGACGTAGGCCGGCAGCAAGCCATAGATCGGATAAAAGCCCAGCGAAAAGAAGATGCCGGACAGAATCGAGAGTTCCATCGAGGGATCGAGGACGACGAGGGCGCCGGCGGCGAGGAAGCTTGAGTAACAGGTAAGCATGGCATAGCGTGATCCGAGACGCGACGATATCGTGCCAATGGCGAAGCCTGCGCTGATCCCCACCGCCCCGATCGTTGCCCAGAGCCATGAGGCAAAGCCGACGGAGTAGCCGAGTTCCTCGCGCAGGAACGGCGAGAGATAGGTGAGATAGGGATATGGCATCAGCCCGTTGATGAAGCCGAGCGCGAAAATCAGCGTCACCCATGGCATGATCGAGCGCAGGCTTGCTGAACCGCCGGCAGTTGGCGCCAGCGTTTGGTGACTTGTCCCGCTGTCGAAGAGGCCGGCCCGCCCGAAGAGATTGTGGGTGACAACCGCCAGTGCGATCGTGGCCGCGCCTGTGAGGAACCAGACCATCTGCCAGTGACCGCTTCCGGCGTATGCCGCCACGAGTGCGCTGTTGATGAGGACGCCAAAGGCCGGGGCGCTGGAGATCAGGCTCATGGCAAAGCCGCGCTGTTCTGCTCTTACCACCCGCGAGGCAAGATTAATCATCGGCACGAAAGTCGATGCGCCAGTCGCGCCGGCGACCATCAGCAGGCCGGCAACCACATAGAGATTGTCGCTGATGGGGATGCTCGACAGGCAGAGCCCGCAGAGCGACACGGACGCCACCACCGTCCGTGCGGCGCCGATGCGATGGACGAGCCAGGTACCGAGCACGGCGAATGCCACTGTGGAAAACTGCACCAGGCCGGTGACCGTGCCGACGAAGGAATAGTCGAAGGCAAGATCTTTCCGCATGTCGGGGATGATCTGAGGAAAAAGGCTGAGGCCGAATCCGTAACACGTGCCGACGCAGGCGATCATGACGGCTACGAGGACGTTATCATGGATACGCACGCTAGTCATGATGATCGACCTCTGTTGGCAACCGTTCGCGCTCCGGCTCGACGCGATGATCATCTAGCATGAGCAGTCGGCGGACTGTCGGATCTGCGACGCCGGCGGCCTAAAACGCATACAAATGGGAGCGCCGAGCATGCGCTACGGCGTGCTGGCCTATGCTTTTCGCCGAACCAATCAAGCCGCCGAAACAGCCAGCTCGATCGATCACCCGTTGACGCTCCGAACGCTCGCAACGCTGCCGCCGCAGGCCGCCCGGCGCTGAGCAAGCACCTTAACCGAAAAGAGCGCGTAGACGATCAACGGAAGGCAGACGAGATAGGATGTCCTGATGCCCGCATGTTCGGCAATGAAACCGAGCAGCGGCGGCGCCAGGAAGAAGACGACGAAGGTCATCTGGCCAAGGGCGGCGACGTTGAGATGCGCCGCGCGATCTGTGCGCTGGGCCGCCGCCGAGACGGCGAGAGGATAGACCGCGCTGCAGCCGGCGCCCATCGCGGCAAAGCCCGCCAGTGCCACATAGGCATGCGGAGCGCCCCAGACAGCGCAAACGCCGATAGCCGAAAGGACAAGCAACATCGTGGCGACGGCCCGCGGGCCAAACCGATCGACCAGCGGATCGACGAACAGGCGCGCCAGTGCCATGCAGAAAGTAAAGAGGGTCAATCCTAATCCGCCAATGAAGGGCTCGACTGAAAACACGTCGCGCATATAGATCGCCGACCAGTCGATCCCGGCACCTTCGACGAGAAAGGCCGCGATGCCGATCACGCAGAGCGGCATGAGGCTCCGGGTAGGAAGCGCCACCAGTGGCGCCTTGCCTTCATTCAACGGGGTCCGCGCGGGCGCATTGCGCATACCTGAAATCGCCCAGACGCCGAGCACAAGCACCGCTGCAAAGGTCACGGCGAGATGGAGTTGCATCGAAATACCGGCTTGGCGGACGACCGAGGAGACAAGCGCCGTGACGAAGAAGCCGAGGCTCCAAAAACCATGCGCCCTGTTCATCACGCCGCGTCCTAACTGTGCTTCGATGCGATCAATCTCGACATTGAGATTGATCTCCAGCGCCCCGGCGAGCATCCCCTCGACGAAAAGCACACAGAACACGACCGGCGCCGCACCAATCCACGGCACCAGCGACAGCAGCGCAGACGTGCCGAGAACAGTAATGAATGCCGTTGTCCGCGCGCCAAGCCGGGCGATCACGGGCGAAGACAAAGTCAACGAAATCAAGGCGCCGATCGCAGCCCCTATCAATGTCAACCCAAGCTCCGACTTGTCGACGTCAAGCGCAACCTGCAAATCCGGCATCCTCGACAACAGCGCCCCCAGCGACACGGCGAAGAGAAAGAAGCAGACATAGATCCGCTGCTGCGGCGCGATTTTCATGATGCAACTCCGGGAATTGACGCTCGAAGCCGAACGCGCGCTTTTGGACTTGTGATATCTAACTCACAGGGCCGGAGATCAAAACTTTTTTCTGAGGAGATGCGACGGAGCAAGCGATCTTGGGGACCGGCGATTTGCCTGGGCTGCCAAACCATAGGCAGGGCGGCTGGCTTTCTCGACCGCTGCCGGCGGGGACGTTCCGGATCAAGCGCCATGCGGGCGCTTCTGCCTGGCCGATGCTGGCGGTCTAAAGCGCCAACCGCAACTGCGGCTCCATTTTTAGCGGCCCGCCGTTCCACCGACGATAGCGAGACACCGAGTAGAATCACGCTGTCACGGCGTCTGAGCACCGCTGACGGCGACATAGACCGAATAGATCGAACGCGTCGCCGCAATGAACAGCCGGTTGCGCTTGGGACCACCGAAGGTGAGGTTGGCGACGGTTTGCGGCACGCGGATCTTGCCGATCAGTTTGCCGGCCGGATCGAAGCAATGCACGCCATCACCGGCACTCGACCAGAGGTTTCCGTTCACGTCGGTGCGGATGCCGTCCGGAATGCCGTTGTCGATGAGGCAGAAGACGCGGCCGTTTTCAAGCCTGAGGCCGTCGGCCACGTCGAAAGCCCTTATGTGGCGCGGCAGGCTTTCATCGTGGCTTGCCGCCGAATCCGCCACGTATAGAATGGTCTCGTCGGGGGAGAACGCAAGGCCGTTCGGCTGGATGAAATCGGTGACGACAGCCGCAAGCCCCCCGGTCGCCGGATCGAGCCGGTAGACGTTGCGGGTCGGCTGCTCCGGCACGGCGCGATAGCCTTCATAATCCGACATGATGCCGTAGGTGGGGTCGGTGAACCAGATCGTGCCGTCGGATTTCACCACCACGTCGTTCGGCGAATTGAGCCTGGCGCCCTCGAAACGGTCGGCGAGCACGGTAATCGAGCCGTCGATCTCGGTGCGGGTGACGCGGCGCGTCCCGTGCTCGCAGGAGATCAGCCGACCCTGCCGGTCGCGCGTATGGCCGTTGGTGAAGTTGGACGGTTGCCGATAGACGGAGACGCCGCTCTCGGGCGTCCATCGCATCATGCGCTGGTTGGGAATATCACTCCAGAGCAGTTGGTTCGCATCGTTGAACCAGACGGGACCCTCCGCCCAGCGGCAGCCGGAATAGAGCTCGTCGAGGCCGGCGCTTGTTACGATCATCTGCCGGAAGCGCGGGTCGTGGATTTCGTAGATGCTGGCCTCGGCCATGGCGGTCTTCCCGTTTATCACATGCCGGCCCGGCGGCCGCCGGCGAGCATGATGACGCTGATGATGATGAGGCCGGTCATGATGAGGCGGATGCCCGCGCCGACCCCGTAGGTGTTGAGCATGGAGACGACCAGGAACATAAAGAGCGATGCGCCCCAGATGCCCGACACGTTGGAATCGCCGCCGGCGACGGCGGTGCCGCCGATCACCACGACGGCGATCGACATCAAGAGATATTCGGAGCCCATATTGAGCGCTGCGCCGCCGGAGAAACAGGCGAGCAGATAGCCCGCGACCGCGGCAAGCACGGCGCAGAACAGGTAGGTGACGAAGCGCGTGCCGTCGACCGGTATGCCGGCCATGCGCGCCGCCGGCATGCTCTGGCCGATCGCCGAGATCCAGCGCCCGTAGATCGTCTTTTCGAGCAGGAACCAGGCAAGCAGCGAGATGAGGAGTGCTACGATCGCCACATTCGGCACACCGAGCGTGTTCGACGTGGTGAACTCCGCCAGCATGGTCGGAGGCTTGATGCGCAATCCGCGGTTCGTCCAGATCGCCGCGGACTGGACGATGAAGCTCATCGACAGCGTGGCGATGATCGGCGGAATGCGCAGGACCTTGATCAGCGCATAATTGCCGAGGCCGACAACAAGGCCGAGGACGATGGCAATGAGAAGACCGGGCAGGATCATGCCGTTTTCGACATTCATCAGCTTCAGCGCCACCGTGCCGGCCAGCGTCATGGTGGCGGGAACCGAGAGGTCGATGTTGCCGGGGCCCAGCGTGATGACGAACATCTGGCCGATGCCGACGATGACCGAGAAGGCGGCGAAGGTGAGGGCTGCCTGCGACAGACCAAGCGTGCTGGCGCCGAGTGTCACCATGATCGTCAGGAACCAGACGGTGAAGGCGGCAAGCCACGACCATATCCAGGGTTTACCGAACAGACCGAACAGCGGGGTCATCGGCGTTTCTCCCGCTTCTCCAGGCGGTTGAGCATCAGGCGAAGTGCGAGCACGACGATCAGGATCGCGCCTTGCGCCCCGATCTGCCAGTCCGGCGAGATGCGCAGGAAGGACAGGAACGAGCCGGCGAGCGTCAGGGTCAGCGCGCCGATGACGGCGCCGACAGGGGAGACGCGGCCGCCGATGAACTCGCCGCCGCCGAGGATCACGCCGGCAATCGACAGCAGCGTGTAGCGCAGCGCGATATTGGCATCGGCCGAGGTCGTCAGGCCGACGAGGGCGATGCCAGCAAGCACCGCGAACAGGCCGGCAAGGCCGTAGGCGCCGGCGCGTGCAGCGACGATCGACCAGCCGGCGCGCTCGACCGAGCGCTGGTTGCCGCCGATGCCGCGGATCAGCACGCCGAGCGAAGAGCGCATGACGAGGAGATGGGCGACGGCGGCGATGGCGATGCTGGCGACGATCGCCATCGGCGCCAGCGGCGGCTTGACGGTCATAAGCCAGCGTACCCAATCCGGCGCCTGGCCGCCCGGTGCCGGCAGCAGCAGCACGGCAAGGCCGCCCCAGACAAAGCTCATGCCGAGGGTCACGACGATGGAGGGCAGGTTGCGCAGATGGATGACGACGCCAAGGCCCGCATAGATGGCGATTGCGCCGGCAAGGATCAGGATGCCGACCGCCGGGGCATCGCGGAGAAAGGTCGCGGTGACGCAGGCGACGAAGCTGACGAAGGTGCCCATCGACAGATCGAGATCGTTGACCGCCATCACCAGCATCTGGGCGATTGTCGCAAGCGCGATGGGCACAGCCAGGTTGAACAGCAGGTTGAGCCCGACATAGCTCATGGCGCGCGGCTGCAGCCAGAAGACGGCGGCAAGCAGCAGCGTCAGCGACAGAGCGGGGATGGTAAGACGCAAGGCGTCGGACGAAATCCGGAACGTCATGCGGCGACCCCTTCGAAGGAAGCGGCGATGATATTCGTCTCGTTGACGGCGTCGCCGGCGAGTTCGGCGGTGATGCGGCCTTCGCGGAAGACGTAGACGCGGTCGCAGAGGCGGACCTCGTCCATCTCAGTGGAGTACCAGATGAAGGTGCGGCCGTGCGCCGCTTCCTCGCGGATGATCGCGTAGACCTCCTGCTTGGTTCCGACATCGACGCCGCGCATCGGATCGTCCATCAGGACGACAGGCGCGCGCGTCGCCAGCGCGCGGGCAAACAGCACCTTCTGCTGGTTGCCGCCGGAAAGCGACAGGATGCGGTTGGCCATATCGGGTGTGCGGATCTCGATCCGCCGCTTCCAATCGACGCCCTTCGTCTGCTCTTCATCGGCGAGGATAAGGCCGTGCCGGGTAAGGTCACCGAGCGAGGCGATGGAGAAGTTGCGCAGGATGCTCCAGAGTTCGAAGACGCCATTGAGGCGGCGGTCGCCGGCGACGAAGGTGACGAGCGGATCGCGCTCGGGCAGCCAGTTGCCGGACTGGGCGGCATGCAGGGCGAGCAGCAATTCGGTCTGCCCGTGGCCGGCCAGTCCCGCCAGTGCGATGATCTCACCCTTCAGCGCCGTGAAGGGAAGGCCTTTCGTCTGATGGGACAGAATGAGCGGAGCGGTGGATTGTTCGCGCGTCGAGCGCTGCGCGGTCTCCTCCTTCGCAACGGTCCCCATCGCTTCGACGAGACCGTGATGGTCGAAGCCCGGCGCCGGACGCTCGGCAACGACGCGGCCGTCCTTCATGACGACGATGCGGTCGGAGGTTTCGAGGATCTCGTGCAGGATATGCGAGATGAAGATGACCGAGCCGCCGGCGGCGACGAAGCGGCGGACATGATCGAGCATCTGGCGGGCAAGGCTTGCGTCGAGCGACGAGGTCGGCTCGTCGAGGATCACCAGGCGCGGCGCCACGCCGGCGTTGGAAAAGGCCATTGAAATCTCGACCATCTGCCGCTCGGCAATCGACAGATCGCCCACGGCCCGGCCGCTGTCGATGCCGTGGCCGGGAAAGACGGCGTCGAGGCTCGTCTCGATGATTTTTGCGGCGCGCCGCCGCCAGCCGAAGCCACCGAGATGGCGATGCATGATGCGCGTGTTCTCGACGATGGAAAGGTTGGGGCAGAGCGAAAGCTCCTGGAAGACGCAGCGCACGCCGCGGGCACGCGCGGCATTGATGCCATAGCGTTCCAGCCGTTCGCCGTCGCTCGCAACGCTTCCTTCGTGCGGGGTGAGACCGCCGTTGATCACGCTGACAATCGTCGATTTGCCGGCGCCATTGTGGCCGACGAGCCCGACGCATTCGCCCGGCATGACGCGGAGCGTGACGCCGTCGAGCGCCTTGACCGCGCCGAAGCTCACCTTGGCGTCATCGACGGCGATCACCGCCTTCAAAACCTCATTCATCCTGCCCGCCAGATCCGCTTCACAAAGAATGTCGCGCGGCCATATGCGGCCGCGCGGCAGTCGCCGGGAGAGTTACTTTGCCGACTCGATGACCTTGATTGCGTCTGCCTGCGTGTATTCCACGTTGGCGACGCCGCCGGCCTGGGTATTGGCGAGGTTGGTTTCGAGATTGTCCTGGTCGATGCGCAGGAAGGGCACGACGAGGTCCTTCTTGACTTCCTTGCCGTCGAGGATCTGCTGAGCGACCCAGAAGGCGAGCGTGGAGACGCCGGGCGCGATCGACACGGACATGGTCTCGTAGCCCTTGCCGTCCTTCTGCTCCTTCCACCACTTCAGTTCGTCTTCGCGGTTGCCCATGATGATGGTCGGCATCTTCCGGTCGGTCGCCGCAATCGCCTGCGCGGCGCCATAACCGTCGCCGCCCTGCGTCACCACGCCGACGATGTCGGGCAGGCTCGGCAGGATGCCGGCAACCGCCTTCTGCGCCACGTCCTGCGCCCAGTCTCCGTGAACGGAGCCGACGACCTTGAACTGCGGGTACTGCTTGACGCCGTCGTGAATGCCGGCCGAGATCTCGTCATCGACGAAGACACCAGCAAGACCGCGGATCTCGAGCAGGTTGCCGCCCTGCGGGAGTTTCTGCGACAGGTACTCCACTTCGCTGCGGCCCATTTCCTTGAAGTTGACGGCGATGCGCCAGGCGCAAGGTTCGGTGACGATGCCGTCGAAGGACACCACGGTGATGCCGGCGTCGCAGGCTTCCTTGACCGCGCCGTTCAGCGCCGTCGGCGAGGCGGCGTTGAGCACGATTGCGTCATAACCCTGCAGGATCATGTTCTGGATCTGCGCGGCCTGTTCCGTTGCCTGGTTCTCGGCGGTGGTGAAAGGGTCGGCTGCGGCAACGGTGCCGGCCTTGACGGCCTCGCCCGTCACCTTGCCCCAGCTCGTCAGCATGGCCTGGCGCCATGAGTTGCCGGCATAGTTGTTGGAAAGAGCGATTTTCTTGGCCGACGTGTCGGCAAAGGCAGAAACGGGCATCGCGGCGCAAGCAATAGCGGCCGATGCCAAAAGCATCTTGCGGATTGTCATGTCTTCCTCCCTGATGATCGCGCCGGTCGGCGGATCGCTTCACTCCTGCCTGCCCAATCGGGGCCGAGTGAAAATTGTTCTTGCACTGAGCTTCCTCCTCTCAGTAAGGGCAGGATGCGGGAGATCGACCGGCCTGTACAGGGGCAAGGCAGCAAGTCGTTTGCGGGTTTTGCGCAATTAGCTGCGGGTTTACGCAAGACGGCGGCGCTTCCGCGGGCGCTTACTGCGAAGGGATCGCGGCGGGTTGAGGAGCCTGTGCCGTCTCGGGGAGGAATCACAATGCTGCATCTCACACCCGCAGCGATGTTCGACCACTATCTCGGTATTTCCCGGCTGCTCGCGGGCCAGCTCGACTTCCGCTCGGCCATCCGTTCGGTTGCGGCCGAGGTCGCCCATATCATCCCGCACGACCACCTCGATGTCTGCGTGCTCTTGGAGGGCGGCAACTACCACACGGCCTACGAGACGGGCATCGAAACCGCCTGGGGCGATCTTGCCGGCGCGCCGGTTGTCAACAGCCCGATCCGTTCGCTGCTCTGGGGCGAGGTGGACTTTCTGCTGGCGGAAGACGCCATGACGGACCCGCGTTTCCATTTCGAGGGTGCGTTCAAGCGGCCGATCGTCGAGGAGTCGCTGAGAAGCCGTCTGCATGTGCCGATGAAGGTGCAGGGCACGATCATCGCGGCGCTCTCCTGTTCATCGCGAACGGCTGGTGTCTATACGATGGAGGATATCGAACGCGCCCGCATCATCGCCGACCTGCTGACGCCCTATTTCTTCGCGCTGCAGGCTGCCGAACAGGCGCAACGCTCGGCGATCGTCGAGGCCGAGGCCCGCGCCCGCGAGGAGGGGCTGCGGCAGGGCGCGCTGAAGCTGACCGAGGCGCTGGAGCAGGAACGCCAGCGGATCGGCATGGACCTGCACGACCAGACGCTTGCCGACCTGACGCGGCTCGCCCGCCGGATCGATCGGCTGTCGCGCAACGGCGAGGTGACACCGGAGGCGCTGGAGCCGGTCTCGCGTTCGCTGCAGCATTGCATGCAGGATCTGCGGCAAATCATCGAACAGGCAAAACCATCTGTGCTCCAGCTCTTCGGTCTCGCGCAGGCAATCGAGCATCATCTCGACCGCTCGACCCGCGACACGGGATCGGCCATCGAATGGGGTCTGGTCGACGAAACGCACGGCGCATTGGAGCGGCTGGAACCGACCGTCAGCGTCGCGCTGTTCCGGATCGCGCAGGAGGCGATCAACAATGCGGTGCGCCATGCCGCGCCCCTCGCCGTGACGGTGCGGCTCGAGGCCGATGAGGAACGGCTGTCGATCGAAATTTTCGACGACGGAACGGGGCTTGCCAAGGCGCGGGGACGGATCGGCGGCGGCATCGACAATATGAAGACCCGTGCGCGGCTGATCTCGGCGCGCTTCACCACCGGGCCCGGCCACAACAATCGCGGGACCGTGGTGCGCGTCGTGCTGCCGCTGACCCCGCACAACCCGGCAAGCGGGCCGGACTGAGGAGAAACGCGCAATGAAGGTTCTGATCGTCGAGGACGACCCGCTGCACCGCTCCTACCTGCACGAGGCGGTCAACGCCGCCCTGCCGGAATGCGACACGGTGATCGAGGCCGAGAACGGAACGGTCGGCGAGAAGCTCGCCCGCGACCACAAGTCGGCGCATATCGTCATGGACCTGCAAATGGCGAGCCGCAATGGCATCGAGGCGGCGCGCACCATCTGGAAGGAGCGGCCCGAGACCCGCATCCTGTTCTGGTCGAATTATTCCGACGAGGCCTATGTGCGCGGCGTCTCGCGCATCGTGCCGGATGGCGCCGCCTATGGCTATGTGCTGAAATCCGCCTCGGACGAGCGCCTGAAGCTGGCGCTGCGCTCGATCTTCATCGAGAGCCAGTGCGTCATCGACCGCGAGGTGCGCGGCCTGCAGCAGAAAAGTCTCGGCCAGACCAACGGTTTTACCGATTCCGAATACGAGGTCCTCGTCGATATCGCGCTCGGCCTGACGGACAGGGCGATCGCCAAACGCAGGGGCCTGTCGCTGCGCAGCGTGCAGAACCGCCTGCAGCAGCTCTACGACAAGCTCGACGTCTACCAGAGCGCCGGTGACGATCACGAGGACGGCCGCTTCAATCTCCGCGCCCGCGCCGTCACCGTGGCTTTCCTGCGCAAGCTCTTGAACTACAGCGCACTGGAGCGGGCAGAGGCGGAACTGCAAGAATGGCTCGACGGAAAGTAGTCCGGAGCGGCTGGAAAACCCACAATTCTGCCCAGGCGGGTCAGGCGATCGCTTTCAACGGCGCCCGGCTGCTTGGCGCGGCCTCAGGCTTGCCGAACAGGAAGCCCTGCATCTGCGCCGGCTGGCTTGCATGAAGTATCGAAAGCTGTTCCTGCGTCTCGACCCCTTCGGCAATCACCGGCAGGTTGAGCGTCGACGCCATCTCGATGACATTCTCGAACAGTGCCCTGATGGTGGGATCGACGCCGATGCCGGCAAGGAAACGTCTGTCGATCTTCAGCTTGTCGAACGGAAAATCCCGCAGATGGGCGAGCGAGGAATAACCGGTCCCGAAGTCGTCCAGCACTACCCGGATTCCCATCGCCCGCAGTTGACCAAGCGTGGAAAGCACGGCGGCCCGATCGCGGAACAGCGCCGTCTCGGTGATCTCGAGCTCCAGGCGGTCCGGCTGCAGCCCGGTTTTCGCAAGAATTTGCGAGAACTGCTCCACCAGGTTCGGCATCAGGAACTGAACCGGCGAGATGTTGACCGCGATCGTCAGCGGGGCCTTCCACGAGGCTGCCTCGCTGCAGGCTTCTTCCAGAACCCAGATCCCGATGGGAATGATGCAGCCGGTTTCTTCGGCGGCAGCGATGAAATCCGCCGGTGCAAGGACGCCTCGGCTTGCATGGCGCCAGCGCAACAGCGCCTCGTAGCCGCACGGTTCTTGCGAGGAGGTGTCGACGATCCTCTGATAGACCAGGAACAGCTCTCCTTTGGCGACTGCGTGCCGCAGATCGTGCTCGAGCTGCCGCTTGGCATGCAGTTCAATGTCCATCGCCGCCTCGAATGTGCAGGCTCTGCCGCGGCCGCCGCTCTTGGCCCGGTAGAGAGCCATATCGGCGTTGTTTCGCAGGCGCCGATCGGTGACGCCATGCTCCGGGTACAACGCAATGCCGATGCTGGCACCGAATCCCGAAGAGGTGGCGAGATCTGCGAACTCCTGCGCGAAGGCGTGCTGCAGATCGGCCGACAACGCTTCCGTCTGTTGGCGGGACGCGTTTTCCAGGATGATGCTGAATTCGTCTCCTCCCATGCGGGCGATCGTAACATCGGCCGGCAAAGTCCGGACCAAGACCTGGGCGACACGCTGCAGAACCGCGTCCCCCGCGGCGTGGCCGAATGTGTCGTTGACGAGTTTGAAACGGTCGAGATCGAGGGCAAACAGCGCCAGGCCGCTTGGGGTTTCGGCAGCGCCGGCGATCGCCATTTCGAAACGCCGGTCGAACTCGCGGCGGTTCGCCAGACCGGTCAGTGGGTCGTGGCGCGCCATATGCTCGATCCTGCGGCTCGCCTCGTGGCGCTCCGTCAGATCGCGTACGGCGATCACCTGGCACTCGCGCCCGCGATATTCGATCGTTCGAGCCAGGATCTCGACCGGAATCATGTCCTGGCCGTCGCGCAACACCGCTCCCTGGCAAGTGTCGATGCCGAGGCGCCTTTCGATCGCAAGCACCGCCTCGACCGGTTGCCCTTTCAGAAACGCGGCTGCCTTACCGGCCATCGCAGCGAATTTCTCGTTAAGATCGATGACGACATTCTCCTGGGCGATGACAAGCCCCTCGAACGAGGCATTCGCCAGCCCGCGCAGATCGGTCAAATGACGATCGAGGAACAGCGCTGCGGCCGCTCCGAGCAGGATCAAGGTGGAGATGACCGAGACGGCGATGGCGATGGCGATCCGATCGACGGAGGAGAGATCGGCATGCACGGGCTCGGCGGAAGGGGTAATCTGGACCCCGCTCATCGACACGGTGTGGAGGCTGCAGATCGCCAGGACGATGCAGGCCGCGCCGGCGAAAATATGAAAACGCCTGCTGGCGCTGTGCCGCAGGGCCGCAACCGCAACGATGCCGAAGCCGATTGCCAACGCACAGGCGACGATCGATTTGTCCGGGACAAGCGAAACCATGCTGAACGGCGTGATGGCGAGCAACCCCACGAAATGCATTGCCGCAATCGCAACGCCGAACAGGACCCCGCCGGATGCCTGGACAAGCTGGCCGCCTTCCATAAAAGCGATTTCAACCGCCACTGCAAACAGTACGACGGCGGCGATGATCGACAGAATGATCAGGGGACCGTCGTAGCCGATCGGCACCGGACCGGCATAGGCCAGCATCGCGATAAAATGGGTTGCCCAGGTGCTGGCGCCGAGAACGACGGCAGCGGCGATGAGCCAGGAGTGGTGATGCTGCCGCACGCATTCCTGCGCACGTGTCAGCATGAAAACCGCCGTCAGGCTGCCGAAGCAGCAGATCGACAGGGCGACGAAAAGCAACGTCCAGTCATGCTGGTCGGCGATACATGAAAGCACAGTGAACATGGCATCTCCCGAAGGTGCGGGGAGGGTGCCAAAGCGGGCCTAACGAAATCATACGGGCTTCGTTAAAATGCCAGTTATCCAGGGAAAAACCACAACGAAAAGACGAAATAAAATATCGCTCGACAAACCGCGGATGGAGGCGGCCGCGACCGCAGTTCTGCTGCTTCAACCGAAGAAAGCCGGCTTCTGGCAAAGCGTATCAGGAGCCCGCCAGCGGGATCGAACGCCTGGCGCCTGCCAATGACGGGTTGGAAATGACGCGGTACCGTGCCTCGACAAGGTTGTATATTCCGAAGGCTGCCAATCCGGCGGCGACGGCGATGTAGAGGAAGGATCCGAACGGAAGCTGGCGGACCCATTCCAGGGCGTCGCCCATGCTGCCGGCCTGTTGCGGATCCACCCGGAAGCCGGCATAGGCGAACAGTATCCCGGTGATCGCAAACACTATGCCACGGGCGACGAGACCGTAAACGCATATCAAGGTCACGATACCCTTGCTGTCCGGTATCTTCACGTACCGCTCGAACTTCCGGGTGATGCCCTTTGCGACCGTCACGATGCCGCCGATGACAAAGCCAGCCCCAACCGCGATCGCAAGGTAGGATCCGAACGGCTGCGACATGATCCATCCAGCCAGCCCCTTTTCACCCGAGCCTTCGCTCCCTCCACCGAGGAAGATGGCACGACCAAGTGCATATCCGGCAAGCCCGAGATAGGTGATGGCGCTGCCAAGCAGTGCCGCCCGGATCGCCAAAGCCTTTCCGTCCCGGCCGTGGCCGTCGCTATCCGCCAAGGACTGGGCCAGCCTCCAGGCGACAAATCCCAGAAGTCCAAGACCGATCATTCCGACCCAGATCCGACCGAACGGCTGCGCCAGCAGCGTCGAGAGCGCCGACTTCGTTTCCGGCCGGCCGCCGGCGACGCCGGAGAAGAGCGCGAGCCCGGCTATCAGCAGGAAAACGACACCCCGCGCCGTATAGCCGCCCTTGGCGAGCACATCAAATCGAAAGCCTTTGCTCATCAGCATTTCCTCTCCGTCGCCACCGCGCGAGATTAACGCGCCAGCCTTCCGAAAGTTTGCTGAAAGGGTTCGCAACGGGGGGCGTGGTGGCTACCAGGGACCAGTTCCATAAAGCTGGTTCCATAAGACAGATTACGCCACATTTGTGTGGAGCCGCAAAGTTGGAATGTCCTGTTTCCGCAAAGTTTCGTGCTCGCGTTCCGCACTTGGCCGGCGTTAGATTGCCTGTGGCTCGAAATCGATGGAGGTGAATGCCTTGCGAAAGGCCGCGAGCACGCATTCCGGATCGCCCTTGGCGAAGGTTTCCAAGCAGTCAGGTCAGGAATAGCCCATGTCGCTCAGACGCGTTGCACACGTCAGTGGATAGGCTTGTCCTGCCATAGCATTCCCGCACGGGCTGCGAGTTGAAAGCTCATTTCAGATGTCCTGAAGTTTGAAGTCGGCCGGTGCGATCGGCATGACGCCCTTGAGCAGGGCCACGGATTTTTCCAACCCTTCGAGCGAGTTCAGGAGCACATCTTCATGCTCGATCGAGAGCCAGCCATCATAACCGCCCATCTTCAGCCTATAGCAGAACTGCCGCCACCATTCCTCCCCATGGCCGAAGCCGAGCGTGATATAGGACCAGGAGCGCGATGGAATGTCGGTCAGGCTACCGTTTTCGAGCAGGCTGGTAACGGCCTGCTTCGGTGCGTTCAGGAAGGTATCCTTGGCATGGACATGATAGATGGCCTCGCCGAGTGCTTCTGCCGCGAGCAGCGGATCGGCTCCCATCCAGAAGAGATGCGAGGGATCGAGGTTCGCGCCAACGATGGGGCCCACCTCGTTTCGTAGCTTGAGCAGCGAGGGCACGTTGTAGACGCATTGGTTGCCGTGGAGTTCGAGCGCGATCTTCTCGACCCCGCATTCCTTCGCCAAGGCAACGATTTCGGTCCAGAACGGGAAGAGCTTTTCCTCCCATTGGTATTTCAGGATCGCCTGCGTTTCCGGGGGCCAGGAGGAGACCACCCAGTTCGGCATGGTATCGGTCGGATTGCCTGCAGGCAGGCCCGACATGGTGCAGATCGTCCTGATGCCCATTTCGCCAGCGGCGCGGATGGTGTTCTTCAGCCCCTCGCCTTGCGCCGGATCGGTCGGATGCAGCGGATTGCCGTTCGCATTGAGACTGATCACTTCCAGTCCACGATCAGCGAAGGCCTGTAAGAATTCCTGCTGTGCCGCCCTGTTGCCCAGGGTGTTCTTGAGGATGAAATGCGGGGCTGTCGACCAACCGCAGGTGTTTACCTCGACGCCCGACACGCCCATGCGGGCCGCATTGTCCAGCACTTCAGTGAATGACAGCCCACCGAGGCTGTCGGATACGAAACCCAGCTTCATGCATAGAACTCCGGCTTTTGGATCATGGATACGGGCTGCTTGCAGCCCTCGCTGAGGGCAATCACCCCTGCTTCGGCGACAATCGCGGCCGCATAGCCATCCCATGCGGAGGAGGCGATGTCCGGGAAATTGCCGGTCTCTACAAAGCGCAGGAAGGCACGGTTCTGGCGGCGATAGGCATCGAAATAGCGGCCGCGCCAGTCGGCGTCATAGCTGACATGCTGGCCGCGCGCCCGATCAAGGCGGGTATAGGCCACTTGGTTCATGGCTATGCTTGCCTTCTCACCGACAAGTTCAGCGCGAACGTCATAGCCATAGGCGGCGTTGTTGTTGACCTCGATGTTGACCAGCTGGCCGTCGGTGGTTTCGAGCACCATCATGACCGGCGCGACCAGCGCATCCGTGCGCTTCGGCTGAAAGGCCGAGATCGAGGCGTATGCCGTGCCGAGCACATGGCGCACGATATCGAATTCATGCGGGGCGGAATTGGTGATCGCCATCGCACCGGTGAAATCGGAGGCAGGAGTTTCGACATTGCGGTGGAAGTTGTGCATTATCAGCGCCCGGCCGAGCGTGCCATCCGCAAGCGCAGCCTTCATCTCCACGTAGGACTGGTCGAAGCGGCGCATAAAACCGAGCTGGACGAACTTCTGGCCTGCAGCCTGTTCGGCCCGCATGACCTCAAGGCACTCCTTCGAAGACTGCGAAAGCGGCTTTTCGCAGAGCACCTTCTTGCCAGCCCGGATGCAGGCCAGCGACAGGGGCGCATGGGTAAAATCCGGGCTGGCGACGATGACCGCATCGACGTCGGCCCGCGCAATCACAGCCTCCGGGTCACTCGCGGCATCCACAGCTCCATGGGCTTCGGCCATCTTGCGGGCTCGGCCCACATCCATGTCGCAAACCACTTGAAGCGTAGCCCCCGGCATTTCTTCGGTTACGATCTTTGCGTGGTCGGCTCCCATGAGCCCGGCACCAATGACTGCTATTCGCAACATTGGACAAACTCCTTCCTCTCAGTCAGCGCTGTTGCCAACTGCTGCATGTCATTAGATTTCAAATGCATGTCGCGGTCTATGCCATCCATCTCCTCAATGGGCTGGTAGTGGGGGATGCCCATCATGAGTTTCCATATAGCCTTCAATGGAGGCTTCGAGATTGGCCATGGACTCCCCACCCGCCATGAGGTCTGCAATCTGCTCTCTGGTCTTCTCGCCCTTGCGGAAGTCGGCGGCAATTGCGCCACGGATCAGAACGGCAAAATGATCGCCGACGGCCATGGCATGCATCACTTGGTGAGTAATGAAGATCACGGCGAGTCCCCGGCGCTTGGCTTCGTTGACGATGCGAAGCACATGCGCGGCCTGCTTGACGCCCAATGCCGCCGTCGGCTCATCGAGGATCAGCACGCGGGCGCCGAAATAGACGGCGCGGGCAATAGCCAGGGACTGGCGCTCACCGCCGGAAAGACCACCTACCAGTCGGTCCCCGTCGGTAATGCGTGTTATTCCCATTTTCCGCACTTCTTCGACCGCCACCCGATTGGCTTTCTGGCGGTCGAAAATCTTGAAAGGCCCCCATCCCTTCGTCGGTTCCGATCCCATGAAGAAGTTGCGGCCGATGGACATCAGCGGGTAGGTGCCACCGAATTGGTGAACGGTCGCGATACCACGCTCTTGTGCGTCGCGGGGGTTGGAAAAGACGGTAGGTTGACCGTCCATCAGGATCTCGCCTCGGGTGGGCTGATAGACCCCGGAAAGGGTCTTGATGAGTGTGCTCTTGCCCGCCCCATTGTCACCCAATAGGCAAAGTACCTCGCCCTTGCCAACTTTCAGGCTGATGTCATTGAGGACGTCGATATGTCCGAAGGACCTGTCGACATTTCGCAGTTCGAGAACGGTTTTCTTGTCGGACATGCTCGCCCCCTTACTTTTTCTTGGACGCCGACCAGCTTGTAGCCAGATGACGGAAGGTGTCGTTGAGTAGAACGGCGATCAGGAGCATGACACCGATAATGAGGAAGGACAGGTTACGGTCGATATCGGTAAAGCCGATGGCCTGAGTGACGATGGAAAGCGTGAGCACGCCGAAAACGATGCCCATCACGGTTCCAAATCCTCCCGTGAGCAGAACCCCGCCCACGACGACCGAGATGATCGTATTGAAAATAAGTCCGAAGTTCGCCTGAGACGTGGCGGAACTGAAGGTCATCACTTGGAGCACACCCGCGAATGCTGCGGAGGTAGAACACAGCATGAAGAGCGCGATCTTCATCCAGGCAACGGGGATACCAGCGTTCCTGGCGCTTTCCTGGTCACCGCCGAGTGCGAAAACCCAGCTGCCCTTCGGCGAATAGTGGAGAAAGAAGGCAAAGGCCGCGATCAGTCCGGCCCACCAGAATGCGGAGGAATTGAATCCGTAGACCTTTCCGCCGAAGAGCGATTTTGCCCAATCCGGCGCATGGTAGAATGAGTTCGTGTTGTTGATGAAGAAAATCGACAGATAAAGGGTTAGGCCCGCGACGGCGAAAAGTGTCGCCAATGTCACAATGAACGAAGGTACCCGCGTTCGCGTGACGATATAGCCATTGATGAAGCCAATAAGGGCTCCGATGGCCAAGGCAGCTGCAATGCCCACAATGACCGGCATTTTGTAGTGTTCGCAAATGATGGCCACCGTCATGGTTGCTGCAGGCAGGACTGCACCAGTCGAAATGTCCAGTTCGCCTGCAATCATAAGGAACCCCACGGGAATCGCTATCATCCCTACGAGCGACGCGAAGTTAACCCAGGTCGTCACGCCAGGGATGGAGAGAAAATTGCGGCTGTATCCGAACACCGAAAAAAGAATGAAGACGGCCACAAAACCCATGAAAGCACCCGCCGCCGGGCTGCGGAAGAAGGCCTTGAACGAAGAAGTACGCGATCCCGCAGTGCTTTGGTTCTGGACATGGAGCTTGTTGGAGATGGTTTCGGTCATTTGCGTCTCGATCCTCATATAAACAGCGCGAACTCGGTGAAGAGTCAGAGTTGAAAGGGCCCGGCAAGCGGTACCGGGTCCCCATCCTTGAAGCCGATCAGCGTGCGCCGAGCTTCACGCCTTCGATCGCCGAGGCCACGTTAGACTTGTCGACGATCGCCGGACCGGTCAGGACCGGCTTCGTTGCGATAGCCGTGCCGAACTTCAGGTTCGCGAACAGCATCGAGGTTGCTAGGAAACCCTGGAGATAGGGTTGCTGGTCGATTGCGAAGGTCTGAGTGCCTTTCGAGATACGGTCGAGGACCGATGCCGACATGTCGAAGGTGCCGAGCTGAATCTTGCCCGTCTTGTCCTGCTGTTCGATGGAACTGGCAGCAGCATCGGAGGCCCATGCCGCAAGCGTGATCACAGCGTCGATGGACGGATCGGCAATCAATTCCGACTTGATGGCCTCAGAAGTACCGTTCATGTCCTGGTCCAGGTTCGCGGGGACGCGAAGGATGAAGGTCTCCGCACCGGCCTTCTTGGCGCCGTCCTGAACGCCCTTGCATCGGGTTTCAAGGTTTACCGCACCCGGGTTCTGGATGTGGCAGAGGATTTTCTTGGCACCATGAGAAGCAAGATACTTGCCGCCCTCTACGCCTGCCAGATATTCGTCCGAACCGAAGTAGTTCAGAGCACCATAGTTATCCATCTCGCTCTGGCCAGCGTTGAAGGAAATAATGACGACGCCCTTGTCACGCGCGGCCTTAAGCGCCGGAGTTTCGGATTCCGGCAGCCAATTCGGAATAGCAATACCCTTGGCACCCTGTGCAACGGCCTGTTCGATCAGCGATGCGAGGTCCGGACCGAAGTTGTCGTAATTCTGGGTCTGCATGAAGTTGACGGTTCCGCCATTGGCCTTGACCATCAGCGACGCATCGTCAACGCCCTTCTTGACCATGTTCCAGAAGCCGTCCTGAGCAGAGCCCACGATGACGGCAATATCGGTGTCTCCGGCATGCGCGCTGGAAGCCAGCATGAATGCCATAGCGGCGGTAGCGATTTTCTTGGTGAACGACATGTCGAATTCCTCCTCAGGTTAAAGCCGCATTTCTGCAGCTCGACATTTGTTTTTTGGCCGTTCGGCCGATCCCGGCAGGCGCGCACAGATCCGCGATCCCAACGCAGTTGCGTTAAGCCTCCTCATTCAAATTGTGCGATGGGCCTCCCCCAAAGTGCTGACGCTCGAAAACGGCCAAGCCCAATCAGCGCTTATTGAATGCATTGTTGACATCTTTCATGTCAACGCGGATTAATATCCACTCACGAATTCGTCTCATATCATACCGAAATGACGACATCTTGAGACTTTTTGAGATTCGCCCCAAGAGAGAATGGAATTTCTTGATATGAAAAGGCCAACGATTGCAGACCTTGCAAAGGCTGCTGGAGTGTCTGTGTCAACAGTCAACCGCGTTCTCTACGAACCCGAGTCTGTTCGCGAGCATACCCGAACACGGGTACTGGCCGCCGCTGAAGAGATCGGATTTTACGGGCTAGGGACCATCAAGCATGCCATCAAGGCTCCGCAGATGGCACACCGGCTCGGTGTGCTCCTGCAGCGCAAGGAACGCACTTTCTATCGGCTGCTGGGCGAAGCGATCACTCAAGCCGCACAGACATATCCCGGTGGCGGTATCGAGCTGACACTGGAGTTTCTCGAAGATTTGACACCGGAGAAGGTGGCAACGCACATCCTCTCCTTGGGGAGCAGATGCGAGGCAATCGCTATTGTGGCTCCGCAGCATCCGATTGTAGCCGATGCCATTGACAGCGTGCTTGAACAGGGAGTCCCGGTTGTCTCCCTGATCGGTCCACTGACGGCAAAAGGAAACATCAGTTTCGTTGGTCTTGATAACTGGAAGGTAGGCCGGACTGCCGCATGGGCCTTTGACAGGATGGTCCGTGTTCCAGGTAAGATTGGCATTCTCGTGGGAAGCCATCGCCTGCGCAATCAGGAAATGAACGAAAGTGGATTTCGGTCCTACTTTCGTGAACATAATTCCGGCTTCACGTTGCTTGAGCCACTGCCAACTTATGAATCTGCCGTTGTAGCCAGGGAACATGTCGAAAAGCTTCTGACTGAACACCCTGACATGTGCGGGCTATACATCTCGGGCGGAGGTGTCACGGGAGCAATAGCGGCACTTCGAGCGACGCCAAAACGTGATGACTTTGTCGTCGTTGGCTACGAACTCTTCGAAGACACTCGTGCCGCGCTGATCGATGGGACATTCTCATTGCTGATCTCCCATCCGATTGAACGCTTCGGTTCCGAAACGATCGCCACATTGATGAAGGTCAAGACCGCTGGCCCTGATGCCGGCGTATTCAGGGTGACTTTTGGCTTTGACATGTACGGTCCAGAATGCATCTGATCCTTCAAAACGGCGCGGCGACGAGTGGATGGAGCAGGTCACCGACGAGGATTAATCATCCTGCTCAAAACCCTTCCGCCAACGTGATCGCCGTTCTCCGCTTATGAACTGCCTCTTTCGACAGAGGGCACTTCTTATTTCCGTTATTTTGAAGATGACTGGGGAATGCCTCCGCGCTCGGCACCGCCATCAGTGATGCGGTGTCGGAACGTCTCCCGTAAGAGTTTTGCTGCCAAGGATGGCGAGCGGGTGACGATCGTCGAATTCGAGTCGGAGAAAATGCGCCGATCACGCCATCAAATAAGTAAGTTTCGGAATGGCACGTATCAATTCAATTTGCTTGTGACCCGAGGTGCAATGCGGCTAACTCCCTGCATTTCATTCCGCCGCCTGGATCAAGCTGTTCCCTTTCCAGAGCTATACGGCTGATGCGCGTTTTTTAGAGATTGCATGCCCGTGTTCCATTCCGTGCGCCACATTCGTGCCCATCCTCAACTTTTGCTCCTCGCCTTCATGATCTTCGTCCAGGGCTCCGCCTATGGCTCGACCCTGCCCTATCTCTCGATCACGGCGATCCGCGAACTGGGTATGAGCGATCAGGCCTATTCGGTCCTGGTCTTCGTGACATCGGCATCGGCGGTCACGATCAGCGTTTCGCTCGGCATTCTCTCCGACCTGATCGGCGACCGGCGCAGGATCATGATCGCCATGGCGCTGATGGGAGTGGCCGGCTATGACGCGATCTTTTTCTTTCCTTCAGTTCCGGTGTTCATAGTCGCCACGGCATTCGTCATCCCGTTCTTCCAGTCGGTCAGTTCGCTGATCTTCGTGGGTGTGCGGGCTGAAACGGCCACCCTTCCGGGTCGGGAGGCTGCCGCGATCAACGCCACAGTCCGGGCTTTCATGTCGGCCTCCTGGCTCATCATCCCGGCAGCGATGGGACTGGCATTCGCCGGCTCGGCGAGGATGATGGGCGCCTGGGGCGTCGCCGGGCTGTGCGCGAGGCCCTCACCCATGCACCTCTGTGTTGCGCAAAGCCCGGCAGATATGTTCTGGACGGAGCGTCGATCGATATCCGGTTGAACGGGATGCTCGATGGAACAAGGATCACCGCGACCGAAGCCGGGCAATTGTCATTTTCCATCGTGGTGGAAGATCAAAGTGTTTCCGTGCAACTGCCGCAAGACGACGGATCGATCCGTTACGCCGCGGCCGTTGCCGATGCGGCGGATCTGAGAGTCATCCACGACAAGGGCATCTTGGAGATTTTTGCTGACGGAGGAGCCGTCTGCGGCACGCGACGCAACTATCTCAACGTCAGACCGGACAAGCTTGTTATTCTATCAAAAGCACATATGAGCATTTTCAGCGGGGAGTAATCGCATCGCGCTGTAGTCGCTCTAAGAGGTAGCTTCTGTACATCGATGGCGTAGCGGCAAAATTAGGCAAAGTTGGAATATCACACTCCCCGCATTTGATGATGCGGGAGATTGCTGACGGGACTGGTGCTTGATCTGAGACGTCGGTTCCTATCGCACCTCGAATTCCGGATCGGGTGGAACCTGCATGGCGAGAGCGAGATGATTTGTCTGCGCGGCAAGCCCGATGATCGTCAGGAGTTCGCCATGTTGGGCATCGGTCATCCCGCGCGCACGAGCGGCGGCGGTGTGGGATTGAACGCAATACTGGCAGGCATTGGCCGTCGACACCGCGATGTAGATCATCTCGCGCGTCAACGGATCGATGGCGCCTTCCACCGTCATCACTGATTTGAGCGTTTCCCACACCCGTTTGAGATTTGCCGGATCGTTTGCAAGTGCACGCCAGAAATTGTTGATGAAATCGGTCTTGCGTGTCGCCCTGATGTCATCGAACACCGCTTGCACGGCCGGAATGGCCGCGGCCTCTTGATCCGACAGAAGTTTGACTGTTGCCATCGAAAGTTCCTTTCCGGGCGCCGATCTTCGGCCTCAAACATGATTTTGCTCGGCGATCCCACGCCGCCGGCGGAAGATACGAAGAAACGCCAACGGCCGCCAGCCTCCCTGCCGGCGAGGAAATCGAGGCGGCTGTTTCACGAAAACAGCTTAAATTAGAAATTATTGTCTACAGATTTTGTAGATTATACGGTTCCATAGCCCCGTCGACTTCAGCGCTGAGATTTCGAACTCCCAATGGATGCATGCCTGGGTGCATGTGACCTGCCGACTTCTTGCAATATCAACAGGAGATTTCCATGAGCAATCCGGTTCTCGTCAATCAGATCATTCCCGAGTCCGACGTCGTCCCGCTGACCGGCCGTGTCGGAGCCGAAATCAAAGGTACCCGCCTCGGCGGAGAGCTTTCGGATGCAACGGTGGCAGCCATCAACCAGCTTCTCCTGAAGCACAAGGTCATCTTCTTCCGCGATCAGGGACATCTTGAGGATTCCGAACAGGAAGCCTTCGCGCGCCGCCTCGGCGACCTCGTGCCGCATCCAACCCAGGGACCGGTCGCCGGTACGGCCTCCATCCTCAATCTCGATTCCAGCCGCGGCGGCGGCCGAGCGGACCAGTGGCACACCGACGTCACCTTCGTCGACGCCTATCCCAAATTTTCCGTCCTGCGCGGCGTCGTCATTCCGGCGGCTGGCGGCGACACGATCTGGTCCAACACCCACGCCGCATATGAAAGCTTGCCGGCGCCGCTCAAATTGCTGGCGGATAATCTGTGGGCCATTCATAGCAATGCCTATGACTATGCCGCCGTGCGCCCTCGCGCCACCGCTGAAGAGAAGAAACATTTCGAGGAAGTTTTCACCTCGACCATCTACGAGACCGAGCATCCGGTCGTGCGCGTCCATCCGGAAACCGGTGAAAGATCGCTGCTTCTCGGCAACTTCGTTCAGCGACTTGTCGGCCTTTCGAAGAGCGACTCCGCGAAACTCTACGAAGTGTTCCAGTCCTACGTCACCGCCCCGGAAAATACCGTGCGCTGGCGCTGGAGAGCCGGAGATGTCGCGATCTGGGATAATCGTGCGACACAGCACTATGCCGTCAACGATTATGGCGACCAGCACCGCGTCGTGCGCCGGGCCACCGTCGATGGCGATGTTCCCGTCAGTATCGACGGCCGTCGCAGCATAACCCACGTCAAGGCTGCCAAGCCGCAAGCAAAAGCGGCGTGATCGCACACATCTGAGTGTCGCCCGGAAGCAAAATGCGCCACATGCCTTACGAGAAGGACAGCTTCTCGCTTGGCCGGGTCAGCGTTTCCGGGCGCAGCACCGCATCGAGGTGCTCCTTCTGCATCAGGCCGCGTTCGAGAAGGATTTCGTAGACCCCCCGTCCGGAATGATGCGCTTCGAGCGCAACCTCCGTGGCGTTGCGGTAGCCGATATAGGGGTTGAGCGCCGTCACGATGCCGATCGATTGCTCGACCGTCTGCCGCAACCGGTCGCGGTTGGCGGTGATGCCGCAAATGCAATTCGCTTCGAGCGTCAGGCAGGCATTGGTCAGGTGGCTCAGGCTGCGATAGAGGCTGTAGAAGATCACCGGCTCGAACGCGTTCAGTTGCAGTTGGCCGGCCTCGGCGGCCATGGTGATCGTCACGTCATTGCCGATCACTTCGAAAGCGACCTGGTTGACCACCTCCGGGATGACAGGGTTCACCTTGCCGGGCATGATCGAGGAGCCGGCCTGGCGTGCAGGCAGGTTGATCTCGTTGAAGCCGGCGCGCGGCCCCGAGGATAGAAGCCGCAGGTCGTTGCAGGTCTTGGACAGCTTGACCGCCACGCGCTTCAGAACACCCGAAAGCTGCACGAAGGATCCGCAATCCTGTGTCGCCTCCACCAGGTCAGGTGACGTAACCAGATCGACGCCGACGATTTCGGACAGGCGCTCGCGCACCAACGCCGCATAGCGAGGATGCGCGGTGATGCCGGTGCCGATCGCGGTGGCGCCGAGATTGATTTCACGGATCAGCGAAACCGCCTCGGAAAGCCGGGCCTCGTCTTCCGCCAGCATCAGCGCGTAAGTTCCGAATTCCTGACCGAGCGTCATCGGCACAGCGTCTTGCAATTGCGTGCGACCCATCTTGAGGACGTCGGCGAACTCGACCGCCTTGGCTTCGAAGGCCCGGCGCAGGATCGCCATGGCGTCGACCAGACGATGAACGCCGATCCATGCGGCAAGCTTCAGCGCCGTCGGATAGACGTCGTTGGTGGATTGCGAGAGATTGACGTGTTCGTTCGGATGCAGGTGCTGGTACTCGCCGCGGCGATGCCCGAGGACTTCCAGCGCCCGGTTGGCAATCACCTCGTTGGCGTTCATGTTGGTCGAGGTTCCCGCCCCGCCCTGGATCAGATCGACGACGAACTGGTCGTGCAGCGCACCGTCGCGGATTTCGATACAGGCCGCGACAATGGCATCGGCCCGCTCCTGATCCAGAAGGCCGAGGCTAACATTGGCCTCAGCCGCCGCCTGCTTGATCGCCGCCAGGGATGCGATCAGATCCGCCGATTCCTTCAGCGTCTGACCGGTAATCGGAAAATTCTCGACCGCACGCAACGTATGCACGCCGTAATAGGCCGCGGCAGGCACGTCGCGATCGCCGATCAGGTCGTGCTCAACACGGATAGCAGTCATATCGGATGTGGTCATGACAGGAACTTTCGAGTGGGGCGCTGCCGGCACGCATTGCGGCGGCAGGCTGAAGACGAGAATGGCTGGTGACGCGGCAGCATAGCCGCGTCTGCAGGCGTCATCGGGTCGGGGCGGCCTCCTCCCCGTCCGCCTCCGATCGGCGCAGCTTGAACGGAAAAGAGACGCCGCCTGTCGTGACACCCATCGTGTTCACGCGCTGGGGATGATGGAACGGCGCGAGTTGGCTGCGGGTATCAGCCGAACCGATCCCGAGCCGCTGGAGAAGCTCCGTCACGACGGCGTAAAGGATTTCAAGGTTGCCGTCCTCGATCTTGACCGAGATGCCGAGCGCACCGTCCGTTCCCAATCGCCGGGTTGCATCCGAAGCCCGCACGCCGATCGCATAGCTGGCATCGGCCCCGAGCTTGCCGATGAGGGCGCCGTTGAATGCGCGCATCAGCAGCGTGCAGTAGCGTCCCTCGCCCGCGACCATGTCAGGATAGCGCACCATCGCATGGAAGATGCGGGCCAGCGCCGCACCCCGCGCCGACAGCCCCTCACCCGACCCGTCCCCGTCCGCCGCCGAAGCAAGCTTGGCATAAATGCGGGCCAGGCGGTCCAGAGGAAAAGCGGGAGTCGGAAGATTGCATCCGTCGATCCCCCATTCGACATCCCGGACGTCTAGATCGCAGAGTTCGGCGACGGTGCGCTTGACCCTTCCCTGCATCGGATGATCCGGCAAGTGGTAGCCTTCCATGCCCGCGCCGATCGCCCGGGCGCCGGCAAGCATGCCCACATGCTTGCCCGAGCAATTGCTGCAGACGCCCGTCGGGACAAAGTCCTCCTTGATCCATGAGCGGTTGACCGTTTCCGACAGCGAAGGATGACCGCCGCAGCGAAGGTCGGCCTCCTCGGCCTTGATCTTCGACAGCATGGCGCGCGCGCGCGCGATATGCCGCCCTTCGCTGCTGTGGGACGCGCACATCAGCGCAATATCCACATCATCGAAGCCGAAACGCTCGACACCCTCCGTCTCCAGGATGGCAAGCGCCTGGACCGGCTTGGCGGCGGAGCGGGCAAGCGTTATGCGCGCCGGATTTCCCAGCGCGTAAAGCAGCCTGCCCGTTGCATCGACGACAGCCGCGTGGACGCGATGGCTGTTCTCGACGATGCCGCCACGATCGGCGACGACGAAATCCTCACTCGAGGTCATGTCTCTCTCCATTCATGCCGCGCCCCGGCGGCAATATGCACCGCCGGGCAAGCTTGGATTGTCGATCGGTGTCAGGCGAGATCAAAACCGCCGCGGTCCTCGCCCTGTTCGGCGGCGAGCATGTAAATGCGCTCACGCATCAGCAGCCAGCCGACGACCAGCGCCGGAATGATCAGCGCCAGAGAAGCGACCGTGTAGGTTCCGACCGGATAGTCGAGCGCCATGAGGATCACGACGACCGCAAGGAAGCCCAGGGTCAGCAGGCCAGTATAGGGCGCGCCGAACATCCGGAATTCGGGCCGCGCCAACTTGCCTTGCCGCGACAGTTGCCACAGCTTGAGCTGGCACAGCACGATCACGCCCCATGCGGCGATGATGCCGAGGGCGGCGACATTCAGGCCGATCTCGAAGGCCTCTGCCGGAACGACGGCGTTCAGCACGACGCCGAAGGCGGTCACGACAGCTGTCACCGCAATGCCGACATAGGGCACGCCGGACCGGTTCATCTTCGCCAGCGCCGCCGGCGCCGAGCCGGAAATCGCCATGGAATGCAGGATGCGGCCTGTGGAATAGAGGCCGGCATTGAGCGACGACAGGACGGCCGTCAGCACGACCAGGTTCATGACGACGTCGGCGCCCTGGATGCCGATCTTGCCGAAGAAGGTCACGAACGGGCTCTCGCCGCCCTTATAGGCGGTATAAGGCAGCAACAGCGACAGCAGCAGGACCGAGCCGACATAGAAGACCACCAGGCGCAGCACGACCGTGCGGATCGCCCGCGGCATGACCTTGCGGGCATTTTCGGTTTCACCGGCGGCGGTGCCGATCAGCTCGATCGAGGCATAGGCGAACACCACGCCCTGGATCACCACCAGTGCCGGCAGGACGCTGTTCGGGAACATGCCGCCGAAATCGGTGATCGTGCTGAGACCCGGAACATGGCCGTCGATCGGCGTGCCGGTGACGACGAAGTAGACGCCGACGATCAGGAAGACGACCAGGGCGAGGACCTTGACGAGGCTGAACCAGAATTCCAGTTCACCGAAGACCTTCACCGACAGAAGGTTCATCGAGAGGACGAGGACCAGCGCCGCCAACGCAAACACCCACTGATCGATCATCGCGATCCAGGGGACATAGGCCTTGAAGAAATTCATGTAGAGGGCGACCGCAGTGACGTCGGCGACCGCCGTCATCGCCCAGGTCAGCCAATACATCCAGCCAACCGCGAAGGCGAGCTTTTCACCGTAAAATTCGCGGGCATAAGAGACGAACGAGCCCGAGGTCGGGCGATGGACGATCAGTTCGCCGAGAGCCCTCAGAACGAGAAAGGCGAAAAGGCCGCACAAGGCATAGACCAGCACAAGTGCCGGACCGGCAGCGGCAAGCCGGCCGCCGGCGCCGAGAAACAACCCCGTGCCAATGGCGCCACCGATGGCGATCATCTGGATCTGCCGCGGCTTCAGCGCCTTGTGGTAGCCGAGATCCTCCTCGGCAAAGACCTGGCGATCCGCCTCACTTCTATTTTGCATGACTGTCATTTCTCCTCCCTCCATGGGTTCGGCAACCTCCCGGCCGCCCCTCCGTGCAGACCTACAAAGATGTTAATCTGCTATGCGGTCTGACAGGTTTGGCGATTTAAGGAAAAACCACCCTGCAGTCAAGGATTTTCACTCTGCTATTTGTGGATGCGTCACCGCCGGCCTGTGGAAAGCCAGCGTCTGGCGACTGAACAACGTCGCTTCCTTACGCTGCGCGACAAACTTCAGCGCGGCGCGGCGCCGATGATGCGGCTGACAGCCGCCTCGACCTTCCTGAGATGAATTTCCATTGCCGTCTGGGCCTCGGCCTCCGACCCTATCCGAATGGCTTCGACGATGGCGCGATGCTCTTCATTCGATTCCTGACGGCGTGGCCCCAAGGCGGTCAGCAGCCCGGATTGCTGCGCCATCGCCTCGCGGACGTCATCGACGATGTCGCGAAAGACGGCATTCTTTGACGCCTCGGCGATCAGCCCGTGAAAATCCGAATCCAGCCGCACCCAGGCCTCGGTATCTTCTTCCCGCTCCATCCGGTCGCAAAGGAGAAGCAGCCGGGACAGCTCGTCATCGCTTCGGCGCAGCGCTGCCCAGCCGGCAGCGGATACTTCGACGAAGGGCCGCGCCTCCACCAGATCACGCGCCGAATAATCGCCGTAACGGATATCTCGGCCACCGCCAGCCGCGAGCACATAGGTTCCGCTTCCCGTTCGCGTCTCCGTCAGCCCCAAAATCTGTAGCGAGCGCAGCGCTTCCCGCACGATCGGACGGCTGACACCGTATTTCGTCGCAAGCTTGGCTTCCGACGGCAGCTTGGAACCGGCGGCAAAACGGCCGGATAGAATGAGATTGCGCAGTTCCTCGAACACAAGTTCCGAGGCGCTTTTTCGACTGAGGATCGCGGAGTCGGATAGCCAGTCTTCTAGATCGTTCATCGCTTTGTCTTCGATCGGCAGAGCCCCGGACGTCCGGGCGCGAAATTGAAAATCATGTCGTCAGCGGCGATTCTCTTCACCGGCAATGCCGATGATGGACCGCTTGACCTCCAGCAGGTGCTCGGCCATGGCTGCCCGCGCATCCCCCTCGCTGCCTGCGGTTACGGCCTGGAGAATGCGGCGGTGCTCGGCGTTGGAGGCTTTACGCCGGCCGCGAACATGCTCCACCAGTTCCGATTGCGTCGAAAGCGCCCCGCGGACATCGGCAACGACCTTCCCGAAGATCGCATTGCCGGAGGCTTCGGCGATCCCTCCGTGAAACTCAGCGTCCATCCGCACCCATATCTGGACGTCCTCCTCCACGTCCATCCGGTCGCACAAGGATGTGAGCGATGCGAGCTGCTCGTTCGAGCGCCGCAATGCGGCCCAGCCCGCAGCCGGGATCTCGATACAGGGGCGCGCCTCCATGAGATCGCGGGCGGAATAAGCGCCGCCGCCGAGCTGCCGCGCCGGGCTTTCCGAAACGACGAAGGTGCCCCGCCCGGTTCTGGTCTGTGTGAAGCCCAGCGTCTGCAGCGAGCGGAGCGCTTCACGCACGATCGCCCGGCTGATGCCGTAACGTTCGGCGAGTTGCACCTCCGCGGGAAGACGGGTTCCGAGCGCCAGTTTCCGACTAACAATCGCCGTGCGGAGATCTTCGAAGACCGCCTCGGCAGCGTTTCTTCGGCTTATCTCTTTCTTCGCCGACAACCATGAATCCATATCCTGCATCGAAGGACGATGCGGGCATTCGAAAGAGCTGTCAAGCAACCGGACAAGTGCGCGGAAAAGGCGCTGTCAGCATCTCGGCGCGGTACGCGAAGTTGCGGTTGACGGCCTTTTAGAACAGATAGCGGAAGCGCTCTGGCGTGGCAGGCCATGCATTTATCGGAACGGCTCCTGCGTCGCATTCGTCGCCGCCAAGAGATCAGCGAGCCGTCAACTCGATTCGGACACGCTGCGCAAGCGGTTCCCCTCAGCAATCGAGGGCAAATGATGCAGGTCGCGACGCCACGGTAGGCAAGCCACGACAGGCCTCGATCGGCTCCTCATCCTGCGCGATCGTGTAATCGCCTGCGGGTGAATTTCACCGACAGATCGGGAAGCCCGAACTGGGACACAATTCTACAAATACCTTATCGGGACCAATTTCCGGGCGTAAATATTTTTATAATTTTATAATGGTGGCCGAAATGACATCCAGGTAAAATACTTGAACAATAAAACCATTCCGACATTTTATTGTGTTATTCTAAAAGCATGACCTCTTGGAAGTTCCATAGATCGGTTTTTACAACGAAATACACACCGACTTCACCGGCCATGCTAGACAAGCAGGAGGCCAGCACGGTGGCCTCGCCAATTCACAATAAAAAAAGGAGGCAGCAAATGTCGAGGCATAACAACGCCAAACCCTTTATCGCCAGTGACCGCCACGACTTTGGCGCCAACGGCAGGCGCCCGCATGGTAATCCCTCCGCAAAGGAATTGATCGCCCATGCCGTCGCCGCACGCACCGACCTCGCCGCGCAACCTGAGGAAGCGCGCGCAGCTGACGAACTCCGTCAAGCAAAGAAGCCGCGGCATCATTTCACAAAACGCCGAAACGCTGAGACCGAAGATATGAGTCTGGCTGTCCGGGAACTTCCCACAATGGGTGAACTCAAGCAGGCGCGGAGCGATCACAGCATGAAGATCGCCACTCGGGAAGCTGAGAGGCGCGCCTAGGCGGGTGGCTCAGCGCTCTAATCGGATCGAAGCCTGGATCAGATCTTGGTGGAAGCAGTGGTTGCGCAAGTCCTCTGTCAACTTGAGCAGCCTTTCCTTGACCAGACCGGCAGGCTCGCCTCGCGCCAGCATTCTATCGATCAGGCCCTGCTGAATGCAGATCATCTGCCGGTCGACAATCACTGCCAGCGCGCGAGTTCCAGGTCCTTCGGGGAATTGGTCGTAAGACGGCGACTTCGTATTCAGGGCTTCCATCCCGGCGAGCTTCACCGTCATCATTATAACTTTTAAGGGATGGTTATGGTAGTAATCATCACAACTGAAACTGCTGCGAAACGCGACGAGAATTGGCGGCTGCTGTCCATCCTCAAGCGAGCGGACTACGCGACGACAGATCTCGTTGCTTCGGAAAATGGCGACCGTCGCGAAGGGGTGATGGTAGTCCGGCGCATCAGGGCAGCGACGATCCGGGTGCCCGCCTACCCCTCTTAGAGGCGGTGGAAGATGGGCGCCGATCCTGAGGCTTTGGCATCATGGGAAAACGAAGGGAGCGCAACCCGAGCCGGACGCCCCTGCGGAAAGAACTTGATGACCCCGTGAGGCGATTGAGCGAGGAATGCCGAACCATCGTCGTGTTCGCTGATATGGAGATGCCGCGCCATGGTTATCCTGCAGCGACCATGCCAATTACAGGCGCGATTGCCGGCATGCTGTCGGGTGATAGCACCATTGCTCCGGCTTGAGTAAAGGCTGACGGAATCTTCCTTGCACCGAGTTCATTCGGAGGCCGGGCGGCACACATGTGGTAAGTGGCCCTATTGCGCGGACCAACATGATTAAATGAAAGAGATCTCGCCGCCCATCCTTCGAAATACGCGTCAGACCGGATGACGCGGCAGAAAAGATCCAGATATGCGCGAGAGATGAGATGGCTTCGAACGCAATTCAGGACGTGATCGAGAGCGCGTTGCGTCCTGCAGGCCTGAACAAGGACGGCAAACAGAGCGGCAACCGACCGCTAGTCACGTAGAAGCAGGAAATTTATAAGTATTTTTAAATGTCCGCGACGCATTGCAAAGCACAATCTTGATCGCTTTCTGTTCATCCCAAATATTTAATTTGCCAGCCGCATTGATTAGGCGCAGGATAGATCTTCAGTAGCTTTTTACCCGGGCGCTACTGCGTGGAGGCTGACGGTTCCCTTCGCCCCAAAATTAAGGAGGGCAGCATGTCTTCCAATCTCCACATGTCTGTTCGGACCTCTGACATGGCTATATTGCAGGGCGTACTCGACAACGCAGGATACGATTGCACAAGTAGCCTCGAAGATCCCAAATGTTACAACATCGCCGTCAAATTGCTGTTCAAGCTTTACAATGATGGAATGACCTCGCCCGCCGCCCTTACTATCGAACTCAGCCGGCACTTTGGAAAAGCACCACTGTCCTCGAAATCCTCCGCGGAGTTCGAAAAGAATCGCAAACTGATACAAGGAATCGGACCAGTCGTTGTAGTCAGTCGCCTACCGGCGCCTGAGCAGACTCGTTAAGTTACTTCTCGCAAACCTCATCCAGTCTCGGTCATCTTTCGACAGTCGCTTTTATCAAGCGCGCGATTTCCGACAGATTCCGCTCTCCAAAGAGACAGGCGGCACCTTTAGCGCATGCGGTTGGTGAGGAACGTAGGGAAGCGCACAATGATGACATCGTCCGACGCCGCCACGCTTCTCCAGGATGCAGCGGACCGGATCGCGGACATCCCGCGTTCTGATCTGCAGATTATGCTTCGGCGAGCGGCACTCCGGCTGCGCAATGCGACGACTGTTTCTATGGAAGACGATGTTGATGAAGTCTTGCGGGACCTCGCCGGCGAACTCGGGCAAACACGGGAAGACGTGATGAGATACATCATCAGGGAGTGGATGGTAAAGAACAGCTTCCTGTCCGGGCATGTGCTGGACGAGGATGGCGAGTTGGGCGGATCGGCATAACCTTGCCACGTCTGAGCTCGACATGGAATCGCGACAGAGTTTTAGACGCCCTTTACACTAACTTATCAGATGTGTCGCGTCGGCGGCATGAAACGATAATCCCTGTAACTTCGTATTTGAACCGGCGTCCGCTTGGCCCCGAACACAAGGCTTTATCGTCGTTGCTTGCGGAACTAAGTTCCGGCGACCGACGCTACCAGAGCTTCACATGCCGGTTGACGTCCTTGTAGAGCAGGTAGCGGAACCGGCCGGGGCCGCCGGCGTAGCAGGCCTGCGGGCAGAAGGCGCGCAGCCACATGAAATCGCCGGCCTCGACCTCGACCCAGTCCTGGTTGAGGCGATAGACCGCCTTGCCCTCGAGCACATAGAGCCCGTGCTCCATGACATGGGTTTCCATGAAGGGGATCACCGCGCCCGGCTCCAGCGTGACGATATTGACGTGCATGTCGTAGCGCACATCGGCCGGATCGATGAAGCGGGTCGTGCCCCAGCGGCCGTCGGTGTCGGGCATGGCCCGGATCGGATGGTCGTCCTCATGGGTGACGATCGCCGGCGGCGGCTCCAGCCCGTCGACCTCCTGAAAGGCCTTGCGGACCCAGTGGAAGATTACAGCAGCCGAGCCGTCATTCTTCAGACGCCAGGCCGAACCGGCGGGGATATAGACGAAGGAGCCGGCGCGCAGCGTATGGCTGACACCTTCGAGTTCCACCGTCATGCCGCCTTCGACGACGAAGAGCACCGCTTCGGCCCGCTTGTCCGGCTCCGGCCGGTCGCTTCCGCCACCCGGCTGAACCTCCATCACATATTGCGAGAAGGTCTCGGAGAAGCCGGAAAGCGGACGGGAGAGAACCCATGCCCGCGTTCCCGTCCAATGCGGCAGGAGGCTGGTGACGATATCGCTCATGACGCCGCGGGGGATGACCGCGTAAGCCGTGGTGAAAACGGCCCTGCCGGAAAGCAACTGGGTCTGCGGCGGCAAACCGCCGAGCTTCGAAAAATACTCTGTCTTGTCCATTGATGCGGCTTTCCGGGCAGATGTCTCTGCATCTGCTTTATGCGCCGCCGGCCGGTTAAGCAACTCCCAACGCCTTTCGTTACCGGTCGGCCATCACCAGATGGCCCGGCCCGACTTCACGATACAAGGTGGCCGGAGGCTGGTAGTCCACGGCACGCATCGGGCTCTTGATTTCGTCATTCGCCACCATGCGTTTTTCGTGGCGCCGATCGGGATCCGGCACGGGCACGGCGGCGATGAGCTTCTTGGTATAGGCATGCTGCGGATTTTCGAAGACGGCGGCGCGCGGGCCGATCTCGACGATCTCGCCGAGATACATCACCGCCACCCGGTGGCTGACGCGCTCGACCACCGCCATGTCGTGCGAGATGAACAGGAAGGCGAGGTTGAGGCTCTGCTGCAGGTCGAGCATCAGGTTGATGACCTGCGCCTTGATCGACACGTCGAGCGCCGACACGCTTTCATCGGCGACGATGACCTTCGGCTGCAGGGCAAGCGCCCGGGCGATGCAGATGCGCTGGCGCTGGCCGCCGGAAAATTCATGCGGATAACGCGCCGCCATGTCCGGGGAGAGCCCGACCTTGACCAGCAGATCGGCGACGACCTCCCTCGCCTCTCTTGCGCTGCCCATCCGGTGCTCGAGATAGGGCTCTGCGATCGCTGCACCCACCGTCATGCGCGGATTGAGGCTGGCGAACGGATCCTGGAAGATCATCTGCACGGATTTGCGCATCTCGCGCAGATCCTTCCTGTCGAGGCCGAGCACCTCCCTGCCCTCGACGAGAACGGAACCCGCCTGCGGCTCGATGAGACGCATGATGGCGCGGCCCGTCGTCGATTTACCGCAGCCGGACTCACCGACGAGCGACAGCGTCTCGCCGGCATGAAGATCGAAGGAGACGTTTTCGACCGCATGCACGCGGCTGGTCAGCCGGCCGAACAGGCCGGAATGGATATCGAAACGCTTGGTGAGGTTCTTCACCTGCAAGACCGGCGTCGCGGCGACGGTATCGGCGGCCTCAGCCGGTATGTCCGATTCGCCTGTCGCCGTATTGACCACGGGAAAACGCAGCGGCCGCCGGCGGCCCTGCATCGAGCCGAGCACCGGCACGGCCGACAGCAGCGCCCTGGTATAAGGGTGTTTGCCGCGGTGGAAAATATCGGCGGTGGCACCGCTTTCCACCTGTTCCCCGCGATACATCACCACCGTCCGATCGGCGATCTCGGCGACGACACCCATGTCATGGGTAATGAAGAGGACGGAGGTCCCCTCCTCTTCCTGCAGCATCTTGATGAGATCGAGGATCTGGCCCTGGATCGTCACGTCGAGGGCCGTCGTCGGCTCGTCGGCGATCAAGAGTTTCGGCCGGCTGGCGAGCGCCATGGCGATCATCACCCGCTGGCGCATGCCGCCGGAGAAACGATGCGGATATTCGTCGAAGCGCGAGGCGGCAGAGGGGATGCGGACTTTTTCCAGCAGCCTGATCGTCTCGGCCCTGGCATCGGTCCGGCTCATATCGGAATGGCAGAGCAGCGCTTCGGAAATCTGATCGCCAATGGTGAAGAGCGGATTGAGCGAGGTCATCGGCTCCTGGAAGATCATCGCCACCTCGTTGCCGCGCACCTGCCGCATGGCCTGTTCCGGCAAGGCCAGCAAGTCGCGCCCACCGAGCATGACGCGGCCTTCGATGCGGCTCATGTCCGGCTGCAGCAGCCGCATGATCGAGAGCGAGGTGACGCTCTTGCCCGAGCCGGATTCACCGACGATCGCCACGGTTTCACCGGGTGCGACGGTGAAGGAGACATCGCGCACCACCGGTTTCCAGGCGCCGTCGACCAGAAAGGACGTCGTCAGCCCCTCGACGGAAAGAACGGTGCTGGCTGAAGCGATCGATTGTGCTTGGACGCTGCCCATGTCAGTCGGTTCCTTTGCGGCTCAATCCGGCCAGCGCAGCACGCCGTCGAAGCGGTGCCGGCTGCGGTTTTCGATCGGGGTTGCGATGATCTCGTTGGAGGCGCGCGCCTTGTCGAGTTCCTCAGCCAGGCGGTTTGCAACGATGACATCCTGGCCCGGATGCAGGTTGCACGGGTCGAGATAGAAATAGCGGTGCTCCACCTCATGGTCGCGTACGATGATCGGCGGGTTGCCCCTCGCCAGCGCATCGGCCAGATCCCAGGCGGTGATATGGGCCTGCTCGGAATCGACGATAAGACGCAGCCGGTCGAGCGGATTGTTGGTCGGATCGGGCTCGATCAGCGCGGTGACGCCGGGACGGCCGTCGAGTGTGCGCTTCCACAGGGTGAGCGAGCCGGTCTCGCGCTCGCGGATGCCGGCATGATCGCGCTTTTCCCAGGCTTCGAGGGCCGCCATGACGCCGAAGATGCTCTCCTTGCCGACCTTCATGCCGCGGCCGATGCCCATGTTCTGCAGAAAGGCATGACGCACCAGCTCCTTCCGGCCGGCAACGATGCCCGAGGTCGGGCCGCCGAGGAACTTGTGGCCGGAGTAAAGGGCGATATCGGCCCCCTGCTCCAGGAAGATCTTCAGGTCATATTCTGAGGCCGCATCGACAATCACCGGCACGCCCCTGGCATGGGCGATCTCGACGAATTCCTTGAGGTTCAGCAGGCCGTAATCGACGACATGGTGGGAGACGACATAGACGGCCGCGGCAGTCTTGTCGGTGATCGCCTTTTCCATGTGGAAGCGATGCGTCGAGGTCGCCTGTCCCACAAGCACGACCTTGCCGCCGGCAAGCCGGATCGCCTGGTCGACCGGCGCGCCGTAGCTCACCACATGGCCCATCTGCACCAGCACCTCGTTCTTTTCGGACACGGCATCCGGCAGCTTCTCGATCGCCAGCAGATTGTCGCCGGTGATGGCGCCGGCGACGGCCAGCGAAATTCCGGCCGAGCAGGAGGCGGTGACGAAGCCGGCCTCGCCGCCGGTCAGGCGGGCGATGACGGCGCTTGCCTTGCGCTGCAGGTCGTTGATCTCGACGAAATGCGGCAGGATCGATGCCATCGCCTCGATCGCCTCCGGCACGACGATCGAGGCGCCGAGGCTGGTCATCGTGCCGGATACGTTGATGACGGGGCGAAGGCCGAGCGAAGGTCTGATGTCATTGGGCATGAAGGTCTCCAGAAGTCTCAGTCGAGCAACGGGCCATGGTGGACGCTGCTCCGAATATGAAAGCTCTCGTCAGCCATTCAAGGCGACGATCGCCTCGATTTCAACGGTGATGTTGCCGGGCAGCGAGCCGAAGCCGACGGCCGAGCGGGCATGTTCGCCGGCCGCGCCGAAGACGGCAATCAGCAGATCCGAGCAGCCGTTGATGACACTCGGATGATCCTCGAACTCAGGCACGGCATTGACCATGCCGAGAAGCTTGACCACCCGCTTGACGCGGGAGAGATCGCCGAGCGCATCATGCATGACGGCGAGCAGATTGATGCCGGTCAGCCGTGCATGCCGGTAAGCCTCATCGACACCGACATTGGCGCCGACTTTGCCGGCGTGCAGGAAGCCGTCGGCCTCGCGCGGCCCCTGGCCGGAGAGGTAAAGCATATTGCCCTCCACCACATGCGTCACGAAATTGGCGATCGGCGGCGGCGGCGGCGGCAGCTTGATGCCGAGGGCGGCTAACCGTTGGTAAGGCGAATTCTCAACCTTGCCGGCGGCGTTGGGAAACTGATTCACGCAAACTCCTGTCATGCGAATTGGATTAGGCGAATTTCGATTGGCCGACGTCTGGCCAGCGGATTAAAGGTCCTTGCGAAGTCTTGGGTCGAGCATGTCCCTCAGGCCGTCGCCGACCATCTGCAGCGACAGCACCGAGAGGATGATGGCGACACCGGGAAACAGCGTCATCCAGTCGGCCTGGCCGATATATTGGCGGCCGGCTGCAATCATCGTTCCCCACGTCGGAATTTCTGGGCTGACACCGAGGCCGAGGAAAGACAGACCGGCTTCGGCAAGCATCGCGCTGGCGAAGAGGAACGTCGCCTGCACCAGGATCGGCGACAGCAGGTTGCGCAGCACGTGCCGGGTCATGATGTGGAAAGTGGAAATGCCGAGCGCCCTCGCCGCCTCGACATAAGGCAGCTCGCGGATGACGAGGGTCGAGGCGCGGACGATGCGGGCCAGACGCGGCGCATAGACGATCGACAGGGCGATGATCACAGTGGTCAAGGACGGGCCGAGCGCGGCGACGAGGGCGATCGCCAGCAGAATATCTGGGAATGCCATCATCGCATCGATCAGCCGGGCGATCGGCGTATCGAGCTTCTGGAAAAAGCCGGCAAGCAGGCCGAGCGTCACGCCGATCACCGCCGACAGGCTGACGACCGCAACGCCGACGAGCAGCGACAGGCGGCCGGCAAAGATCGTCCGCGAGAAGACGTCGCGGCCGAACTCGTCCGTGCCGAAGAAGAAGGTGCCGCTCGGCGGCTTCAGCCGGTTGACGATGGAAAGCTTGGAGGGCGAATAGGGCGAGACGACAGGCGCGAAGACCGCCAGCAGCACGAAGATCGCCAGGATCAACAGGCCGAAGGCCACCGTTTTGCGCTTGAGCAGACGGCGGACGAATTTGCTGCCTTCGCTCTCGGCTGATTTGATTGCGATATCGGCCATCAGTAGCGCACCCTCGGATCGACCAACAGATAGAGCATGTCGATCGCAAAATTGATCAGCACATAGAGGGCGGCGATGACGAGCAGCGCCCCCTGGATGACGGGGTAATCGCGCCGCAGCACCGCCGAGACGACGAGATTGCCGACACCCGGCAGGCCGAAAACGGTTTCGGTGACGACGGCGCCTGAGATCAGCACCGCCGCCGTCAGGCCGAGCACCGTCAGGATCGGGATCAGCGCATTCTTCAGCGCGTGCTTGAGGATGACCTTGCACTCGACCAGCCCCTTGGCGCGCGCCGTGCGGATATAGTCGTCGCCTAGCACATCGAGCATCGAGGCGCGAGTGAAGCGCAGGATCAGCGCCGAGGAGACGATGCCCAGCGCAAAGGCCGGCAGTGTCAGGTGATACATTCGGTCCGCGAAGGTCGAGCCGGGGCCGCCATAGCCCGAGACCGGGAAGAGGTTGAGCCGGACGGCGAAGAACTGCATCAGGATGAGGCCGAGCCAGAAGCTCGGGATGCTGGCGGCAAACATCGCCAGCGTCGTTGCCGCCTGGTCGACGAAGGAGCCGCGCCGATAGGCGGCGTAGATGCCGATCGGCAAGGCGATGATGCTGGCGATGGCGAGCGAAAACAGCGTCAGGAAGAAGGTCGGCTCGGCGCGGTCGAGCAGAGCGGAGGTGACGGGCATGTTGAGGAAGATCGACTGGCCGAGATCACCCTTCAGCAGCTGGCCGATATAATAGAGATATTGCAGACTGAGGGATTGATCGAGGCCGAGCCGGGCGCGGAGATCGGCAACATCCTGCGGCGTCGCATCCGGCCCGAGCATGACGGCGGCCGGGTCGCCCGGCGTCACGCGCACGATGACGAAGACGATCGTGACGACGAGAAACATCACGACGATCATGCCAAAGAAGCGCTGGAGGATGTAGCGGATCATGAATGATGGCCTTCAAGCCCTTGCAGATGCAGCAGAAAAAACCGGCGCCGAGCCCCGCAGGGCCGGCACCGGCGGCGATGCTTACTTCTTGATCGAAGCGTTCCAGAAATACGGCCACGGGGCCGGATCGACACCTTCAAGCTTGACCGACTTTGCCGCGACGGCGTTGAAATCGCCGATCTTCATGAAGGGCGCGTCTGTATAGATAGCCTTCTGGACATCGGCCCAGAGCGCCACGCGTTTCGTCGGGTCGACCTCGGAGGTGAAGGCATCGACGGCGGCCTTGCGGGCCGGCGTATCCCACCAGCCGGGCGAACTGGTCGAGAGCGAGCCGATCAGCGCCGGCTCCGGCAGGAAGGGGCTGTGGGTGATGTAGATATCCCAGAGCTTCGGATCGGTGCGGCGCTGCGTCAGCGTCGCCCAGTCCACCACCTGCATATCGACGGTGAAGCCGGCAAGCTTCAGATATTCGGCGGCGACCTGCGCCATCTTGTAGTGAAATTCGTACTGGCGGCTGGTCAGGATGCGGATCGGCTCGCCATTGTAGCCGGCCTTCTTGGCGGCAGCGGCAGCCCCTTCCGGATCGGCGACGTTATAGGCGCCTTCGACGCCGGCATCCGTCGACCAGGAAAAGGTCTTCGGATAGATGGCGCCGTCGAGCGCATAAAAGTCCTTGCTGCCGAAAGCCGCGGCCAGCATGTCTTCCATGCTGAGCGCCTGGCGGATCGCCTTGCGAACCTCGACATTCCCGGCAACACCCTCCTTCGTGTTGAAGACGAAGACCGGGTAGCCGAAGGGCTTCAACATGACCGGCTGCGAGGCGGTAGAGGCCTTCAGCTTGTCGTAGGATTCGACCGCGATCGAGTCGACATAATCATACTGGCCGGAGATGGCGGCCTCGACGCGGGTGTTCGGGTCCGGCACCGGCACGAAGCGGATTTCATCGAGATATTGATGGCGGGCGCCGCCATAACCATTGCTGTCGCCTTCGCGGGACTTGTAGCCGTCGAAGCGGACGAGCTGGATATACTGGTCGGCCTTGCGCTCCTTCAGCATATAGGGGCCGGTGCCGATGAACTCCTTCATCGGTTCGTCCTGCTTTTCCGACGGGATGATGATCGCCGCCGAATTGTTGAAGGCGAGCAGCGAGGTCAGCGGCGCATAGGGCTGCTTCAGCGTGATGGTCACTGTCGAGGCATCAGCGGCGGTGATCTTGTCGATGAAGCCGGCCACCTGCTTGCCGCGCGAGGCGATCTTCATCCAGCGGTTCAGCGAGGCGACGACATCCTCCGAGGTCATGTCGCTATTGTCGTGGAACTTGATGCCGGTCCTGAGCTTGATCGTATAGGTTTTGCCGTCGGCGCTGATCTCGGGCAGACTTTCCGCCAGCAGCGGCGTGACGTTCCAGCTCTTGTCGAACGTATAGAGCGTTTCGAAAATATGCTGCGTAACGATGCCGACGAGATCGGCCGTCGACGACATCGGATCGAGCGTCGGCGGCTCGCCGATCGTCGCGACATTGATGACGCCGCCCTTCTCCTCAGCAAGCAGGGTCGAAGGCAGGGCGACGAGCGCAGTGCCGAGCAGGAATGCGACAAGCGGTTTCATATGAGAGCTCCCAGTTAAGTTCCACAATTATGTAATTCATGTTTTTGTAACAGAATAAGAGATGAAATGATCGTGTCAAGCGGAAGCCGTGGATTATGTCGTGAGACGAGCGTCGCAGCGGCAAACAGCGCCGAACCGCATGTGCGGCTGGCCGCCTGCGCGAAGCTCGCGCATGATGCGGGCGTGAAGAATCGGCAGCGCCACGGCTTCAATAAAGCGAGGATGGAATGAGCATCGATTTCAACGACGGAAAATGGCTGAACGAACCGGAAAGCTGGCAGGCCGACGCAACCGGCCTGACGCTGACAACAGGCGAGAAGACCGATTTCTGGCGGGAGACCTATTACGGCTTCACCCGCGACAGCGGCCACTTCCTCGCCTTCCCTACGGCCGAGAGCTTTACCGCCCAGATCCGCATACAAGGCGAATTCCGCACCCTCTACGACCAGGCCGGCCTGATGGTGCGCCTCGACGAGAACCGCTGGGTCAAGACCGGCGTCGAATTCACCGACGGCGAAGCCTTCCTCAGCACCGTCGTAACCGACGGCAGGTCCGACTGGTCGGTGTCGCAACCCTTCAAGGAACTCGAGGACTTCCACATCCGCGTCACCCTGGCGGCCGGCGCCCTGCGCATCCAGGCTTCGCACGACGGGAGCTTCTGGCCGCTCTTGCGGCTAGCGCCCTTCCCAATCGCCGACAGATACCAGGTCGGGCCCACCGCCTGTACGCCGGAGCGGAGTGGATTGACGGTGCGGTTTTCGGAATTTTCGATCGGGCCGGCGATTACGACGGATCTGCATGATTTGAGTTGAGGAACGCTGTGACGCATTCAAGCGCCTCATGCCGACTGCACCACCTGGAACAGGAGACACAGCCATCCTCACTCGGGCATGTCGTATTCTCGACGGCAATATACAAACCCAGACAATGCGTCCAAATCTTTGAAAAGCCGCGTTGCGTAGGAACATTCCGTATCGATACGTTCGATCAGTTCCGGTCCGGCAGAGGCGAAAACGTTTGTGGATAATACTTCCGCGCTTTCGATATCAAACTCGGTCGGCTCACGCTCAAGGTAATATCTTATGAGAAGAGCCTTTTCATCGAATTCGACGGCGATGGCCCTAATCGCTGGGTAAATCTCTCCCAGTAGATTTCGCCAGATATTGAGGACAAGCCAGTTTGGAAGTTTGTTCACTGTTGTCGCCCTTGCACTGAGCTCACGAATTCGAATGCCTGAGGAAGTGCCATGTATCCTCCTCCAGGTTCATTTCCTCGGCTAGCTCCCGAATGGTGATCAGTTCCCCTGGAGCCGGCACCACGTCATGCTCGTACAATTGCGTGCATAGATTTTCCAATGCGACTGCGCACTCATTGTGCTTCGCAAGGGATATGTATTCGCCGATATATTCCTCGGGCAGGCGTCCGGTGAAATCACCTATGAGCTTGATCAGCTGTTTCTCAACTTCCATACGCACCTCACGGGGCTTGAGCGCTAAATCTATGAAATAATCCGAGCAACTCACCTATCCATGAGGAATTCGGCATTGCACGAAACACAAACCGTTTACCGGCTGTCCACCCACTCAACTTTCATCCGGTAACGAGTATCTCGGCTTTTTTTGAACCGCCTGCTCCATCAATATTGGAGTGCAGCGCGCGTGGGAGCTACAGCGGTAAAGCGTGCGTCGCTGAAATCATACAGGCGCTGAAAGGCATCTTCGCGCTTGTCGGCATAATATCGGAATTGGCTTTTCGACAATCGGTAGATGCAACCACCCCGGGCGAACACAAGGTCGCCGCCGTCCCAATCGGCCCAATCGCTCTCAGGCAGATCGATGAGCAGGGTTCCGTCGCGATCAATCACACGATAATCGAGGCCGTACCACGCCTTTTGCCTGCGACCGATCGCGTGGAGTATCATTTGGAGGCGCCGACCGTTAGAACCGACCTTTTCCTCAACGTGCGGCTGGCTAAAGCGAAAAATCGCAGGCGCATTCAAACCGCAGTACTGCTCTTCACCGATCTCTACCACTCGCCAACCATCGCGCTCGCGCAGGAGGCCATTGATGGGTTCGTCCTCACCGCGGCCTGGCCGGTTCCCGCACGGCTTGACATGCATTCCCGGCTTTAGCCGAAATCCATCGGCGAGTTTGAAGCTGGCCTCCCACTCGGGGGAATGATTCAAAAGCAGTGTTTCCTCATCCTCGAAAATGCCGCCGCCGCCCCAGGCATCCCCTTTCGGCCAAAGGGCCAACGCCGTAAAGAATGGCGGCTTTGATATTGCTGTCCAGCTTCCGTAGGGCGCGCGATTTGTCGCTGCGAAATACACCAGCAGTCGGCCGGACGGGGAAAGATCGCAGCGTCGTTCGTAGATGCGTCCCTTGAACCATTGCCCATGTTCAAAAATATCGTTGCGCAGGTCCCAACGAATTAGCTGCACATGTTTGCTCGGGCCGCGACGGAATATAACACCCGTTCTCGCTCCCCGCGCAAGGATCGCATATAGCCGCGTTGCGGCCGGTTTGTTCCTCTGAACACCTTCGTCTGAGGCGGGGTTGCATTCTTTGATGGTCAACTAGACTGCTTCCCAAGCTTGAGGTGTTTTTCCCGATCCACACCTCACAACGGGCCAGAGCTTACTTCAATTAAACGGGGCAAGGTCAAAGGCTTATCCATGGTTGCGTCACCCAAATAATTGAGAAATGCGGTCCGGGACGGATGACGCCGACTTACCAATGTTGTTTTTGACCAACCAAGGACCGGCAACGAGATCGATATTGTCGATGCCACCTCCATCAAATAAAATCTCTAAATCTTGACGAAACTCCTCAAATCCACCTTCGTATAAGGTTTTTCTAAAGTTACCGTTTTCCTGGCGGATGGATTTTCCAGGATTAAAATCTCCATCAGAAATCAGGAAATTTGCCAGCCGGAGTGCGTGGTTAAATCTGTCGGCTTCAGATTTTTCGTATGGGGCATCCTCTCTGTCGAAGCTAACGACACCGATGATGAACCCGAAGAATATTATATCCCTATCTCCTTCATCATAGAGGTAGTCCACGATTGTCCTTGCATATTCTCGATCCATAGTTTGCTTCTTGTCCGATGGAAGCTTATCGGCGGCCCCCGGCACTGCGAAACTCAGCGCTTATCCGGAGGATTTGAATATACTTTTCGGTTGGGTCGGAGAGGGCGCCAGCAGTATCTCGAGATACACCTCTCAATAAACGTAGAAAACGTCCTGTTCACCACCGTCCAGGTCGTCTTCTCGCCCTTGCAGAGGAACCAACCATTGGTGCTGCCACATTGGAGACCGCCTTCTTTTACTTTCAGAGCTCGGCTCAATTGCTGGGCGGCGTCCTGATGATTGAATGCATGCCCGGCAATTGATCCGCCTGCGCCAAAAAATCGTGCGCGAGTTGTACATTTACGTTGTCGGTTAAGCCTATCACGCCAAAACCAAAATCATCGTGTGGATAAAAAGCCAGATTCCAATCGCGTGAGATCATGAAGCAATGACCGTACAGTCCATACGCAATCATCTTTGCGACAAGTAAAGATCTCACACTTTCGATAGGGAAATCATGCGCTTTCATCAGGGCAATATTCGCCCATTCCCTTTCGACCGATTCAGTATATTCCTGCGAACTAGGATCACACCCAAATCGTTCTTTAAAACCAAATTCTTTGATAAGCCCAGCCCCCACAAGGCCCTCTATTAAATTGGCGTCTCGCTGGTCATCCGCAGCATCGCCGTAATGCCCAACTTCGTCGGAGTTTGCGTGTACCGAGGATGCAATCAAAAAATATTCCAGATCGTTTCTGAAATATCGCATGAAGAAATCGACCGCAGATTCTTCCATGCCCGGCTCATATCGGGTGTCTCTTTCAAAAAAACCGAGGAAGCGATCTGATGCTCCATATCCCGCGAGATTGACTGACATCAGTAGCAACCGAAGGGTATCGCTCATTCTTCTCATGCACAGCTTCGATTCCTTAAACAGACGACCTCTCCTGCGTGGGCGCATCACATAAGTCGCTGCGCCCATGTTTCGGTAAGCTTTGCTCCATTACAAAAGTCACGATGTGAACTGAACCATCAACGATTGGTCCTAAGCAATCGAGATGAAGAGCGGCTACCAGACCCTGCCGTTCGGGGCGCCAGCCGCTCGCATGCGCTCCGATCGCCAGCGCGGACGGCCCCGATCGAGTCTTTCGCGGCCTGTTCTCCGAACGCCAAGCTGTCGACGCTGATGAGACGGACGTTTCTGGACCCCGAGGAAACGGAGCACGGTGGCGATGTAAGACAACGCACGCGGCAAAACGGTTTTGGCCTCATCTTTAAGTTCCGATCGGCTCGCAAGCGCGGCCGCCTGTTCGGGCGTGGTGCCCCTAACCTTCGCGCCGCTTAAAGACAAATACCTCGTTTTGATCGGCACCAATTATTGCAGGGGCATCCACCCTTGTGCAGCTTACAGCCACCTCCTGGTCAGGAAAATGAGACATGATCTCTGTCTCAACCTCGCCCATGTTTTCCTTGTCGATTTCACTTACAGCCAAGTCAAATATCGCGCGTACTTGAATATCTGAACTGCTCCAAGAGCACGTTACCGCTCGTAAATTAGGGCTAACGCTTCCTAGAAGTGACTGCTGTACAGCCAGCAAAACCCGGACGCGTAATTCAGTTTTTTCTGACAGGGTCGTGGCCTCGACGGTACAATTTGCACTCTCTTGCAGCCATAGAAATGATTCCTTTTGTCGTCGGTTTCTCTCACCGGCAACCGGATCAAAATAACTGCCGATGACCTTGCCAAAAGGGTTCATCCGGACGAAGTCGCACGACGTCGCGACAAGAAGGGTAGGCTGCTCGATCATTTCGTATAGACAATTAGACATTTCCCATTTTCCTTCCCAACGAAACTGATGGGGCGGGTGGTTTTGCCTCCGTCAATAGATATTTCCGCGAGTAGTTCTGGATCCTCGAAAGACTGCAGCTCTTTTATTAAATCGCGAATAGTTTTTCCTCTCTCCGTCCAGTTTTGAGCGTCGACGCCGTTTGAGATCATTTCAATCACCTATGCGGTTTAGATTCGTGTCGTAAGTCCCAAGTCGGGTGGCTTTGCTGCCGAGATTCTTGATAGACGTTGCCATCTTCCAAGCGCCCCCGTTATGGCCATCCAAGTCTCGTGTAATATATAGGTTCCCTTTTTTAAACACGGGCTGCCCGCCATGTGTTGTGTCGTTAATCTTTACAAATCCGAGTGCAGTAGCCGCAATTTTTGCCTCACTGTTGGTCTTGTAAACGGGTCCTTTTCCTGCAGCGCCACCCAGCATCGCGGTTGCAATGATCGCATTGATGTCAAGCCCTGTGGCCTCCAACCGATCGATCCTAACGCTCCAGGAAATCGAGGTGTCCTGCCAGATCTTCGAGCGCTCGCCGATTAGCTGTTCGCCGACCAGTGCGGCCGCATTCTGGCCCTCGGCATAAGCCTCGGCATTCGCGCCATCCGGGTCGTCACCATCGAGTTTTTTGATCGCATCAAGGAGCCAGTCGCCCTTCACCCAGGTTTCCACGTCGAGGGGGTGGTCGACGACGAAGGCAAAGCCGGCATTTCTGAGAATATCCGAACGCTTTTCAGCGTCCATCGTATTCAGATAAGCGTAGATGGCATCCTGGCAGTCCTGATAAGACTTGATGCCAAGATGAATGAGTTGACCGTCCCGCTGACGAATAGTGCAATCTGTGGAAAAATCGCCCGCATATGCCGGGGTCACAATCAGGTCGAACAGATTGAATCCCTGTTGCTGGGTGCAGCCTCCGAGAGATCCTCCATTCGCCAGCGCATCCAGGCCTGACTTGATGTTTGCAACTTCTTCCGGAGTCAGTTCCTTGTCCAGGTGTCACCAGTGCCGTTGACGTGAGTATTGACCTGAGTGGTTCCATTGGCGTTGGACTTGCCAACCGATGCGTCGGCGCCACCCGTCAGTCCCCCGCTGACACCATTGATGCCGATGCCGGCGGAAACGCCGAAGCTTGCGCCCCCTGACGCGCTGCTCGTCGACGAGCTATCAGTCGCCTGTGCGCTTTCGAGGATGATATCCTTGCCGGCCTTCAGCGTAATATCACCCGCGTTGTCATTATCAGAGATGACGACATTGCCGTCAGCATCGTAACCTGCAGCGATTTGTGCTCCATGACTCGTGAGATCCCCGGAGACTGCCTCGATCGTTACAGACCGCCCTCCGCGTATGTCTGTCAGGACCGGAACAGAGGTTTGCGCCGCCTCCTTTTCCTTCTGATAAGTGAAGCCTACCGTGAGCGACGCCGACCCGACGTTGCCACCCTTTGCAATTTTGTCGAGCGCATCATAGGCCTTGAGCGAGGCAAAGGCGGCGTTAGCTGCGGAATACCCATCAGAGATATTTGCAAGCTTCTGCGCCGCAACGCTCACGCTGTCAGCCGCGCTCACCAGGGAGGTTGAGACCGACAGGCTGATACCCGCGAAGAACTCTTCATGCAGGTGTTCGTAGTTTGTCTGATCTTGCGCCGAGAACAGATTGACGTCGCGTTCAGCAGTGATCCCAACATCGCCCTCGGCCGAGACGTTGGCGGCCTGCAGGTTGGCGTCGCGGCCGGCGGTGATCGTCAGGTCGTTGCCGGCGGAAAGCGTGGCCATCGCGTTGGTCTGCGAGCCTTGCTTCGTCGCGTCAGAAACCGACGACAGGCCGATACCAACGGAAAAGCCGCCGCTGCTCGAGCCGAAGGAAATGCCAAAGCCGGAGCGTTTTTCCTTTTCCTCGGACGAGGCGCTTTCGGCGCCCGGCGTTATGTTGACGTCGCGGGCAGCATCGAGGGTGATGTTCTGGTCGGCATAGATCTGCGAGCCGAGGATGTTGATGTCGGTATCGCGCGACTTGAGTGCGACATCCGTTCCGGCAGAAAGCACCGATGCCACGTTGAGCTCGGAGGCCTGCTTGCCGCTGTTCTGCTGGCTGCCGTAGATCGAAATGAAGCCTCCACCGCCGCCGACCCCGAAGCCGGACTTCTTGCGCGTGATCTCAAGCTCATGCTGCTCGGCCGCACCGATGACCGAGACGCTGTCGCCCTTGACGGAAATCGAACCATCCGCATACGCTTGTGAGCCAGCGATCACCGCAGCGCCGCCGGCATCCAGATTGATATTACCGGATGCCCCGAGTTCGGAAGCGACCGTCGTTTCGTCGTAACTCTTGTAGCTGGATGAGCCTTTGGACAGGAAGCCGCTGCGCGAGCCCTTGTCATCCTTGGCGCTGGTGTCCTTGCCGGAGGCGATGATGAGGTCGCCCTTGGTGGTGATGTTCAGGTTCGCGGCGCCGGCCTCATTGCCGGCTTCGATCTTCGAGGCCGAGATGACCGTGTCCTTGCCGGATTCAATGTCGACGCCGCCACCGCCTGTGATGGCGGAACCGACGGCCGTCGTCGTTTCCTGATGCGTAGTCGTCTTCTCGCTGCTGCCGAGGAAACCGCCCTTGATGCTGAGCTTGGTGTCGAGGGTCGCGGTGTCGGTGGCTTCGGCGATCGTTACGTCACCATCGGCCTTGAGAGCGACCTTGCCGTCGGCGGCGAGCTTGCTGCCGACGATGTTGAGGTCGTGATCGCCGCTGCCGCTGCCTGCCGTCACCGAGAGGTCGCCGCCCGCCGATATCTCTGAGCCGACATGGGTGATCGACGAGGCGGACTTCTTACCGAAGGAGGACTCGGAGCGCTCCTGCGCGGCCGTGATGTTGATATCGTCGCCTGCGGAGAGCGCGACATTGCCGCCAGCCTTGACGGAGGAACCGGAGAGCAGGATGTCGTCGCCGGCCTTGATCGTCGCATTGGTGCCGGCGGATAGCTGCGATTGCTGCTGGTCGGTGGAGAGGGTCTTGGTGTAGCCGGATTGATTGTCGCGGGCGACATCGGTCGACACCACGGCCACCGAACCCTTGTCGGCAGTCACGTCGAGCGTCGTGCCCGCCTTGGCGGAGCTGCCGATGACGTTGACATTGTCGGTGGCCTTGATCGTCAAGGCCCCACCACTGGCGATCTGAGTGCCGGTGGCATTTTGTTGACCACTATTGTCGACCTTGGCCGCATCCAGCGTTACGTTTTTACCGGTGAGCGAAGCGTTGCCTGTGGCATTGACCTTGACGCCCGTCAGCGCCAGATCGCCGCTGCCGCCGGCAAGCTGCAGAGCGCCGCTTGCCGTCACGCCTGCATTGGTATTGACGACGTTCTGGCCGCCGATCGTCATCGTTTGGGCGGCGAGCGTGATGCCGTTGGTGGCATTGAGCGCCGTATCGCCGCGCGACAGGAACGTGCCGCTGCCCTGGATGGAGCTGCCGGAGACGGTAAGGCCGCCAGCCGACGCGATCAGGCCGGAATTGTCGAGATTGCCGACATTCATATTGACCGAGCCGCCCGCCATGGCCGCGCCGCCGCCGGAAAGCTTCTGTCGGTCAGCGGCGGCAACATAAACGACCGGAGCCAGCACCTGGACGCCGTTGACGGTCTGCCATTGGTAGAGGACGATCGACTCGGCCAGCGCCGCCGCCTGCTCAGGCGTGAGGCCTTGGCCGACGGCCAGGCCATGATCCTTGGCATAGGTGGCACCGTTGTCGAGCAGCGTCTTCATCTGCTCGATGGCGCTGTTGCCGGCGATGAACGTGCTTCTGCCGAGCCCTTCGCCGACGAGCTGCCGCAACTGCGTGTCGATCAGTTGGTTCTCGAAATAGGCATCTCCGAGGAAGGGAACCGTCGTCTCCGGCTGATAGCCGATTTTGTCCATGAAATAGCCGGAGCCATAGAAGGTGCCGACATCGAGGTAGGCTGCGCGGGTTTCGAACAGGAACGTCTGGTTGGCTATCTTGCCGCCGAAGCCGCCGGATTTCGGGTTGGCGGGAGGCGCAAGGGCGGCACCGCCGAGTCCCGAATTGACGTTGAACAGCGCACCGCCGGCGGTGAGGCCGGAGAGCGCCGACAGCGGATCGCCGGGATTGCCTGCCGCCGTGACGCTGGCGCCGCCGGCCATCGAGCCGGCCGCCGATGTGTTGCTGACGCTGCCGAAATCGACGGAGAGTGCACCGCCGGCCTTGATGTTGGCCGATACGCCGCCGATCGCCTCGACGGAGCTGACGATGGTCGAGCCGTTGGCGATGTTCTTCGAGGGATTGGCAGTGCCGTTGGCATTATAGGCGGTGCAGGCACCCTGGGCATGGCAGGTCGTCGTCGTCGTGCGGAAAAGGCTGACGCCGGTATTGGTCAGCGTCGAGCCCTTCAGCGTCGCGTCGCCGCCGGCCTCGATCGAGCTGTAGGCATTGGTGAGATTCGTGGCGTCGACAGTAAGGTTGCGGCTCGCGCGGATCGTCGCTTCCGGGCTGAGCGTGCCGACCAACCGGTCTTCGTAAACCGACTGGCTGAGGTGGGACGACCAATCCCAGCTATAGGTGGTGCTTTCATCCGAGCCGCTGAAATTGACCTCGTCGACGATGAAATAGCGCGACGGATTGTTGGGATCGACAACGGGATTACCGTTCGCGTCCCTTGGCACGCGGGCCCTGATCCATTCGATGATCGGCTCGACCTTTTCGGGTCCATCGGCCGAGATCCATGTCCATGCACGATAGGTCGTGCCGTCGGCAAGCGTCGCCTTCGACCAGAGCAGAGGCTGATAATCCTGCCACAGCCCCGGATCCACGCCGGCATAGAGCTGGTACATGTTCTGATCTGCGGTCTCGAGGTAGCCGAAAGGCAGTCCGGCGGCGACGGGATTGAGCGTAAAGCCGCTGACGACGCCTGACGAAACCAGCACCCCGGTCGTCCATTGCGGCGCAGTAGCCCGCTCGTTTGTCAGATTGCTGGTAAGGATGGACATGTCGTTTCCAGCCTGGATCAGACCGGAAATATTGGTGACTTCAGTGTTTCTTACTCCCGATGTCGTCCCGGCAATCTCAAGATCATTGCCGGCGAGGATGGCGCCTTGATTGTTCGTGAGCACCCCGCCGATGAACAGGCCCGCGTCGTGACCGGCATAGGCAAGGCCCGTGGCGCTGTTGGTGAAATCGTCGGAAATGTTGAATGTTAAATCGTGGCCGGCAGCCAATTGCCCGGCATTGGTCAGCGACGGCAGCGTCAGAGTCAGGTTGTTGGCGGCGAGCAGCGCCGTGCCGACCGTTGTCGAGAGGCTGGAAGCGTTGATGTCGATGTCGCCCGAACCGCCGGCATTGGTAACGGCATTGATCCTGGTGCCGCTGAGATCGGCAGCATCTGATAGATTGAGAGTGAGCCCCCCGAGAGTGATGCTGTTATTGCTGAGATTGGCGCTATCGGCGTTGAGCGTCAGCGTGCCGCCCGCAGCGATGTTGCCTGCGCCGCCATTGGAGAGATCGATAGTGGTGGTGGTGAGCGTCAGGTTTCCCTTGGCGCTGGTGGGATTGCCGTAGCTGATCTGGCCGGCAGCGAAGAGATCGGCACTGCCGAGGCTCTGCAGCTTGGTATAGGCGAGATTCTGGCTGGCATTGGCCGAAAGATCGCCGCTGCTCAGCAGCGCGTTGGAAACGGTGATCGAACCATTCGTGGCGGCAAGGCTTATGTCGCCCGCCGGCTGTAGCACCAGTGCGGCATTGGCGGATTGGGCGGTGGCGGCGAGATCGACGCCGGAGGCGATCGTCGCGGCTGCGATCGAACGACCCGAAGCCGTGACGTCGCCCTCAGCCAGGACATCGCCCGATACGGCGATGTCGGCGCCGGCGGAAAGCGTGAGATTGTTGCCGCTGACAAGCGAGGCCGCGGCGATCGAGCCTGATGTCGCGGTGATCGACAGTGCATCGCCGCTCTTTGCCGCACCGGCAATCTGGATGTCGCCCGAGGTGGCGGACAGGGTAAGGATCTGCCCAGCCATGACGCTGCCGGCAGCAATGCCGCCCGAAGACGACATCAGCACGCTGGCGGCGCTGTTGACCTCGCCGCCGACACTCAACAACCCGCTGCCGCTCGACAGCAGGATATCGTCATCGGCGGCGACCGTATCGAGGGTGATGCCCTGATCCGCTTGAACGGCGACCTTTGCCTTCGACGTGACCTTGGAAGCCGTCACCTTCGCCTTCGAGGAGATCGAAACGCCCTGCTGGCCAGAGACGTTGCCGAGCGAGATCTTGCCGTCGGCAGACAGAGACAGCTCGCCGGCATTGGCGGCCATGTCGCCGCGCATGCGCACGCCGGCGCCCTTTTCGGTGACGACGATCTTGATGCGGTCGGCCTGCATGGCGCCGAGCGCCGAACCGTCGATCGCATATTCCGGTGTGCCTGATGTCGCCGCAAGCGGCGTGGCGTCGCCGGTAGCATAATCGAATTGATTACGGCCAGCCGTGACGCGAAGGTCTTTGCCGTAGACCGCGCCGTTGACGTGCACGGAGCGCGAGACGATATCGAAGAGGTCGACCGCGCCAAGCCCGGCGGCGAAATTGCCACCATTCGGTCCGATGGTGACGTCGCCGCCCTTGACGGTAAAGCCGTTGAGCCTGCCGTCGCCGCCGATATCAGGCGCGCCTGTCGTCAACGTCGCATGCGGCGTGTTGATGAAGCCGCAGCCGTCGCAGGTGATGCCGTTCGGGTTGGCGATGATGACGTCGGCTTTCCCGCCGAACACCTCGATCGCACCGTTCAATGCCGAGCGGTTGCTGCTGATCACCTCGTTGAGGATGACCGATGCCGGACCGGAGCTGTTGAGATTGGGGTTGCCCGGCGTGACACCGCCGAGATTGGAGTTGCCGACCTCGCCCTTGAAGTTGTTGAGGATGAGGCCCGGCGTGCCGACGTTGAAATCGTCGTATTTGTTATGCGACAGGCCCTTGCTGTTCGGCGTGACGATGTCGATGAGCGGCACGCCGTTCGGCGCCGTGCCGACGCCCGGCTGGTTGGCGGTCGGCGCCGTGGTGCTGGCCGAGACCGACTGGGCGTTGGCCAGCATCGGCTGGAGGACCAGCAGCGCGCTGAGCACCATCGCAAGCGAGCGATGGGCAAGCCTGCCGAGCCGGCAGCCAAGACCCTTGCCATTCGAACCAAGACCGGTTTTTTCACGCATCGTTTCGTCTTTCCAAACGCACAACTGGTTTTTGTCTCGACATCAATCACGGCCGGCGCTGCCTTCCCCGGCAGCGCCTCGCCTCGTCTCGTTATTTCTGGGTGAGCCAGGTCTTCACATTGCGGGTGAAGGACTTGGAGAGGCGCTGTGCCATGACATCAGGCGCGCCGGACGTGGTCGCAGCTTTGACCGCGACTGCGATGATCACGCCGTAACCGCTTCCGCGCATGGAGAGGTCTTCGCCATGGATGTTTTGCGCTTGGGCGATCAGTTGCCCGGTCTTGGCATCCTCCAGCCGAACGGTTCCGTCGATCATGCTGTCGTGACCACCGATTATGCGGGCCTGCTTTGTGGTGACGTCGAACACATGCAGCGTCACGACCAGCCTGCCCCTGTTAGGGCCACCCGGCACGCCGATCAGTTCCTTCGACATCGTGGCTTGGAGGGTGCGAACCGCGTCGGAGACCTGCTGGTCGGGCTTGTCGCCAAAACCGAATGTCTTGACGTCGGGAGCCAGCTCGATCCGGATCTCGCGCACGGACGTCCGCTGCAGGGCGGCAATCAGCCGAGGATCTGTCCTGGTGGTGACGCAGGACGCCAGGGTCGCCGCCAAAAGGAGAAGGGTTAGAAAACGCACGATACGCATAAGCAACTCCAGGGTTCATTCACGAGTTCAGTTCGTCTGCGGGCTCAGTTCCGGCTGTTGGACGACGAGGCCGGCTTTGGTTTGCTGTCGAGATGCTTGTAGAGTTCGGTCAGCTGAGACTTCGGCGCCGGGCAGCCTTTCGATTTGGCGATGCTGGCCAGGACATTGTTCCTGTTGCGCAAGGCATCGATCTCGACCTTCTCAGGCGATTTCGGGTCCATGAAAAACAGCGCGGGCAGAAACAGCAGCACACCGGTCGCTCCAAGCACGATGTTCTTCCCCTGCGCATCGGTGCGCTCCTTCACCGTCGAGGAGATCTGCCGCTCGTTGGCCTCGAATTCACGCGCGATGCCGGCGCAATCGAAGGCGCTGTCGGACGGGTTGGTCGAAGCGACCGGACGGGCCTCCCGCCCGGCGCAGCCGGCAAGCGACATGGAAAGAGCAAGGATCAGCGCCGTCGATCTTGAAAGGGTTTTGGCGGGCTTGTTCGTCGAAATACTGCGGGTGGTCATTGTCCTGCTTTCGTTACCAATGAGCGGATGCGCTGAAATAAAAGAGCCCGCCGTCGACATCGTCGAGGCTGCTTGCAACAATGTCGGAATAGCCGAGGTCGGCGCTGATATTGCCGCCGACGGTGCGGATGCCGGCCGTCCAGCCGGCGAGGTTGCCGCCTGATATGTCGAAGCGTTTCTGCGCATAGACATGGCCGTAGTCGAAGCCGAGATAGGGGCGCAGTTCGCCGAATGCCTTGGCGGCCGCGCCGCCGCTTTCGTTGGACTTCGTTCTCCAGACGATCTCGTTGTGGCTGAACATGCCGTTGTTGCCGAAGAGCACGCCTTCGCGCGTGCCGCGGACATTGCCGTAGCCGCCGAGAGAGATCTGTTCGGCACCGAGCAGATTGTCCGGGGAATATTGACCGCTGAGCAGCGAGGTGAATTCGAACTGCCGGCCGGCCGCCTGGAACGGCTGTGTCACGCTGACGGTGGCGTTGAATTTCGAAAATCGCGGATCGGCGTTGCCGGCGCCGGGATCGCCGGGGTCCACCGCATCGAAGAGACGGAGCCCCTTGTCGAGGCTGGCGTCGAACATCCAGATGCCGCCGAACATGCGGCGGGAATGGGAAATGCCGATATCACCGACCGTATAGCGGCGGCTGCCGACCTCGATCAGATTGCCGAGCAGGAAGTTGTTGGTCTGCTTGTAGGTCAGGCCGCTGCGGACGGTTGTGATCGAATCCTTGTCGCGAGAGATAACGCGATCGATGCCGAGACCGGCCTGCCCCGAATTGCCGGAGGTTTCGAGCGTGCTGAAGTTTCCCTCGACCGCACTTTCATATTGGTACCAGGAGCCGTTCAGCGACAGGGTGGAGTAGCCGTAGGGCACGCTGACGCTGCCGGAATAGCTGTTGCCGTAGCCATTTCCGTCATTCTCCCACGGATAGCTCGGGCCGCTGTGCTCGTAGGAGAAATTCCACTGGTCATTGATGCCGAGCAGGTCATCGTAGCCGAGCGATGCCGAGCTGCGGGAAAAGCCGGTGCTCTCCTGCCCCATATTGTTGTTGCCGAAGGAGACGTGCCAGGGCCGGCCCGGACGGTTTTCGATGTTGAGGATCGAGGTTCCGTCCTTCGGGCCGGGTAGCATCGCCGATTTGGCGTCGTTGGCCTGCAGCCGGTTCATCTGGTCGAGCCCCTGCTCGATATCGCGGATATTGACGACGCGGCCGATCAGGCCGGGAAAGGCGGTCGCCAGCGAAGCATTGCCGGCCACTTTCCGGGCATTGAGATAGATGTCGGAGAGCGTGCCTTCGACGACCAGCAGACGGAGGATCCTGGTCGTGCGGATATCCTGCTGCGGCACATAGGCGCGCGAGGTCACATAGCCATGATCGATATAGAGATGCGTGACATCCCTCAGGACCGCATTGATCTCGGCGAGGCCGACGCAGCGGTTGCCGTAAGGCGCCGTCACCTTGCCGATCTCCTGGGCCGACAGCAGGCTCGCCCCATCGATCTCGACCCGCGCGATGTCGAAACAGGCGCCGTTGCCCGGTGCGGCGGGCAAAGCGCCGTTTTCCGCATCCGTGCCGCCGCCTGGTGTGGCGCGCCGCAGGGCATCCAGCCGCTGCGTCTGCGACTGCTCTTCCTGGCGGCGGCTGAAGTCATCGGCAGGCGTTTGCGCGTAAGCGGGGGCGATCACCACTGCGAGGGCGGCGCCGGCAATCAGAAAGTATCGAATTTCTATGGTCATCGGTGAAATTCGGCTACTTCGCGGCGACGGACTGAAGCTCGTCGAGGGCCGGCTTCAGCCCCTTCAGCGAGAAGCGGATATTGACGTCCTGGCCGTTCATCAGCCGCACCAGCCCCTCGGCCGCCGCGCCCTTCTTCAGCGCCGCAGTCATCTTGGTATCCAGCGCCAGCTGCGCCCAGCATCCGGTCTGGTTGCAATTGCGGTAATCGAGCTTGGCGACGGGCTTGCCGTCGGCCTTGATCGACAGGCCCGAGGGCAGGAAAACATTGAGCGGCAGAAGGGCGGTCAGCATCAGCCGCGCCTTGCCCTTGCCTTTGTCGGAAGGCGCGGCAGGCGCCGGCGGCGCGGATATCGCCAGCGTCAGGATATTGACGGGTTTGCCGTCCTTGGTGACTTGCGCCACCTGTGCGACTTCGCAGGCCTCGGTGCCTGCCGAACCCGTGCAGCGATAATACCAGTCGTCGAATTTTTGCGATTTTATCGCCGGCGCAGGTTGCGCCGGCGCCTGTTCCGGTTCTTGACCATCAGGAGATTGCGAAAAGGATGGGCTCGCGCAGGCGATCGATATCAGAATGGGGGCGATCGTCCAAAGGACCCTCTTCATGCCGCTTTTCAAAAATTTCTTCATTTAAAATGCAACTTCAGGAAGATTTTATTTGGGTTGGAAGTCATATCGCTACAATCCGCAATTTGGTCAACCTTAACGTGTCAGCACGGTAAAGTTTGCGTTAGGTATTTATTTCGCGTTCTGGGAGATTACGCTCAGTTTGCCCGAGACCCCATTCGCAACGAAATCGCCAACAGATTCAGAAATTCGAATAAAACCGCTTGGCGAGGGACATGAGACGATGCGCAACTTACGCGAAGCTGGTCACCTGCTCGTTTTTATTGAAAATCAGGCGTATAATCGGATAGGATGAATAATTCCGCATCGAGGGACATCCAGAAAAATCTGCGAAAGATGAGCCGCACTCATTTTGAAGAAAAGACGTTCCAAGGCGCCGGCTTTATCCCCGATGCCGCCCACGAATACTGAGATGTATTTCAGAAATTCGTCACACCCGCGGGTTGCTGCGACTGTTCTTCTCGGAAGGGAAAGGACAACCGAATGGTGAAAAGGCGGCGGCCAATGCAGCCTGGGACGGAATCCGCGGGCCGTATTCGGGAAAACCTGATCAAGACCCGAATCGGCGGCAAGCTCTCGGCCCCCGTAAAGCCCGGGCCTGGCCGTCGAGGATGATAGCGTGCCCGCAGCGGACTTCACGCGCCGCGCCGTCGCAGGACCATCATTTTCGGGATGACATCCGCCCCGTTCTCTGCGAAAAAGAGCGCGATGAGAGACAGGGGCGTTCGTCGACAGGCGGGCTGAGAAGCACCCTTCGAACCTGAACCGGATAATGCCGGCGGAGGGAGTCGCTCGGGGTCGCGGTCCGCCGCACGAATGACCCCGTGCCCGCCCCCGCCTGAAAGGGGCCACATGCAGACCAGGAGCACACCAGGAGCCATGCTGACGGCGATGCGCGAGAAGCCGCCGCTCGTTCAGTGCATCACCAATTATGTCGCGATGAACGTCGCCGCCAATGTTCTCCTGGCCGCCGGCGCCTCGCCGGCCATGGTGCATGCGGCTGAGGAAGCCGGTGAGTTCGCCGGCCTCGCGAGCGCGCTGACCGTCAATATCGGCACGCTGTCGACGCAATGGATCGACGGCATGCAGGCGGCGGCGAAGGCGGCGACCTCGGCCGGCAAACCCTGGGTGCTCGATCCGGTCGCCCATTATGCCACGGCCTTCCGCCGCGATGCGGTCGCTGCTCTGCTGGCGCTCAAGCCGACGATCATCCGCGGCAACGCTTCCGAGATCATCGCGCTTGCCGGCGGCGAGAGCCGCGGCCAGGGCGTCGACAGCCGCGATCCGGTCGAACAGGCCGAAGGTTCGGCGCGATGGCTGGCCGAGCGCCAGCAGGCGGTCGTCGCTGTCACCGGCGCTGTCGATTTCGTCACCGACGGCGAGCGGGCGGTACGCATTACCGGCGGATCGGCCGTGATGCCGCAGGTCACCGCGCTCGGCTGCTCGCTCACCTGCCTGGTCGGCGCCTTTGCCGCCACGGTGCCCGAGGATCTGTTCGGGGCGACGGTCGCAGCCCTTTCAACCTTCGCCATCGCCGGCGAGGAGGCAGCACTCGGCGCGGCCGGTCCCGGTTCCTTCGCCTGGCGCTTCCTCGATGCGCTGCACGCCCTCGACGCCGAAACGCTCGATGCCAGGGCAAGGATATCGGCTGTATGAAGAGTTTCGATCTTTCGCTCTATCTCGTTCTCGATCCCGACCTCTGCGCCGCGATCGGCATGGTCGAAACGGCCCGGCTTGCCGTTGCCGGCGGCGCGACGATGGTGCAGTTGCGCGACAAACATGCCGGCACGACTGCAATGATCGAGACTGGACGCGCCTTGAAACAGGCGCTCGATGGCACCGGCGCCCGCCTCATCGTCAATGACGATGTCGAGGCGGCGTTCGCCATCGGCGCCGACGGGCTGCATATCGGCCAGGAGGATATGGATGCGGCGAGCGCGCGGGCGATGATCGGTCCCGACATGATCCTCGGCCTGTCGGTCGAGACCGCGGCGCTTGCCGCTGGCGTCGATCGCAGCCTGGTTGATTATACCGGCGTCGGGCCGGTGTTTGCGACCCCGACCAAGGCCGACCACAAGCAGCCGATCGGTTTTGACGGGCTGGCAAGGCTGGTGAAAGCCTCGCCGGTGCCGTCGGTCGCCATCGGCGGGCTCAAGGCGGAGCATGCGGCCGACGTCTTTGCCGCGGGCGCAAGCGGGCTTGCCGTCGTCTCCGCCATCTGCGGCATGCCGGACCCGGAAGCCGCCACGCGCCGCATCGCCGCAGAAATTCGAAAGGCCCGCGCATGATCCGCAACGTCCTCTCCATCGCCGGCTCCGATCCCTCGGGCGGCGCCGGCATCCAGGCCGATCTCAAGGCCTTTTCCGCCCGCGGCGTCTACGGCATGGCGGTGCTGACGGCGCTGACGGCGCAGAACACGCAAGGCGTCAGCGGCGTGCATCTGGTGCCGCCTCCATTCGTCGCCGATCAGATCAGTGCCGTCTTTGCCGATGTGCGCGTCGATGCCGTCAAGATCGGCATGATCGCCAATGCCGGCATCGCCGAGGCCGTCGCCGCCGCGCTCGACGCAGCTCTGGCCGCAGCACCGGCCGACCGCCGCGGCATCCCCATCGTCATCGACCCCGTGATGATCGCCAAGGGAGGTGCCGCGCTGCTGGCACCCGAAGCCGTCGACGTGCTGAACCGCCGGTTGCTGCCGCTCGCCACACTGCTGACCCCGAACCTGCCTGAAGCCGCCGCCCTGCTGCACCAGCCGGTCGCGACGAACCGGGCTGAGATGGCGGCGCAGGCCGAAGGCCTGCGGGCGCTCGGTCCGGCCGCGGTGCTGGTCAAGGGCGGCCATCTCGACAGCGACGACAGCCCCGACGTGCTTGCCACAGCCGACGGGCTGCACTGGTTCGAAGCCCGGCGGGTGCCGACCAAGAACACCCACGGCACTGGCTGCACGCTGTCGAGCGCGTTGGCGGCCGAGCTTGCCAAGGGCGCCTCGGTGCCGGAGGCGGTCGCCATCGCCAAGGATTACCTCGCCGGCGCGGTCGCCGCCGCCGGAAGCCTCACCGTCGGCTCCGGCCACGGGCCGGTGCAGCATTTTCATGCGCTTTGGAAAGTGACGGGATAAGCATCCATCATCGACGCACCCCTTTCAATCGAAACGGCTCGGGCTCCCCGGGCCGTTTTTGCGTTCGGCAGCCAGCTTGCTTTTGATCGAGAGCATCATGGCGAGCAGCATCGCGCCATTTGAAAAACGCAGTTGACAAGCTCAGCCAGATAGCCAAGTCTATGACATTAAAAGGGGATATATTCCGCAATAACGGAATACGAGGAGGAATGACCGGTGCCAGACCTGCTTGTGAGTCTATACTCCACAAAGCTTGCCGATCTGAATCGGAAAGCCGATCTTGTCGGTGTCTCCATCCGACCGGCCCTCCCCCCGGAACTGCATCTCGTCGTCGACTGGGTTCGCCAGCAGTTCAGCGAAAACTGGGCGAGCGAAGTCTCCGTCGCCTTCTCCCGCCAGCCGGTTGGCTGCCTGATCGCCGTCGACGGCGGCAAGCTGCTCGGCTTTGCCTGCTACGACACGACGGCGCGCGGCTTCTTCGGCCCGACCGGCGTCGACCCGCAAGCCCGCGGCAAGGGTATCGGCCTCGCCCTGTTTTCCGCCTGCCTGCAGACCATGAAGACGCTTGGCCATGCCTATGCCTTCATCGGCGATGCCGGCCCCGTCGATTTTTACGCGAAGACCGCAGGCGCCATCATCATCCCCGCCCCCGACAAGGGCATTTACGAAGGCATGCTGAGACGCACGCCGACCTGACCATCTGATCCCGGAGTTACAGAATTGTCCTCGACCCCGCTCGCCCTTTTCGTCGGCCTTCCCAATCCAGTCCTTTCGGATGATGAATTCGCCCTGTTTCGTGAGACCAATCCGATGGGCCTCTTCGTTGGCCGGCGAAATCAGCGCGAGCCGGAGCAGACGAAGCGGCTGATCGAACGCTTTCGCGAAGCCGTCGGCCGCGACGATGCGCCTGTTTTCACCGACCAAGAAGGCGGCCGCGTGCAGCATCTCGATGCCGGCCCCTGGCCGCTGTTCCGCAGCTTCGGCCAGTTCGCCGAACTTGCGCGCCGCGATTTCGCGCTCGCCAAAAAAGCATTGCGCCTTTCCTCCCAGGCCATGGGGGCGATGATGACGGAACTTGGCCTTTCCAGCGGATGCTCGCCCGTGCTCGACCTCGTCTTCGAGACGACGAGCGCTGTCATCGGCGCCCGCTCTTTCGGCCCCGATCCTGATGTCATCGCCGCCCTCGGCCGCGAGGTGATCGACGGCCTGCTCGAGACCGGCAACATGCCGGTGATGAAGCACATTCCCGGCCATGGCCGCGCAACGCTTGATTCCCACAAGGAACGCCCGGTGGTCGATGCCAGCCGCGAGACGCTCGCTGCGACGGATTTCAAGCCCTTCGTGGCGCTGAAGGATACGCCCTGGGCCATGGTCGCCCACGTCGTCTACTCGGCCTACGACAAGGAATTGCCGGCCTCCATCTCGCCGGTCATGCACGACCTCATCCGCAACGACATGGGGTATGACGGCGTGCTGATTTCCGACTGCATCTTCATGGAATCGCTCTCCGGCACCCTGCCGGAACGCGTCAAACAGGTGCTCGAAGCCGGCTTCGACATCGCCCTCCACAGCCATGGCGACGTCAGGGAAAGCGAAGCCGCCGCCAGGGCGGCCCGGCCGCTGACGGACGCAGCTCTCAAGCGGATTGCCGCCGGCAAGGCCCGCCTCGGCAATCTCAAGATCGATGTCCGCGCAGCCCATGCTGAAGTCGAAGACATGTTTGCAAGCGCGCTGGTTTCCTGACCGGCGCGCCATCTCTCACCGCATAAAAAAGGGGAATAAGACATGAAAAAATATCTTCTTGCCGCCGCCCTGACGCTGCTTTCGGGCTCCGCAATGGCGCAAACGGTCCTGACGGCGAATATCGAACCGGCGACGACCTGGGTGCGCAACTTCAACCCGTTCAACCAGACCTCGTCGCGCCAGTCGACGCTCGATTTCATCTATGAGCCGCTGGTTATCTTCAACCGCTTCGACAGCAACAAGCCGGTCTATCGCCTGGCCGAAAGCTTCAAGCTCTCCGACGATCTGAAAAGCATCGATTTCAAGCTGCGCCCGAACCTGAAATGGTCTGATGGGAAACCGCTGACCGCAGCCGACGTCAAGTTCACCTATGATTATCTGAAGAAATTCCCGGCGCTCGACTTCGTCAGCATCTGGAGCTTCATCACCGATGTCAAAGCCGTCGACGATCAGACGGTGCGCTTCACGCTCGCCAATCCGAGCTCGCTCGCCGCCGAGCAGATTTCACAGCTGCCGATCGTTCCGGAACATGTCTGGAAGGATGTTGCCGACCCGGTCACTTTCGCCAACGAGAACCCGGTCGGCAGCGGCCCACTGACCGAGGTTCCGCGCTTCACCGGCCAGACCTACGACCAGTGCCGCAACCCGAACTATTGGGACAACGCCCATCTGAAGGTCGATTGCCTGCGCTTTCCGCAGCTTGCCGACAACAACCAGATGCTGACGGCAACGGCCGACGGCACGCTCGACTGGGGCGTCTCCTTCATTCCCGATATCGACAATGTCTATGTTTCCAAGGATCCGGCCCATTTCCACTATTGGTATTCGCCGAGCAGCATGGTCGCCTTCCTGTTCAACCTGGAAACGGCAAACGAGAACAACAAGAAGGCCTTCAACGACCTGAAATTCCGCCGGGCCGTCTCGATGGCGCTCGACCGCAAGACGATGATCGACGTCGCCGGCTACGGCTATCCGACGCTGAACGAAGATCCCGGCCTGATGGGCGAACTTTACAAGAGCTGGGCGGACCCCTCCGTCAAGGCCGATTTCGGCAAATTCGCCACCTATGATGCTGACGCCGCCAAGGCCCTGCTCGACGAAGCGGGCTATAAGGACAAGGACGGCGATGGTTTCCGCGACAATCCCGACGGCAGCAAGATCTCTTTCTCGATCATCGTGCCCAGCGCCTGGACCGACTGGATCGACACCGTCAATCTCGCCGTCGAAGGCATGCAGGCGGTCGGCATCGACGCCAGGATCGAAACGCCTGAAGAAGCCGTCTGGACCGGCAACCTTATCAACGGCACCTTCGATGCGGCGATCAACAGCCTGCCGGCCTCGGCCTCGCCCTATTATCCCTATAAGCGCGCCTTCAGCGCTTCGGACAAGGGCAAGACCCGCTTCACCGCGCAGCGCTGGTTCAATCCCGAGGTCGAAAAGCTCGTCACCGAGTTCACCCAGACCGCGGATCTTGCCAAGCAGAAGGACGCGATGAACAAGGCGCAGCGTATCGTCGCCGAGAACATGCCGATGATTCCGGTGTTCAACAATCCGAACTGGTATCAGTACAACACCAAGCGTTTCACCGGCTGGTCGACCAAGGAAAATCCCTTCGTCAATCCGTCGATCTCACGGACCAATCCGGCACGCCTCCTGAACCTGCTCGCGCTCGAGCCGGTCAAGTAAGACACCTCCCGGGAGCGGCGTCAGAGCATGATGCCGAAAAGTGTAAGCGGTTTTCGGATGACATCACGCTCATCCAGAAGCGCCGCTCCCGTCACGACGGAGTTCTCATGGCTTTTCTGCTTCGCCGCCTCGTCTTCTACATGGCAGCCTTCATCGCCGCAGCTACGATCAATTTCTTCCTGCCGCGCCTGATGCCGGGCGATCCCGTGCAGATCATGTTCTCGAGCGCCGGCACCGAATTACCGCCGGAAAGCCTGCAGGCGCTGAAGCTCACCTTTGGCTTCGTCGACGGGCCGCTCTGGCAGCAATATCTCACCTATCTCGGCAGCATCTTCACCGGCGATCTCGGCCGCTCGATCAAGTATTTCCCGCTGCCGGTCACCTCGGTGCTCGGTCATGCCCTTATCTGGACCGTCAGCCTGATGGGCACAGCGACGATCATCAGCTTTGCGCTCGGCACCCTCCTCGGCATCGCCGCCGCCTGGCGCCGCGGCAGCAGGTTCGATGTTGTCGTCTCCGTCGGCGCGATTTTCGCGACATCGGTGCCGGCCGTCGTCACCTCGCTGATCGTGCTCTTCATCTTCGGCTTCACACTCGGCTGGTTCCCGAACGGCTATGCCGCCGATCCATCGCTCGATCCGGCCTTCAGCCTGCAATATCTCGGCAGCGTCGCCTATCACGGCATCCTGCCGATGGTCACGCTCTGCACCGTGCTGATCGGCGGCTTCACCGTGACCATGCGCAACAACATGATCAACCTGATCGGCGAGGACTATATCGTCATGGCCCGCGCCAAGGGCCTTTCCGACCGGCATGTGATGCTCTGGTATGCGGCGCGCAACGCCCTGCTGCCGACCGTCTCCAGCCTTGCCATCGCCATCGGCACCATTCTCGGTGGCTCGCTGGTGACCGAGGTCGTCTATAACTATCCCGGCCTTGGCAATATTCTCTACCAGGCGATCCTCGCCCGCGATTACCCCGTCATCCAGGGCCAGCTCCTCATCATGACCGCGACCATGCTGATCGCCAATTTCATCGTCGACGTCAGTTATATCCTGCTCGACCCGCGGCTGAAGGGAGCGTGAGATGAGGAGCCTGCTGCGAAACCGCAAGGCGCTCACCGGCCTCGTCATCATCGCCGTCATCGTCATCGTCGCGATCGCAGCACCGCTGCTGACGCAATACGATCCCGCCGCCCGCACCGGGCGGCCGCACCGGCCGCCGTCGCTCGACCATATTCTCGGCACCACCCGCATCGGCCAGGATGTCTTTGCCCGGCTGATCTACGGCGCCCGCACATCGCTCGCCGTCGGCTTCGGCGCCGGGCTGCTGATCACCCTCGTCGGCACCGCGCTCGGCATCATCTCCGGCTATCGCGGCGGCAAGACCGACGAGATCATCAGCTTTTTCACCAATATGGTTCTAGTCGTTCCCAATCTGCCGCTGCTGCTCGTACTCGCCGCCTTCATCGGCCAGGCAAGCCCCGTGGTCATTGCGCTGATCCTGGGGGCCACGTCCTGGGCCTGGGGCGCCCGCGTCACCCGCGCCGAAACGCTCTCCGTCAAACACAAGGATTTCGTCAAATCCGCCGAGATGATGGGCGAGCCGCAATGGCGGATCATGACATTCGAGATCTTTCCCAACGTGATATCGATCGTCGGCATCAATTTCATCGGCAGCGTCATCTTCGCGATCATCACCGAGGCGACGCTCGAGTTTCTCGGCCTCGGCGACCCCAGAGCGATCTCCTGGGGCACCATGCTCTACAATGCGCAGAAGGCCTCTGCCCTTTCGGTCGGCGCCTGGTGGGATATCCTCACCCCCTGCTTCGCGCTCGCCTTCCTCGGCATCGGCATGTCGCTGCTGAATTTCGCCGTCGACGAGATTGCCAATCCGCGTCTGCGCACCGGCAATCACCTGAAGCGCTGGTCGCTGCTGGTCCGTTCCGGGGAGGGCCGCCTGTGACGCAGCCGCTGCTGTCGGTGAGAAATCTCACCATCGATTATATCGGCGAGGAGAAAGATTTCCGCGCCGTCGACGACGTCAATTTCGACGTCGCACCCGGCGAGGTTTTCGGGCTCGCCGGCGAATCCGGCTGCGGCAAGAGCACCATCGCCTTCGCCATCAGCCGCCTGCACAAGCCGCCGGCGCTGATCCGCAAGGAAAGCCGCATCCTGCTCGACGGCCGCGATGTGCTCGATCTCGACCAGCAGGCGCTTGCCGCCTTCCGCTGGCGCGAGGTCGCCATGGTCTTCCAGAGCGCCATGAACTCGCTGAACCCGGTGCTGCGCATCGAGACGCAATTCTACGACTTGCTGCGCACCCACAAGGGCATGAGCCGTGCTGCGGCCCGCGAGCGCACCGCCGAAATGCTGAGGCTCGTCGATATCGCGCCGGATCGCATGCGCGACTACCCGCACCAGTTTTCCGGCGGCATGCGCCAGCGCATCGTCATCGCCATCTGCATGGCGCTCGATCCGAAGCTCGTCGTCATGGACGAGCCGACGACGGCGCTCGACGTGGTCGTCCAGCGCGAAATCCTGCAGCGCATCAACGAGCTGCGCCGCCGCTTCGGTTTCTCGGTGTTGTTCATCACTCATGATCTCGGGCTGATGGTGCAATTCTGCGACCGCATCGGCATCATGCTGTCAGGCAGGCTGGTGGAGCAGAACGCGGCCGAGGCGATCTACCGGACGCCGCAGCACGACTATACGAAAAGGCTCTGGGCCTCCTTCCCCTCGCTTCACGGAGGAGTGCTGCTATGAGCGACGCCATCCTCGCGCTCGACACCGTCACCAAGAGGTTCGGCCATGGTTCGGCGGCCGTGCATGCGGCGCGCGCCATTTCCTTTTCGCTGCACGCCGGCCGGGCGCTGGCACTCGTCGGCGAATCCGGCAGCGGCAAGACGACCTGCGCCCGCATGGCGATGCGCGAATATCTGCCGACATCGGGCCGCATCCTCTATAAGGGCCGGCCGGTCGAGGCGGCGAACTCCGCCGAAATCGGCCGCTACCGCCGCTCGGTGCAGATGATCTTCCAGGACCCCTTCGCCTCGCTCAACCCCGCCCATACCATCGCCTTTCATCTCCGGCGGCCGCTGAAGCTGCATCGCCCGGAGATCAAAGGAAGCGAGATCGACGTCGCGGTCCGCGAACTGCTGACGCGCGTCAGGCTCGATCCCGATCTCGTCGCGCCAAAATATCCGCATGAACTCTCCGGCGGCCAGCGCCAGCGCGTTAACATCGCCCGCGCGCTTGCGGTCCAGCCGGAGGTGATCGTCGCGGACGAGCCGACCTCCATGCTCGACGTCTCGGTCCGCCTCGGCGTATTGAATCTGCTGAACGAGATGAAGCAGGAGATGAATCTCGGCCTGCTCTATATCACCCATGACATCGCCACCGCCCGCTATGTCGCAGAAGATATCGCCGTAATGTATGCCGGCCAGATCGTCGAATGGGGCAGCACCGCAAGAGTGATCGACAATCCGCTGCATCCCTATACAAGGCTGCTGCTCTCCGCCGTGCCCGATCCGGACGTCCGCTTCGAGGACCCGAAGGCACGCCTCAGGCCCGAGGAGGTGGAGGACATCCGCCGCCGTTCCGCTGCGCCGCAGGACGAGATCGTCGAAGCGGAGCCGCAGCATTTCATACGGATGATCTGAGGCGCCTCAGCTGAGTTCCTGGGCGAGTCCGAGGAGAAGCCCTTCGGGGCCTCTTATGTAGCAGAGCCGATATGTGTCTCCATACTGGACGACTTCGCCGACGAGCTGCGCGCCACGCGCGCGAAGCCTTTCAAGCGTGTCGTCGATGTCCTCAACGGTGAACATGACGCGGAGATAGCCAAGCGCGTTGACCGGAGCGTTGCGGTGATCTGCGACGACATCAGGCATCAGGAAGCGGGAGAGCTCGAGCCGGCTGTGGCCATCAGGTGTGCGCATCATGGCGATCTCGACACGCTGATCGCCCAGTCCAGTGATCCGCCCCGCCCATTCTCCTTCGATCATGGCCCGTCCTTCGAGCTCGAGGCCGAGTTCGCCAAAGAAATCAATCGCCACTGCGAGGTCTTCGACGACGATGCCTACATTGTCCATCCGCTTGAGCGCCATGTTTCCAATCTCCGAAAGTGTCGTTGCAATCTCCGAGGCGTCGCCTCGTGCAACAAAGGACGTGTGAGGATTCCCAGCGCCGACAACCATCCGAGCATAATTCGCTGCTCTTGACATCGGAAGCTTGAATCATGGACCGCCTCTAGCCACCGCCCCGCCTTCAAACGGTCCCGAGGCCTGCTGACTGGCCCCGCTCATCACCCTATGCTAGGGGACGGTTCTTTCAAATGAGGCGAAACCGTCATGCTGCCCTGGATCCAGCTCGATTCCGCGACCATTCCCGGCGAAGGCGGCGAACTCAGGCTGAAGCAGCGCGGCAGCGAGTTCTCGATCATGCTCGGCGCCAACGAGCTGATGAACAGCCGCCTCAGCGGCTCGGAAGAAGCGCTGGCGACCCTTTCCTGGGAGCGGATCAAGGCGCATCCGAAACCGAAGGTCCTGATCGGCGGCCTCGGCATGGGCTTTACCCTGCGCGCCGCCCTCGCCATCCTTCCCGAAAATGCCGGCGTCACCGTCGCCGAACTGGTGCCGGCCGTCGTCGCCTGGGCGCGCGGGCCGATGGCCGAGGTCTTCAAGGGCTGTCTCGACGATCCGCGCGTCGTCATCCATCAAGGCGATGTCGGCGAGGCGATCCGTGCCGGCAAGGAGGCCTATGACGCCATCCTGCTCGATGTCGACAATGGCCCGGATGGGTTGACCCGCAAATCCAACGATCGGCTCTATGATTTCGCCGGCCTGCGCGCCGCCCGCGACGCGCTTCGCCTCGGCGGCGTGCTCGCCGTCTGGTCGTCCGGCCCCGACCCCGATTTTACCCGCCGCCTGAGGGACAGCGGTTTTTCCGTCGATGCAGTCAACACCCGCGCTAACGGCAAACGCGGCGGCGCCCGCCATGTGATCTGGCTGGCGGTGAAGCCGGCCCGCTGACTAAAGCACCGTAATCAACTGGCCGACGCGATCCTGCGGGCGGCATTGATGGCGCGGCGGGCGCCTGCGCGCAACTGCGTGGTCTCGGCGCCGGCGATGACCAGGTCGAAGCCGAATTTCAATAGTTCGCCGGCCCGCTCGCCGTCGGCGGCGAACGCGCAGGCGAATTTGCCGTGGGCGCGGCAGCGCGCGACGGCATGCTGCATGGCGCTGTCGATTTCGGCAGCGTTCGGCGCCACCTGATCACCGTTAGACAGCGCAATCGAAAGATCGGAAGGGCCGATGAAAATGCCGTCGATGCCGGTCACGTCGAGAATGCCGTCGATCGCATCGAGCGCGGCGCGGGTCTCGATCATGGCGATGGCAACGGTGAGCGCATTGGCGTTCTTCAAATAATCGTCGCCCGACAGGCCGGTATGATTCAGCGCCAATGACGGCCCCCAGCTGCGCTCGCCGACGGGCGGATATTTCGTCGTCCGGACCAGGGCTCTCGCATCGTCTGCCGAATTGATCATCGGCGCGATGATGCCGGTGGCACCGGCGTCGAGCAGCCGCGAGGCGGAAGCGAAATCGCCGACTGGGATGCGCGCCAGGGCCGGCTTGCCGGCCAGGCGCACCTGCGCGATGCCATTGGCCGCCGACGGCATGTCCCACATGCCGTGCTGCATATCCAGCACGACGGCATCGAAGGCCTCCTGCGCCAGATGGTTGACGAGCATGGGGTCGGGAATGCCGACCCAGGCGGAGATCATCCCGCCCCGGCTGCCCCTGATCCGGTTCGCAAAGCCGTCTATGTCAGCTGCACCCATGCCATTCTCCCACAATTCTTCAGACCGCCGGCGGCCATTGCTGCCAGGCAGCGGCGGCGGTTCAGACTCTCTGGCGCAGTCGCGAGACGATGATCATGAGAGCAATGCCGGCCGCGGCGAGAATGGCACCCCACAACACCCAGATCGTTTGGGCTATCATGAAGCTCGACGCCGGATAAGGAAAATAGCCGCTTCCCTGTCCGATCCAGATCAGCCCGAGGAGGACCATCAGCAGTCCGATGATATATCCGATTGTTCGCATGCTTGCGTCACTTTCGCTATGGATTCGTTCCCACAATGTCGGCCGCCGCCGCCGATGGCAAGGGTTCTGCTGCGGAGAATAATCCACGTCAGCCGTTCCCTCCGACTTCGCCCATCAGCCAGGCGCCGAGGCTTTCGCTATGCGGGCTTGGAGATCGCGGCGGCACCAGCCAGTAACCGCGGTCTTGCGCCTCGAGCGGCCGGCCGGCTTCGACCAGCATGCGTGCTTGGAGCAGCGTATCGACGAGCCCCATCCAGCCGATCGCCACGCCCTGCCCGCTCAACGCAGCCTGAATGACCAGCGAGTAGGTATTGAAGCTGATATCGCCGCGGCCGGCATGGCCGTCGCGCAGGACGGAGAATTCGGTCAGATAACTGCGCCAGTCGAACCAGGGTGATGGCATCGGCGTGTCGAGATGGATCAGTACCGCCTTGGCAAGCTGCCTCGCATCCTCGCACGGGCCGTTGCGATCGAGAAATCCCTGCGTGCAGACCGGCACAACCTTTTCACGCAGCAGAAGCGTACCGATGGCGCCGAATTCCGCCCGCGTGCCGAAAACGACAGCGACATCCGCTTCGTCTCGAAAACCGGCTGAAAATCGCTGCGTCGCGACGATCTGGATGTCCGTTTCCGGATGAAGAAGCCGAAAGCCGTCCATGCGCGGGATCAGCCAAAGCGATGAAAAAGCATAGTCGGTTCTGAGCCGAACAACTGGTCGTTGGGCTTCCGCGCGGAAACTGCGGGCGAGCGCATCGAGGTCACCGACCACTTTGGCGGTGACGTCGAGAAGCCGTTCACCTTCGGCAGTCAGCGTCACGCCGCGATGCTGGCGGCGCAGCAGGCTGACGCCGAACTGCTCCTCCAGCCGGCGGATCTGGTAGCTGACGGCCGGCTGGGTAAGCCCGAGCAGCGCTGCAGCCGACGAAAAGCTCCCGAGTCTCGCGACCTCAACGAAGATGCGCATCCATCCAAGCTCAAGCGGGTGGTCTGGCATAAAAATTCCTTTATGCATGCATTCAAAAATGCCGTCTTTACAGGCGCGACAATAGGCGTTTCAATAAAATCTGCAAATAGCATAGGAAAACGACATGGCGCGCCCGAATATTCTCATCCTGATGGTGGACCAGCTGAACGGGACCTTGTTTCCCGACGGGCCTGCCGACTTCCTGCATGCGCCGCATCTGAAAGCATTGGCTGAACGTTCCGTGCGCTTCGCCAACACCTATACGGCAAGTCCGCTCTGTGCGCCGGCGCGGGCGTCCTTCATGTCCGGGCAATTGCCGAGCCGGACGCGCGTCTATGACAATGCCGCGGAATTTGCCTCCGACATTCCGACCTATGCGCATCATCTGCGCGCCGCCGGATATCAGACGGCGCTATCGGGCAAAATGCATTTCGTCGGCCCAGACCAGCTTCATGGCTTCGAGGAGCGCCTGACGACCGATATCTACCCTGCCGATTTCGGCTGGACGCCCGACTATAGCAAGCCCGGCGAGCGCATAGACTGGTGGTATCACAATTTGGGTTCGGTGACCGGCGCCGGCGTTGCCGAGATCACCAACCAGTTGGAATATGACGATGAGGTTGCCTACCACGCCACCCGCAAGCTGTTCGATCTCTCACGCGCCCACGACGGACGCCCCTGGTGCCTGACCGTCAGCTTCACCCATCCGCACGACCCCTATGTAGCACGCCGCAAATTCTGGGATCTCTATAAAGACTGCCCGGCGCTTGACCCGGCGGTGGCGCCAATCGCCTTCGAGCAACAGGACCCGCATTCGCAGCGGCTGATGAAAGCTTGCGACCACGAGGCTTTCGACATCAGCTCGGACGAAATACGGCGCGCAAGGCGAGGCTACTTCGCCAATATCTCCTATGTCGACGAGAAGATCGGCGACATTCTCGGCGTGCTGGAACGGACCCGCATGGCCGACAACACGATCATCCTCTTCGTTTCTGATCACGGCGACATGCTTGGCGACCGCGGCCTCTGGTTCAAGATGAACTTCTTCGAAGGATCGGCGCGCGTCCCGCTGATGATTGCTGCACCCGGCTGGAAGCCGAAACTCATCGAGCAGCCGGTCTCCACCCTCGACGTGACGCCGACGCTCGCCGGTCTTGCCGGGATCGACATCACCGCGTTGAAACCATGGACCGAGGGCGAGGATCTCGCGGGCCTCGCCGAGGGCACCGGCAGCCGCAGTCCCGTGCCGATGGAATATGCCGCTGAAGGTTCCGAAGCGCCACTCGTTTGCCTCAGGGACGGTCGCTACAAGCTTTCGCTCTGCGACAAGGACCCGCCGATGCTGTTCGACCTAGAAGCCGATCCTCAGGAGCTCGACAATCTGGCGGGAAAGCCGGCGCATGCCGACACCCTGGCGAGGCTTGCCGACCAGGCTAGGCGGCGCTGGAACCTTGCCGATTTCGATGCAGCCGTGCGCGAAAGCCAGGCGCGCCGCTGGGTGGTCTACGCAGCGCTGCGCAACGGTGCTTACTATCCCTGGGACTACCAGCCGCTGCAGAAGGCCTCGGAGCGCTATATGCGCAACCACATGGACCTGAACGTGCTCGAGGAAAACCAGAGGTTTCCGCGCCGGGAATGAGCGCGAAATCCTTTGGGATCAGGCCGTCCTGCGCGCCGGCGCCTCGCGCAGGAAATCCTCGATGAACTGCTTCTGCAGCAGGATGCCGTCCCATTCGTCGGGGAAGAAGGGCGAGTCGTAGATCAGCGTGAAGGGGCCGGCGTAACCGGCCCGCTCGCACATCTCCAGGCACTTGCGGTAATCCTCTGCATCGAGGCCGGCAACGGTGTAATCGGCCTTGGCATGGCAGATTTCCGCCCGGCGCATGATGTCGGCGAGACCCTCGTATTTCGCGGGCGCTGCCCAATTGCCGAGGTCGCCGTTGAGGCCGACCTTGGCGTCCAGCCGATCCAGCAGCCAGTTCATCTCCACGGGCGACGGCAGCAGGTCGAACCAGTTCTCGACGACGACGCGCACACCACTACCTTCGGCTTTTTCGGCCAACCAGCCGAGGTGACGGGCGGCACGGCTCAGGTTTTCCTCGGTCGGCTTCTGCTTGCCGGCGATGACGCGCATTCTCTGCGCTCCAAGGGAAACGGCGATATCGATCCACTGCGCCATCCATCTGACGTCGCGTTCAGCCGTCTCGGGATGGCTTGGATCGCCGTCCTCGACGAGCAGTGTCTGGAACAACACGTCCGAGGCCGTCATTGCGTCGCGCAATTCACTTAGATAGCCGGCCTCAAGGCTCGGCAGATGGAAGGAACATATCTCCAGACGATTGACGCCGCGCGCCGCAAGCGCCGCCGGCATATCGATCAGTGCCGCGGCACCAGGGCCATAGGGTTCTTTCGGCGCAGAACTTTTGTGAGGATCGGGGCTGTAGCCATAAACGGCACCGAGCAGCCGATGCAGCGACCACGTCGAAACCGCGAAGCGTCCGTTTTGCAAGATCTGCACGTGCGTTCCTCCCAGATTTCCTCCTGCCATCAATCGCAATAAAAGCCCGGCGGTTCAATTGCCAATCAGGCGAAATCGCCGCGGATGACCGGCTCGGCGGCTAGGGCAACTCCCAGCAGCGCTTCGTCGCGACGGGCGGTGGCCGAGAGCAGCAGGCCGACCGGCATGCCGAAGGCACCCGTGCCGCAGGGGATGGAGACGGCGCACCAGTCGAGGAAATTGCCGAGCGCGGTGTTGCGCAGCGTCTTGTTGTTGGTCGCGAAGAACAGCTCGTCGTCCTGCTCCAGCGGACCGATTGGCGGCGCGACATGGGCGACCGTCGGAAAAGCGAGCAGGCGGTCGCCGACAAGGCGCTCGACATCCGCGATCATCCGTTTGCGCGCATCGAGGATCGCCAGGTAATCGGCCAGGGTCGTCCTGCTTCCCAGGCGGGTGCGCATGACGACGCGGTGGTCCATCCTGTCCGCGTCCGGTCCGGCCAAGCGCTCATGGTGAAGTGCGAAAGCTTCGGCGGTGACCAGCGGGCCATATCTCGTCATCAGATCGAAAATCACGTCGAAGGCGGGAATGACGGCACGGGCAACATGGGCGCCGGCCCTTTGAAGCCGTTCCAAACCGGCCTCGAAGGCGGCGATGACGCCCGGTTCGGCTCCGTCGAAGACGATATTTTCAGGCACGAGCAGTTCCAGACCCTGCAACGGACGCTCGACGACGTCAGGCGCGATCCGGCCGCGCATCGCCGCATCGATCCACACCGCATCCCTGACGCTGCGGCAGAGCGGCCCCAGCGAATCAAGGCTCTTGGCCAGCGGATAGACGCCTTCCATCGCATGACGGCCGCGGGTCGCCTTGTAGCCGACAATGCCGTTGAAGGCGGCGGGAATGCGCACCGAGCCGCCGGTGTCCGTGCCCATCGCGACCGGCACCAGGCCGGCTGCGACGGCGACACCGGCACCCGAGGACGAGCCGCCCGGAATGCGCGGGAGATCGGTGCCACGCGGATTGACCGGCGTGCCGTAGTGCGGATTGATGCCGAGGCCGGAAAAGGCGAATTCACTCATATTGGTGCGGCCGATAGCGACCATGCCCGCCTGCCTGAGGAAGCCGACGACGGCCGCATCGCGCCTGGCCGGCGCATCGGCGGCCAGCACGACGGATCCCGCCGTCGTCGCCAGGCCTTCGATATCGAAAAGATCCTTCCAGGCGATTGGAACGCCGTCCAGCAATCCGAGCGATCGGCCTTCCCGCAGACGTTTGGAAGAGGCGCGCGCTTCCTCCATCGCGCGGCTTTCGGTCAACGTGGTGAAGACCGCCTTGTCGGCATAATCAGCGATGGTGCCGAAGAAAGCCTCGGCCACATCGACCGGATCGGCCGCGCCACCTTGAATGAGGACGGAAAGCTGGGCGACCGACATCGCGCCGAAGGATTTGCTCATGGGACGATCCACAGAAAGATGATCCTCTGGACTACCCCGGATCATTCCGGCGAGCCAGAGCATCACGATATTTTGCATTTATTAGGACGATTTTTTGAACACTGAGTTTGCAGATTGCCCCTTCAATTGCCGCGATTAAAGACACACATGCTGCACGCATGCGGGAGTCGGTCCGCCATGAGGGTTGAGAGTTTATTCTTGAGAGGCCGGCGCCGCATGTGTTGCAGGAGTAATTTAGATGACAGATTGTGAAACTTTGACCCATCGCCAGGATATGGTGACCCTCCATGTGAAAGAGGACGAAACCACCGGCTTGGGGGAGCGCGACTATGTGGAACATGTCAGCGCCCAGAAACTTTCGGGCTTCGAGCGCATTGTCGTCGTCGCCGCGCTGGCTCTCTTGAGCTTTGTCGGTTTCGCCGCATATTCTTCCAATGAGACGGACCCGGTGACGACATCGGCCATCGCTGCCCCCGCCGGCGACAGCGCGCCGCACCATCAGCCTTACGGCCATTGCCGTGAGAGCAGCCCATACGCTGAAAGGGTCTGCTGAAGGCGAGCTCGGCTCGCGCGGGTAAAATCACCTCGCCGGGCATGGAGACCTTGGCCCAGGCTGCATAATGCAGGAAAAGGGAAAAGGACCATGGCCGGTGATATCGATTACAATCTCGACCGTTTCGTCGACGCTCAGAACGGCGTCTACGAAAAAGCGCTCTTGGAGCTGAAAGCCGGGCGCAAGACCTCCCACTGGATGTGGTTCATCTTCCCTCAGATATCAGGTCTCGGCACCTCGCCAATGGCGGAAAAATACGCGATCCGCTCGGCTGAGGAAGCCACCGCCTATCTCGCCGATCCCATTCTCTCCAGCCGGCTGCTGCGCTGCGTCGAGGCGATCCTGTCGGTGGAGGGCCGATCGGCGCATGAGATCCTCGGTTCGCCCGATGACCTGAAGCTGCGCTCGTCAATGACCTTGTTTGCCGCAATCAGCGACCATGGCTCGCCCTTTCACCGCGTGATCGAGCGTTTCTATCAAGGGAAATTCGACGACCGGACGATGGATATCCTCCGGACTTAGAATAGGTGATTTGGGTCCGGTCGGCCTAATGTCGCCCGAGACTGCTCACAGCTTTCCGCACTCTCTAATTTAGAACAGGATTCAGGCAGGCCGGGCTTGAAATCATCCTGTTCTGGCGGTCCGGCCTGCTTCCAATTCGTCAATTTCGTCGGAAATTTCGCTCAGCCGCTGACGCAGGTCGCTGTCGGTGCCGTCATCGACCTCTTCCTCGCCGAAACAATAGCGCGCATCGTGAAGCTCCAGCTTGGCTTCGAGTTCGGCACGTTTGGCATACAGGCGCTTGAGATAGACGTAGTTCATCTCCCGGTCTCCACTTGTCCTCCGGTGAGGGAAAAACGGTATGGAAGCGGTAAGGTTCCCGAAAAACCGGTTCAGGCGAAAGAGGCGATCGCCGCATTGCAGGCCTTGGCGAAATGACCGCAGCAGCTGGCAGCACCCATCGCCTGACGGCTGACGCGAGCACCTTCGAGCAGCAGCGTCAGCGTATCGGCAAGAAGCTCCGGCTCGCGCGCATTGGCCGCCGAACAGAGCGCGGCCAGACGATCACGCTGTTCTGCCTTGTGGCGCTCGATCATCTCGTGGGCGGGATGGCCCTCGCCCTTCAGTTCGATGGCGGCATTGGCGAGATCGCAGCCGGCGGGCTCGCCGTTCAGACATTGCGCCCGCATCTCCACCCAAGCGTAGAGCTGGGCGCGCGGATTGCCGGGATAGGCCGCCTCCAGCTCGCGCCAGATCGCACCCGCCTTTTCCGACGCGCGGCGCAGCGTCTCGCAGACAAGCTCGTCCTTCGAGCCGAAATGCCGGTAGAGCGTCATCTTGTTGGTCAGAGCCGCGTCGGCGATGGCATCGACGCCTATGCCGCGGATGCCGCGCTCGCGGAAAAGCTCCGAGGCGGTCGAGACGATACGTTCCCGCGGCGGGATGCGATCTTCTGGAACGGCTGCGGAGATTTCATTCGAAGTTTCTGATTTTTTTGCGGACGTAGTCCTTGACATCGATGTGACCGATCGGTAACAAATGCATTGTTACTTACCGGTAACACCACCAAACGCGAAAGTCAATGAGAACACGGCAGCGCAAAGTGGAACACGGGCGACCGCCCACGAAAGGAGGACAACCATGAGAAAGACCAGAGACGACCTGACGATATCCGAAGCCCTTCGCGACCCCCTGATCGCCATGGTGTTGCGCGCCGACGGCGTGAAGCTTGAAGATTTCAAGCAACTCCTTGAGACGGCCGCCGGCAAACGCGAACCGCGCTCGACGCCGGTCGGCAACATCATTGGAGCGATCGCAAACCGCACCAATCTGCCGGCGATGCCCTGCTTCGGCTGAACACGCTGCCTGAAAATTTCGGGGGATCTCTCCCTGCCCCCGTCAAGGGCTGTCGTCAGAAAGAGGCGGCGGCCCTTGCTGCTTGATCATAGTGGCCGGAAAGCGCCCTGAGCGTCGCCGCCACCGCCGATGCCGCTGCGGCATCGAGCCCCAACCCCTTGACCGATTCCACCAGCAGCGCTTCGCGCACCGCCCGATATTTCAGGCAGATTTCCAAGCCCTTTTCGGTGGCGGCGATCAGCTTCTCCTTGCCTGCCCGCGTGCTTTTCACGAGGCCGCGCTTTTCCAGCTTCTTGATCGCATAAATCACCAGATGAGTATCCTCGACGCCGAGCACGCTGCACAGATCGCCGAGCCGTTTCGGCCGCTGCCGGTGCGCCACCGAATGCAGCACCAGAACGTCGATCGGGGCGCATCCAGGCTCGCCAGCCGCCGTCATGCAGCGTACCATCCAGCGGTCGAAGGCATTGCCGGCGAGGATAAGGCCGAACTCCAGCTCCGAAAGAGCCGGAAGCGCGCCATCGGCCAGATGTGCGGAGGAGACGATCGGCCCGATTTCCGCTTGTCTTCCACGCCCATCTGTCATGTCCACCCTCCATGATCCGAGAGGAAACGTTGACATTTTATCGATAAATCGTCAATAAATTTTCAGTTCAACAGGAGGCCGGACGATGGGCGGACAGTGGGATTTCTGGATCGATCGCGGCGGCACCTTCACCGATATCGTCGCACGCCGTCCCGACGGTGCGCTGATCGCCCACAAGCTGCTTTCGGAAAATCCGGAAGCCTATCGCGACCCGGCCGTGCACGGCATTCGCGAACTGCTCGGGCTCAAAGCCGGTGATCCTGTCCCTTCCGAGCGCATCGGCGCGGTGAAGATGGGAACGACGGTCGCCACCAATGCGCTCTTGGAACGCAAGGGGGATCCGACCCTCCTGGTGACGACCAAAGGTTTCCGCGATGCGCTGGAGATCGGCTACCAGGCCCGCGCCGATATCTTCGCCAAGAAGATCGTCAAGCCGGAACTGCTCTATGCCGGCGTCATCGAGGCCGACGAGCGCGTGCTGGCGGACGGCACGGTGGAACGTCCGCTCGACGAGGGCAGGCTGCGGCAGGCGCTCGAAGCCGCCTATGCCGAGGGCCTGCGCGCCGTCGCCATCGTCTTCGTGCACGCCTACCGCTATCCCGAGCATGAGCAACGGGCCGCCGCCATCGCGCGCGCGATCGGCTTCACACAAATCTCGCCCTCGCACGTCGTTTCCCCGCTGATCAAGCTCGTCGGCCGCGGCGACACTGCCGTCGTCGACGCCTATCTGTCCCCGGTTCTCCGGCGCTATGTCGATCAGGTCGCCACCGAACTCGGCGCCGTCGAGGGGCAAGGCCCGAAGCTGATGTTCATGCAGTCCTCCGGCGGGCTGACCGACGCGCATCTGTTCCAGGGTAAGGATGCGATCCTCTCAGGCCCCGCCGGCGGCGTGGTCGGCGCGGTCGAGGTGTCGCGCATTGCCGGCTTCGGCCAGATGATCGGCTTCGACATGGGCGGCACCTCGACGGATGTGTCGCATTACGACGGTGAACTGGAGCGCGCCTTCGAGACCGAAGTCGCCGGCGTGCGCATGCGCGCGCCGATGATGAAGATCCACACGGTGGCCGCTGGCGGCGGTTCGATCCTGAGCTTTGACGGTTCGCGCTTTCGCGTCGGCCCTGAATCAGCCGGCGCCACGCCCGGCCCGAAATCCTATCGCCGCGGCGGCCCGCTCACCGTCACCGACGCCAACATCATGACCGGCAAGCTCCTCCCGGAATTCTTCCCGGCGATCTTCGGCCCGAGACAGGACCAGCCGCTCGATGCCGGGGCGGTGCGCGCCGCCTTTGCCGAGATGGCAAAGACGATCGGCGGCGGTCGGACGGCTGAGGACGCCGCCGACGGTTTCCTCGCCATCGCTGTCGAGAACATGGCCAATGCCATCAAGAAGATCTCGGTCCAGCGCGGTTATGACGTTTCGGGCTATGCGCTCACCTGTTTCGGCGGCGCCGGCGGCCAGCATGCCTGCCTCGTCGCCGATAGCCTCGGCATGAAAAGAGTGCTGATCCACCCCTTCTCCGGCATCCTTTCGGCCTATGGCATGGGCCTCGCCGATATCCGCGCCACCCGCCAGCGCGCGGTGCTGACCGAACTTGCTACGGCGTTGGTGACGATCGGCGAGATCAGGGCCGGGTTGGAGGCGGAGGTGCGCGAGGAGTTGACGCTGCAAGGCGTCGAGGCCGCCGACATGGAGGTCGTCACCCGGCTGCACCTGCAATATAAGGGCACCGACACCGCCCTGCCCGTCGCCTTCGGGCCCCAGGAGGAGATGGTGCAGGCCTTTGCCATCGCCCATAAGAAACAGTTCGGCTTCATCTTCGAAGACCGGCCCGCTGTCGTCGATTCCATCGAAGTCGAGGGCATCGGCGGCGGCGCCGATATCGAGGAAGCTTATAGGGAGGCGAAAGTCTTCGAGCCGGAAGCGCTGCGCACGACCCGCTTCTATTCCGGCGGAACATGGCAGGACGCCGGAATTTTCAAGCGCGACGCGCTGAAGCCCGGCGCCATCCTCAGAGGGCCTGCCCTTATCATCGAAGCACATCAGACGATCGTCGTCGAAGCCGGCTGGCAGGCGCGGCTCACCGGCCACGATCATATCGTCCTCACCCGCGAGATCCCGCTTGCCCGCCATGCCGCGATCGGCACCAATGCTGATCCGGTCATGCTCGAAGTCTTCAACAATCTGTTCATGGCGATCGCCGAGCAGATGGGCGTGACGCTGCAGAACACCGCGCATTCGGTCAATATCAAGGAGCGGCTCGATTTCTCCTGCGCCGTCTTCGACCGCACCGGCGCACTCGTCGCCAATGCGCCGCATATGCCGGTGCATCTCGGCTCGATGGATCGTTCGGTCGAAACCATCATCCGCCTCAACGAAGGCCGCATCCATCCGGGCGACGTCTTCGCGCTCAACGCGCCTTATAATGGCGGCACGCATCTGCCCGACATCACCGTCGTCACCCCTGTTTTCGACGATGCCGGAGAGGGGATCCTGTTTTACGTCGCCTCGCGTGGCCATCATGCCGATATCGGCGGCAAGGCGCCGGGTTCGATGACGCCGCGAGCGACGAAGGTCGACGAGGAAGGCGTGCTGATCGACAATTTCCTGCTGGTCAACAAAGGCCGTTTCCGCGAAGCGGACTTCGCGGCGATGCTGACCGACCATCCCTATCCCGCCCGCAATCCGGCTCAGAACCTTGCCGACGTCAAGGCGCAGATCGCTGCCAACGAAAAGGGCGTGCAGGAGTTGCGCAAGACGGTTTCCCATTTCGGGCTCGACGTCGTCGAAGCCTATATGGGCCATGTGCAGGACAATGCCGAAGAAAGCGTCCGCCAGGTGATCGCCCGCCTCAGTGACAGCGAATTCACCTATCCCACCGATCAGGGCGCCGTCATCAAGGTGAAGATCACCGTCGACAGGCAGGCACGTGAGGCGACGGTCGATTTCACCGGCACGAGCGCGCAACAGCCGACCAATTTCAATGCGCCGGAACCGGTGACGCGCGCCGCCGTGCTCTATGTCTTCCGCGTCATGGTCGAGCAACCGATCCCGATGAATGCCGGCTGCCTTCGGCCGATCCGGATCATCGTGCCGGACGGGTCGATGCTTCGCCCAGCCTATCCGGCCGCCGTCGTCGCCGGCAATGTCGAGACCAGCCAGCATGTGACGAATGCGCTGTTCGGAGCGCTCGGAACGCTCGCGGCAGCCCAGGGCTCGATGAACAACCTGACCTTCGGCAACGCCGCCTATCAATATTACGAGACGATATGCGCCGGCGGCCCCGCCGGCCTGCTCAACGACGGCACCGGCTTTAGCGGTGCCGATGGCGTGCACGCGCATATGACCAATTCGCGGCTGACCGATCCCGAAGTGCTAGAATTCCGCTTTCCCGTCGTGCTCGAAGATTTCCACATCCGCCGCGGTTCTGGCGGCAAGGGACAGTATAGTTCCGGCGGCGGCACCGAGCGCACCATCCGCTTCCTGGAGATGATGGATTGCAGCATTCTGTCCTCGCATCGCACGATCCGGCCTTTCGGCCTTTTCGGCGGAGAAGACGGGCAGCTGGGAAAAACCGAGATCCGCCGCGCGAACGGCACCGTCGAAAGACTTGACGGCTGCGACCAGACAATGCTCGCCGCCGGCGACGCCGTGATCGTCACGACGCCGACCGGCGGTGGCTACGGCAAGCCGGACTGAAACGCGTCAAGTCAAACTTTGATCGACCCGCTTCAGCTCCTTGTTTCACGCATGTCTTTAACCCGGAACCGCCAATCCCAGGCGACTTGCGTCAAAGGATCGGCTTGCCGCCAGTGACCGCGATTGTCGTGCCGGAGACATAGCTCGACAAGGGATCGGCCAGCATCACATAGGCTGTAGCCAGCTCCGCCGGCTGGCCGGGCCGTTTCATCGGCACCTGCTTGCCGAAATTGCTGACGCTTTCCTCGGGCAGCGTCGAGGGAATGAGTGGCGTCCAGATCGGCCCCGGCGCCACGGCATTGGCGCGGATGCCCTTCTCGGCCAGAAGCTGGGCAAGGCCGGCGGTGAAATTCTGGATCGCGCCCTTGGTCGTCGCATAGGCAAGCAGTGTCGGGTTCGGACTGTCGGAGTTGATCGAGGCGGTGTTGATGATTGAGCTGCCGGGCTTCATATGGGGAACGGCCGCCTTGGTCAGATAGAACATCGCATGGATATTGACCTTGAAGGTCAGTTCCCACTCCTCGTCGCTGATTTCGTCGATGCTCTTGAAGCTCGCCTGATGGGCCGCATTGTTGACGAGAATGTCGATACCGCCGAGCTCCTTGACCGCCGTCTCGACGATCTGCCGGCACAGAGCCGGATCCTGGATATCGCCGCTGACCATCACGGCCTTGCGACCGGCCTCCTCGACCAGCCGCTTCGTCTCGTCGGCATCCTCATCCTCGTCGAGATAGGAAATTACGATATCGGCACCTTCCCTGGCATAGGCGATCGCCACCGCCCGGCCGATGCCGCTATCGCCGCCGGTGATGATCGCCCGCTTGCCCTTCAGCCGCTCGGAGCCGCGATAGCTTTTTTCGCCATGGTCGGGAACCGGGTCCATCTGTGCGGTAAAACCAGGCATCGGTTGTTTCTGGGACGGGAACGGCGGTGTCGGATAATTCGTCATCATGACCTCCTGGGTTCAGGATCAAACTCAGGCTGCGGTTTGTTGTTCCAAGTTTTTGATGGAGTTCTTTCCGAGCGGGCACACCGTACAGAGAATGATCTTGCTGCCACATTCCTCCGCACGATCAACCTACAAAATGTTGCGATTTGCCACAGCGACCGCTATGCCATAGTAATGTAACATGATCGCAGTTTTAACGAGGTGCATGGAATTGGACGGAAAAACATCACCCGCAGTTTACGCCGAAGACGAGGGCCATTCCGAGGAAGCCGCCGGCAAGGGCGCGCGGCGCGCGCGCGTCAGCGGTATCGACCGGGCGCTTCAGGTGATCGATCATCTCTATGAGACGGGATCGCCTGCCGGTGTCTATGCCATCGCCAAGGCCGTGAAGGCGCCGCTGTCGACCGTCTACGTCATCGTCGACGATCTGGTCGAGAAGAACATGCTGACACGCCAGGCTGATGGTTCCATCTGGCTCGGCGCACGGCTTTATCACTACGGGCTCGCCTATGCCCGGTCGCTGGATTTCATGAGCATCGCCACCCACGAAATGCACGATCTCTGCCGCCAGGCCGGCGAAACCGTGCAGGTCTGCGGCCGCGACGGTGATTATATGCTGGTGCTTGCCATGGCCGATGGCCCGAGCCACTTCCAGGTGGCGTCGCGCGTCGGCACAAGGGTGCCGCTGAACTGGACGGCGTCGGGCCGCCTGCTTGTCGGCCATCTGCCGGAAGAGGAGCGCATCGAGCTGTTCAAGCGCTGCGCCCGCTCGTCTCCGACCGGCCGCGCCGAGATCGATCCAAGCACGCTGTCGGAAGCCGCCGCCAAGGCCTTTGAGGCGCGCCTGTCGATCCAGGCGGGGGAATCGGACTATGCGGTTGCCTGCATCGCCTCGCCGATCTGCGATCGCGACGGCCACTGCGTCGCCACCATTTCCATCGTGCTGCCGGAGCAGAAAGCCTTCTCCGACGAGAACCACTATACCGCGCATGTACGCAATTCGGCGGAGCGGATCGAAAAGCTGATGGGCTGGCGCAACCGCTGAGGCTTTCCTCGGTCGCCGAACCAATCCCGGCGGCCGGTCCTAACGGTAGGAATAACCGTGGCTGTGGCGCACCAGCTTGCGCGCCCGCGGCACGTAGCGGCTGGCTGCAACGGCATCGGCGCCCATCACCGCGTAACGCGGCTCGAACAGCTTGCTGAGGACCGAAACGTCGCCGTTGGAATCCGTCGTCTCGAGTTCGCAATCGACAAGGTCGAAAATGGTGAATTCGGCTTGCGCGCCGACCAAAAGCCGGTTCTCCATCGACAGCTTGATGACCGAGGCCGGTGCATGGGTGACGGCCTCGACCACCTTGTCGAAGGGCATGCCGACGCTGAGCAGCTTCGACATCGTCGTCGCCAGGTCCCAGACCGGAAAATTCATCGAATGGCCGTGCAGGTCGGTCGAGATCGAGAACGGCAGCAGCCCGCGCGCGATCGCCGCTTCCGCCACCTTGAAGGAGAAGGAGGCGCCGCCGTGGCCGATGTCGAGGCGAATGCCCTCGGAGGCGCAGCGCTCGGCGAGATTGAAAAGATCCTCGTCCTCCATGATGCTCGAACCCGCCTTGCCGTTGAAGCAGTGGGTGACGACATCGCCGGGACCGAGGATCTCCAGCACTTCGTCATAGAGCGCCGGCGGTTCGCCGACATGCACCATCATCGGCACTTTCAGAATCTTGGCGATCTTCTTGCCGAGCTTGACAGGGGTGACACCCCAGGAGCCGGTGATGACATGGCTGGCGCGCACCTTGATGCCGACGATGTGCTCGCTGTTTTCGGCGTAGACTTCAAGGATCCGGTCGAGATCGATATCTCTTATATCCCTGAGTTCGGCGACGCGATTGCAGGCGACAAGGCCGATCGAGCCGAAGTTCAGGAAGGCCTTGATGCGCTCGCGCGAGGGCTCGATGATATATTCGCGGAAGCCATGGAAATTCGCCTCACCAGCCGAACCGGCATCGACCAGCGTCGTGACGCCGCGCTCGAGACCGCATTCGGAGGGACGAATGGAAATGTCGGTGCCCCCATGCCAGATATGCACATGCAGGTCGATCCAGCCCGGCGAGACGAAGGCGCCCTTGCCGTCGATGCGGGTCACATCCTCAGAAACGGCGAGCGCCGGACCGATCTTTGCGATTTTGCCGTCGCGATCGACGAGAATGTCGAGCGCCCCTTCGACAGTCCCCGCACCGAAAGCCATCGGTTTCACATTGGTGAGGAGGAGCGGCTTTTTCGCCTGGTCGCCGGACTTGCTCATATCGCGTCATTCCACAGTTATGTTATATAAATCTTTATAATAGAATAAAGCTGGAGGTGCGCCTGTCAAGCAAAATGACGCGACGAGGGCGGCCGCGAAAAATGCTGGCGAAGGCGCGCCAATCTGAAATCCACCTACTGAAGGAGCACCGGATCGCCGTCTGTTTCAGCTGGAAAGCACGGAATAATCGACGTGTTCGAGATAATCCGGATCTGCGAAGGCGTCGATCACCGTCACCCTCCCGTCGGCGATGGTCAGCGTCACGACGACGCGCAGTTCGTCCTTGATGCGGACGATGAATCCGACTTCGCCGTCGACGAGCGCGGCTTCCGCCGCCTGTGCCCGGCCCTTGAACAGCTCTGCGACCTCGAACGCGCCGCGCCTTCCGCCAAATGGACCGAATCGCGCTGCCGTCGCATCCGGCCGGAAGACGACATCGGGGGCAAGCACGGCAAGCAACGCCTCGAGATCACCGTTGCGCGATGCCGTCAGGAAGGCTTCCGCGATCGTCCGCTTGTGGCCGAAATCGAGATCGGGCGCCTCGTCCGTGCCCTGCACTCGGCGGCGGGCGCGGCTTGCGAGCTGCCGGGCGGCGGCGGACGTGCGGCCGATGATCGGCGCGATCTCGTCAAAAGGCAGATCGAACATGTCATGCAGCACGAAGGCGACACGCTCGGCCGGCGCCAGCGTCTGCAGCACGACGAGCAAGGCCACGCCGACCGATTCGGCGAAGGCCGCATCGCGCTCCGGATCGTTTGCCGGATCGGCGATCGCGGCATGAACCGGCATCTCCAGCGGCTCCTCCCGCCGGGTCTTGCGCGCACGCAGCATGTCGAGACAGATGCGCGCCACCACTGTCGTCAACCAGCCGCCGAGATTGCCGACGTCGGTCGTATCCGCGCGGTTGAGCCGCAGCCAGGCCTCCTGGACGGCGTCTTCAGCCTCGCTGCGCGAGCCGAGCATGCGATAGGCCGCCGCCCGCAGATGCGCCCGGTTCGCCTCGAATTGATCGGCCAGCCATTTTTTCTCGTTCATCCGTCACATTCCTTCGCTGCGTTCCGTCAAGCCCATGACGAATGAAACCCGGCCGGTGTGACAGCGCCGGCGGATCGTCGAAGAGCAAAATGCATCAAGGAGACATATCATGCAGGAAAAATTGGTCATGCAGGAGAGAATGGGAAATCCCGCCCTGGTGCTTCCCGCCGCCATGCAGGCGCTGACGGCGCTTGCGAAGGTGCCGGCCGAGGCTGGCCTTTCGCCGAAGCTGCTGGAACTCGTCAATCTGCGCGCCAGCCAGATCAACGGCTGCAGCGTCTGCATCGACGGTCATCCGCGCATCGCCAAGAAGCTCGGCGAGACCGATGAAAGGCTTTTTGCCGTCAGCGCCTGGCGCGACACGCCCTATTTCAGCGGTGCCGAGCGGGCAGCCCTTGCGCTGACCGAGGCCGTGACCCGCACCAGCGACCGTTCCGACCCCGTGCCCGACGAGATCTGGGACGAGGCGACCCGGCACTATGACGGCAAGAGCCTCGCGGCCCTCGTCATCGCCATCGCTAATATCAATGTCTGGAATCGGCTGAACATCGCCACACGGCAGATCGCCGGCGCCTGGAAGCCGTAGATGCGGTTGCCGGCAGCGAATCACCCCTACGCTGCCGGCAACTGAAGTTCAGATGATACCACCGCCGCCGGCAACCGAAGCCGGGCGCTCGGCCGCAATCTTCTTGCGGTAGCCGCTGGCGCGATAGGCCGCGATCGGGTCGATCGCGCCGCCGGACCTGCGCCGGGCTTCGGCGAGGATCGGCTCGACATCGGCGCGATAGGCGCGCTTCAGCGTTTCCGACGCCATCAACGCGTCATTGTCGTCCTGATAGCCGGACAGCGCCTTGCGGTCGACGAGCAGCGCCTGCGCGTAGGCGCGGCGGATTTCGTTGGCGCTGTTGATCAGGCTCTCAATCGGGTCGGTGACATTATGCGACTGGTCGATCATATGGGCCGGGTTGAAGTCGTTGACCCCACGCTGCTCGGCATCGACCAACTCGTTGAAGACGAGAAACAGCCGATAGGGATCGATCGCGCCGGCATCGAGATCGTCGTCGCCATATTTCGAATCGTTGAAGTGGAAGCCGCCGAGCTTGCCGAACTGGATCAGCCGGGCGACGATCATCTCGATATTGGTGTTCGGCGCATGATGGCCGAGATCGACGAGGCAATGAGCCTTGGGACCGAGCGTCTGGGCGATCAGATAGTTGGTGCCCCAATCCTGCACGATCGTCGAATAGAAGGCCGGCTCGTACATCTTGTGCTCGGTGAACAGCTTCCAATCGTCGGGCAGCGCCTGGTAAATGTCAGCCATCGAGGCGAGGTAACGCTCGAACGCCTTGGTGAAATTGCTCTGGCCGGGGAAATTCGAGCCGTCGCCGATCCAGACGGTCAGCGCCTTCGACCCGAGTGCCTTGCCGATCTCGATGCATTCGAGATTGTGCTTGACCGCCTGTGCCCGCGTCGCCGCGTCGGTGTGGCTGAGCGAGCCGTATTTGTAGGAATGGGCTTGTCCCGGCGCATCAGAGAAAGTGTTCGAATTCATTGCATCGAAGCCGAGGCCGAGCGCATCGCCCCTGGCCCTCAATTCCTTGGCATCCGCCTTGTCCCAGGGAATATGCAATGAGACATTCGGTGTCGCCTGCGTCAACTGATTGATGACGGCGCAATCGTCGAGCTTGTCGAAGATGCCGCGCGGCTCGCCCGTGCCGGGAAAGCGGGCAAAACGCGTGCCGCCGGTGCCGACACCCCAGGAGGGAACGGCGACGAAAAATTCCGCGACCTTGCGGGTGATTGCCTCGATATCGACGCCGCGGCGGTCAAGGTTCGCACCCAGCGCCTCGTAATCGGCTTTCAGTGCGGTCGCCCGCTTGTCGTTATCCGTCGCGATGAGATCCTGCGCGATCCTGAACTCGGCCATTCTTTCCTCCCACTGATGCAATTTCTACATTGGGACCGCCGTGGGGCCGCCCCTCATCCGCCTGCCGGCACCTTCTCCCCGTTCAGACGGGGAGAAGGGGGTGTGGCGCATCGTCTCCGTCCCACTCCAACATTTCGTTGGGCAAGTCCCTCTCCCCGTCACGACGGGGAGAGGGTTAGGGTGAGGGGCAGACGCATCCGCCGCCGATCAAAATTACCGCGTAAAGCTCTGCACGTTGCCGGCATCGACGTTGATGATATTGCCGGTCGATTTTGCCGAAAGGTCCGATGCCAGGAAATAGATCGCCTCGGCGATATCCTCCGGAAACACGTTGAGTTTCAGCATCGAACGCTTGCGGTAATGTTCCTCGAGATCATCCACCTCGATCTTCGAGGAGGCGGCGCGCTGCTCGCGCCATTCGCCGCTCCAGATCTTCGAACCGCGCAGCACCGCATCCGGGTTGACCGTGTTGACGCGGATGCCGGCATCGGCACCTTCCAGCGCCAGGCAGCGGGCGAGATGGATCTCGGCGGCCTTTGCGGTGCAATAGGCAGCGGCATTCGGCGAAGCGGCGAGACCGTTTTTCGAGGCGACGAAGACGATGTTGCCGCCGAGCGCCTGACGGCGGAACAGGCGGAAGGCTTCGCGCGAAACCAGGAAATAGCCGGTCGCCAGAATATCGATATTGCGGTTCCACGTCGCAAGCTCGGTGGCTTCGATCGGCGCGGAGGAGGCAATGCCAGCATTCGAGACGAGGATATCGATGCCGCCGAATTCGACCGAGGCTTCCGCAAAGGAGGCGATCACCGCATCTTCCTTGGTGACGTCAAGCCGGACGCTGCGCACCGCGTCGGCGCCAAACTTCTTGACGAAATCGGCCTCGGTGCCCTCAAGCGCCGCCTGGTCGATATCGGCAAGCACCACGCAGGCGCCCTCGCCGACGAGGCGCGCAGCGGTCGCCCGGCCGATGCCGCCGGCGCCGCCGGTGACGAAGGCCACTCGGCCGGCGAGGCTCTTCGGCTTCGGCATGCGCTGCAGCTTGGCCTCTTCGAGAAGCCAGTATTCGATATCGAAGGCTTCCTGCTCCGGCAGGCCCTGATATTCCGAGACCGTCGAAGCGCCGCGCATGACGTTGATGGCGTTGACATAGAATTCGCTGGCGATGCGCGCCGTCGCCTTGTCGCGGGCGAAGGACAGCATGCCGACGCCGGGAACGAGGAAGATGACCGGATTGGCGTCGCGCATGGCGGGCGAATTGTCATGCTTGCAGTCGTTGTAATAGCGGGCGTAATCGGCGCGGTAATCCTCCAGCGCCTGGTCGAGGCCGGCAACGATCGCGTCGACATCCGGCTTGGCGGGATCGAAATCGACGATCAGCGGGCGGATCTTGGTGCGCAGGAAATGATCGGGGCAGCTGGTGCCGAGCGCGCCGAGCGGGCGCAAATCCTTCGAATTGACGAATTCGAGCACGGCGTCCTGATCGTCGAAATGACCGAGCTTGCGCTCCTGCTTGCCGATGCGGCCGCGAATCTCAGGCATCAGCCGGGCAGCGATGGCGCGGCGTTCGGCAACCGGCAGACTCTCAGCGACGGCACCGCCGAAAATCGTCTTGCCTTCAGTCTTTTCGGCAAACCAGACGATCGCCTTGTTGATGATATCGAGCGTCAGCTCGTAGCAGGCCTTGGCATCATCAGCCCAGGTAAAGAGGCCGTGGCTTTCGAGCACGACGCCCTTGGCATTCGGGTTCGCCTTGACGAAGGCTTCGAGATCGAGGCCGAGCTGGAAGCCCGGACGGCGCCAGGGCAGCCAGCCAATCTCGGCGCCGAAGATCTGCTGCGTCAGCTCTTTGGAATTCTTCGATGCGGCAATGGCGATGATGGCGTCGGGATGCATGTGATCAACATGGGTGAACGGCACGAAGCCGTGCAGCGGCGTGTCGATCGAAGCGGCGCGGGCATTGAGGTTGAAGGTACAATGCGGCAGGAAGCCGACCATGCGGTCCTCGTCTTCGACGCCCTTATAGATTGATTTCAGCGCTTCCAGCTTGTCCTGGTAGAGTGTGGCAAAGCCGTCGAGCTTGATGGTGCCGACATCGCCGCCGGAGCCCTTGACCCAGAGCACCTTGACCGTGCCGCTGGTCAGCGGATCGGTCTCCATCACCTTCGCCGAGGTGTTGCCGCCGCCGTAATTGGTGATGCGCTTGTCGGCGCCGAGCAGGTTGGAGCGATAGAGCAGCTTGCCGGGCTCATCGAGGCCTGCCGCATATGCATCATCCCACCGGTTATCCAGAAGCCGGACGTTCGCCGCCATATCATCCTCCCATATAGGCTTGTCAGGGGCCGCGATCAGCGCGCCCTTTCGCTCACGGTATCGCGCATCAAAAGTGTGCTTGTCAATCGAAAACGATCATATTCGATTATGCTGCATCGCAATATGAAAATTTATGATCGTTTGTGATTGACAGTCATTAAGGGATGCGAAATAAATGTGACAAGAGGAGGAGCCCAATGCACGAACGCGAACGCCATCGCATCATCTTAAGCGCTGTTCAGGAAAAGTCGGTGGTGACGATCCAGGACATTGCCGAGCTGACGGAAGCTTCCGAAGCGACGATCCGGCGCGACATTGCGGCTCTTCATGTGCAGGGCAAGATCCGTCGCGTCCGCGGCGGCGCCGAAGCGGTGCATCCGCCGCAGCTCGGCAATCTCGCCGGCCGGCCCTTCCGGGTTTCAGAATCAGTCAACATCGATAAAAAACGTGCAATTGCCCGCGCAGCCGTCGATCTCTGCGAAGCGGGCGATGCCATCATCATCAATGGCGGCACGACAACCTTCCAGATGGTGCATTACATGGCCGGCCATCGCCTGCAGGTGATGACCAATTCTTTTGCCATCGCCGAACATCTGGTCAAACATTCCAAAAACACGGTGACGGTGCCGGGCGGCGCGATCTATCGCGAGCAGAGCCTCATCCTGTCGCCTTTCGACAATGACGCGATCCGCAATTTTTATGCGCGACGCATGTTCATCGGCGCCCAGGGCGTCGGCCCGCTCGGCATCATGGAGGCGGACGCCCTCATCATTCAGAGCGAGCAGAAGCTGATGCACCAGGCCGACGAACTCGTCGTCATGGTCGATTCAAGCAAATTCAATCGCCGGTCGAGCCTCATTCTCTGCGCGCTCGACCGCGTCTCTGCGATCATCACCGATGACGGGATTTCGGAAGAGGCAGCTCGCATGGTCGAGAATGCCGGTGTCCGGCTGGTTGTCGCGACCCCGGTGGCGCAGCTTGCGAAGGAGGATTCCTCGTCGGTCGCATGAGGCGCCGCCGAGGTGTGGAAGTCTAAATCTTAATGGGAGGAAAGTGACATGAAATTCGCAAAGACACTGGCGCTCGGCGCAGCGCTTGCCGTCGCTATGATGGCCGGCACTGCCAGCGCCAAGGACATCAAGATCGGCCTCGTCGTCAAGTCGCTCGGCAACGGCTTCTTCGACGCCGCCAACAAGGGCGCCCAGGAAGCCGCCAAGGAACTCGGCGGCGTAGAAGTGATCTACACCGGCCCGACCTTGACGACGGCCGAAGGCCAGATCGAAGTCATCAACTCGCTGATCGCCCAGGGCGTCGACGCCATCGCCGTCTCGGCCAACGATCCGGATGCACTTGTCCCGGCACTGAAGAAGGCGACCCAGCGCGGCATCAAGGTCATCTCCTGGGATTCGGGCGTTGCGCCGGAAGGCCGTATCCTGCAGCTCAACCCTTCGTCCAACGAGCTGATCGGCAAGATGTGCCTGACGCTCGTCAAGGACCATCTCGACGGCGGCAAGGGTGACTTCGCCATCCTGTCGGCAACCACCACCTCGACCAACCAGAACATCTGGATCGACCAGATGAAGAAGCAGCTCAAGGATTTCCCGGGTCTCAACCTCGTCACCACGGTTTACGGCGACGACCTCTCGGACAAGTCCTATCGTGAAGCCGAAGGCCTCTTGAAGTCGAACCCGAACGTCAAGGTCATCGTCGCTCCGACGACGGTCGGCGTTCTCGCCGCTTCCAAGGTCGTCGAAGACAAGGGTCTCGTCGGCAAGGTCTACGTCACCGGCCTCGGCCTGCCGTCCGAAATGGCCGGCGCGATCAAGTCGGGCGCCACCAAGGAATTCGCCATCTGGAACCCGATCGACCTCGGCTACTCCGCAACCCAGATCGCCTATCACCTGGCAAAGGGTGATGCCGATGGCAAGCCGGGCAGCGAAATCGAAGCCGGCCGCATGGGCAAGATCAAGATCGGCGACAACGGCGAAGCCGCTATGGCCGATCCCTTCGTCTACAATGCTTCGAACATCGACCAGTTCTCCAAGGTCTTCTGATCCACAGCCGACGAATAAGATCCCGGCGGCCTTGCCGCCGGGATTTCCCTTTCGACATTTGGTAGAAATCTGATGAACGCCGCCTTTCAACAAACCGTCACGGACAGCAAAACCGGCGATGCGCCCGCCATTCTGGAAATGCGCGGCATCTCCCAGATCTTTCCGGGCGTGAAAGCGCTCGACAATGTCAGCATCGCCCTTCATCCCGGCACGGTGACGGCGCTGATCGGCGAAAACGGTGCCGGCAAATCGACGCTCGTCAAGATCCTGACCGGCATCTACCGGCCGAACGAAGGCGAGATCCTGGTCGACGGCCGGCCGACGAGTTTTGCCAGCGCCCAGGCGGCAATCGATGCCGGCGTCACCGCCATCCATCAAGAAACCGTGCTTTTCGACGAGCTGACGGTTGCCGAAAACATCTTCCTCGGCCATGCGCCGCGCACGCGCCTGCGCACCATCGACTGGCAGGTGATGAACAACCGCTCGAAGACGCTGCTGACCGCGCTCGAAAGCAATATCGATCCGACCATCCGGCTCAAGGACCTCTCCATTGCGCAGCGCCATCTGGTGGCGATCGCCCGCGCTCTGTCGATCGAGGCCCGCATCGTCATTATGGACGAGCCGACGGCCGCCCTTTCCCGCAAGGAAATCGACGATCTCTTCCGCATTGTCCGGGGCCTGAAGGAACAGGGCAAGGCGATCCTCTTCATCAGCCACAAGTTCGATGAGGTTTACGAAATCGCCGACGATTTCGTCGTCTTCCGCGACGGCCGCGCCATCGGCCAGGGCCGGCTCAAGGACACGCCGCAGGACGAGATCGTCCGCATGATGGTCGGCCGCGACGTCGAGAACGCTTTCCCGAAGATCAATGTCACCATTGGCGGCCCGGTGCTGGAAATCCGCAACTACAGCCACCGCACCGAATTCCGCGACATTTCCTTCACCCTGCGCAAGGGCGAGATTCTCGGCATTTACGGGCTGATCGGCGCCGGCCGCTCGGAACTCTCCCAATCCCTCTTCGGCATCACCCGGCCGCTCTGCGGCACGATGATGCTCGAAGGCCGCGAGATCACCATCCATTCGCCACAGGATGCGATCCGCGCCGGCATCGTCTATGTGCCGGAAGAACGCGGCCGCCACGGGCTGGCACTGCCGATGCCGATCTTCCAGAACATGACGCTGCCCTCGCTCACCCGCACCTCGCGCCGCGGCTTTCTGAGAGCGGCGGAAGAATTCGCGCTTGCGCGCAAATATGCCGAGCGGCTGGATCTGCGCGCCGCCGCGCTTTCCGTGCCGGTCGGCACGCTGTCGGGCGGCAACCAGCAGAAAGTCGTCATCGGCAAATGGCTGGCGACGTCGCCGAAGGTGATCATTCTCGACGAACCCACAAAGGGCATCGACATCGGCTCGAAGGCGGCCGTGCACGGCTTTATCAGCGAACTTGCCGCCGAGGGCCTGTCGATCATCATGGTCTCTTCCGAACTGCCCGAGATCATCGGCATGTCGGACCGGGTTCTGGTGATGAAGGAAGGGCTCGCCGCCGGAATTTTCGAGCGGGCCGAACTGTCGCCGGAAGCGCTGGTGCGCGCCGCCACCGGCAATGCATGAGGTAGAAGTATGGCAAGACTGATCAGAAAACGCGAAACCCTGCTGTTCCTCATCATCGTCGTGATGATCGCGATCTTTTCGACGCGGGCAGCCGATTTCGCCACACCGGACAATCTCGCCGGCATCTTCAACGACACCTCGATCCTGATCATCCTGGCGCTGGCGCAGATGACGGTCATCCTGACGAAATCGATCGACCTGTCGGTCGCCGCCAATCTCGCCTTTACCGGCATGGCGATCGCGATGATGAATGCCGCCCATCCCGATCTGCCGCTCGTCGTGCTGATCCTGATGGCTATCGTCATCGGCGCCTGTCTCGGCGCGATCAACGGCTTTCTCGTCTGGGCGCTGGAAATCCCGCCGATCGTCGTCACCCTCGGCACGCTCACCATCTATCGCGGTATGGCCTTCGTGCTCTCGGGCGGAGCCTGGGTCAACGCCCACCAGATGACGCCGATCTTCCTGTCCGTGCCGCGCACGCCGATCCTCGGTCTGCCCGTGCTCGGCTGGGTCGGCATTATCATCGTGCTGCTGATGTATGTGCTGCTTCGATATACCCAGTTCGGCCGCTCGGCCTATGCGACCGGCGGCAATCCGACCGCGGCCGTCTATGCCGGCATCGATACGGGCTGGACAAAATTCCTCGCCTTCGTTCTGTCAGGGGCGCTCGCCGGGCTTTCGAGCTATCTCTGGGTATCGCGTTATGCCGTCGCCTATGTCGATATCGCCAACGGCTTCGAGCTCGACAGCGTGGCTGCCTGCGTCATCGGCGGCATATCGATTGCCGGCGGCGTCGGCTCGGTCGCCGGCACTGTGCTCGGCGCGCTCTTCCTCGGCGTCATCAAGAATGCGCTGCCGGTGATCGGCATTTCACCCTTCACCCAGATGGCGATCTCCGGAACCGTCATCATTCTCGCCGTCGCCTTCAACGCCCGGCGTGAACGCAACCGGGGCCGCATCATCCTGCGCGACCGCGCCGCAGCCGAGATCAGAACGGGGGCCGCAGCATGAGCACCGTGTCCACACCCGAAAAGCGGGTCATCCCCGATCGCCTCGGCACGCCGTTGCGGCGCATCGTCGCCAGCTGGGAAGTGCTGCTCTTTGGCGTCGCCGTCCTGATCTTCATCTTCAATTCCCTGGCCTCGCCCTATTTCCTCGATGCCTGGAACCTCTCCGACGCCACCTTCAACTTCACCGAAAAGGCGATGATCGCCTTCGCCATGGCGCTGCTCGTCATCTCGGGCGAAATCGACCTGTCGGTCGCTGCGATCATCGCGCTCGCTTCGACGGCGATGGGGGCGGCAGCCCAGTTCGGCATCGGCACGCCGGGCCTGGTGCTGATCGGCATCGGCACCGGCCTTGTCTGTGGCACCTTCAACGGCGTCCTGGTCTCGGTGCTGAAACTGCCGTCAATCGTCGTCACCATCGGTACGATGAGCCTTTTCCGCGGCATTTCCTATATCGTGCTCGGCGATCAGGCCTATGGCAAATATCCCGCCGACTTCGCCTATTTCGGCCAGGGTTATGTCGTCTGGGTATTCTCCTTCGAATTCGTGCTGTTCATCGTGCTGGCGATCGCCTTCGCCATTCTGCTGCATGCGACGAATTTCGGCCGGCAGGTCTATGCGATCGGCAATAACGACTTTGCCGCCCGCTTCTCCGGCATCCCGGTCGAGCGCGTCAAATTCATCCTCTTCCTGCTGACCGGCATCATGAGCGGCATCGCCGCCGTCTGTCTGACCTCGCGCCTCGGCTCGACCCGGCCGTCGATCGCGCAAGGCTGGGAGCTCGAGGTTGTCACCATGGTCGTGCTCGGCGGCATCTCGATCCTCGGCGGCTCCGGCACGATCGGCGGCGTCGTCATCGCCGCCTTCGTCATGGGCCTCGTCACCTTCGGCCTCGGCCTGCTGAACGTGCCCGGCATCGTCATGTCGATCTTCATCGGCCTGCTCCTCATCATCACCATTGCCATCCCGATCATCGCCCGCCGCATCAAGCTCATGAGTTCCCGATGACTTTGGAAAAACACGCCTTCAAGATGCAGCTCAATCCCGGCATGGAAGCCGAATACCGCAAGCGGCATGACGAAATCTGGCCGGGACTGGTCGATCTCCTGCATCAGTCGGGGGCCAGCGACTATTCCATCCATCTCGACCGGCAGACCAATACCCTGTTCGGCGTGTTGACGCGGCCGGCCGACCACACGATGGCGAGCCTGCCGGAACATCCGGTCATGAAGAAATGGTGGGCACACATGGCCGACATCATGGCTGTAAATCCGGATAATTCGCCTGTTCAAAGCGACCTCGTCACCCTCTTCCATATGCCATGACCGCTCCCTCCTATCGCCGCATCGCCGTACTCGACATCGGCAAGACCAATGCCAAGGTTGTCGTGCTCGACAGCGGGACGGGCGCCGAGATCGCCGTGCTGAAACGGCCGAACGTTACGATCAAAGCCGGCCCCTACCCGCATTACGACATAGAGGCGCTCTGGTCCTTCGCGCTCGATGCGTTGAAGCGCCTGGCGAGGGAACCGGGCTTTGACGCCATTTCGATCACCACCCACGGCGCCGCAGCCGCCCTGCTCGATCGGCACGGTCAGCTCGCCATGCCTGTGATCGACTACGAACATGAATACCCCGAGGAAATCCGCGATGCCTATACGGCCTTGCGTCCCGCCTTCGACGAAACCTTCTCGCCGCGGCTTACGATGGGCCTTAATGTCGGCGCCCAGCTGCACTACCAGAAGAGCGCCTTCCCCGAGGCATTCGCCAAGGTCGCGACTATTCTCACCTATGCGCAATATTGGACGGCGCGGCTGACCGGTGTCGCCGCCAACGAGCTGACCTCGCTCGGCTGCCACACCGACCTCTGGAACCCGAAAACATCAGACTATTCGTCGCTCGTCGACAGGCTCGGCATCCGCGCGCTGATGGCGCCGATCCGCTCCGCCTTCGATGCGCTCGGCCCGGTCCTGCCCGGGATCGCCGAAGAGCTCGGGCTTGCCGCGCCGGTGCCGGTTTATTGCGGCATTCACGATTCCAACGCCTCGCTGCTGCCGCATCTGGTCCATCGGGAAGCCCCCTTCGCCGTCGTCTCCACCGGCACCTGGGTCATCAATTTCGGCGTCGGCGGCGATCTCGATCACCTCGATGCCAAACGCGATGCGCTCGCCAATGTCGATGCCTATGGCCGGGCCGTCCCCTCCTCGCGTTTCATGGGCGGGCGGGAGTTCGAAATCCTTTCGGCCGAGATCGGTCCCGTCGGTGAAAAGGCCGCCCAGGCGGCGATCGGCCCAGCCATCGAAAAGGGCGTGATGCTGCTGCCTAACATGGCCCCCGGCTCCGGACCTTTTCCCGGCAAGGCAAGCCGCTGGATCGGCGCCGAAGGAGCGAGCCGCGAGGAGCGCCACGCCGCCGCTTGCCTCTATCTCGCTTTGATGACCGATGCCTGTCTCGGACTGATCGGCGCCAAAGGCCCGGTTATCGTCGAGGGTCCCTTTGCGCTCAACGAGACCTATCTGAAGCTGCTTGCGGCGCTTGCCGGCCGCGAGGTCCTCGCCCTTCCCGGCTCGACCGGCACCAGCCAGGGTGCCGCCCTTCTCACCGGCATCCGGCCGGTATCCGGCGCCGAAACGCGTGTTCCGCTTGCCGAGATCGCGGAGCTGGCCGCCTATCGCGATCGCTGGTACGCGGCGATGGAATAAGAGCTTTTCCAAATACGGCTCAACAACGTCCTTGCTCCCCCCTGCCTTGCGGTTAGTGTGCCCCTCGAAAATCAATTCGAGGAGACAGCATGACCGAGACATTCGATCCGCGCGGGCTCGCGGCCCGGCTTCATAGCCTGCGCCAGGCCGGCAGGCAGGAGGAAACCGGCACTTTCACGCTGCCGGCCGATCTGCATCAGGCGATGGAGGCGCAGAATTTCCTGACTTCCGCCGACGACATCTCCAGCAATGCCTGGAAGGTGACGGTCTCGCCGCAGGGCCAGGCGGTCACCGCACCGCTGCATCCCTATGCCGAGGCCGCCTCGAGCGCCAGCATCCCCTGGTATCCGGGCATGAAATTCGAAACCGAGATCGCCGTGCGCCTTGGCAGGGATCTGCCGATCCGCACCGGCACTCCCTATAGCCGCGCCGACTTGGTCGAGGCGATCTTGGCTGTCCATCTCGGCGCCGAGCTGCTGGTCAGCGCCGTCAAGGAAGGCGGCAGCGTCTCCTTTCTGCTGTTTACATCAGACCGCCTCGGCAACAGCGGCTACGTCCTCGGCCCGCAGCTCGACAAAAGCGCCGTCGATACCGCCGTCGGCACGCCGCTCAAGGTCACCCATGGCGGCCGCACGATCTATGACGGTCCGGCCCAGCATCCGAAGGGTGACGTTCTCACCTGGCTGGTCGATTACGCCAATGACGGTCTGCGCCCCGAGACATCGCTGAAGGCAGGCGCGCTGATCACCACAGGTACGTTGAGCGGCGCGATCGAACTGACCGAACCTGGCGAGATCGACATCCTGTTCGGGGACAGCAAACTGCACTTCTCCGTGTCGAAGGGTTAATGTCCGAAGCGTAAGTTGACAATTCCGGTTTAGTTTTGCAAGGAAAGGGAGGGTTCGCCCTCCCCGAACCCGTGCGACACCGAACCCGGAGCAGACCATGCCTTCGCCTTTCCTTGCGCTGTCGGGAATCGAATATGCCATCGGGCCGAAATCCATCCTGCGTGGCATCGACCTGACGCTCGAGCAGGGCCGTATCTACGGTCTGGTGGGGCCGAACGGCTCCGGCAAAAGCACGCTTTTGAAGATCATCGCCCGCCAGGTCGCGCCGAAATCCGGCGCCATCGCCTTCGGCGGCAAGCCGGCCGGTGATTGGGGCGCCCGCGAGTTTGCCCGGCATATCGCCTACATGCCGCAATTCACGCCGGCAACCGATGGGATGACCGTGCGGGAACTGATCGCGCTTGGCCGTTTTCCCTGGCACGGCACGCTCGGCCGCTTCACCGCCACCGATCGTAACAAGGTCGAGGACGCGATCGTCCGTACCGAGCTCGAGAATTTTGCCGACCGTCTCGTCGCCAACATGTCCGGCGGCGAGCGTCAGCGCGCCTGGATCGCCATGATGCTCGCCCAGGACGCCCGCTGCCTGCTGCTCGACGAGCCCACCTCCGCGCTCGACCTTGCCCATCAGGCAAGTGTCCTCTCATTGGTGCAGGAGCTCAGCCACGAACGCGGGCTGACCGTTATCCTCGTGCTGCACGATATCAACCTCGCCGCACGCTATTGCGACGCGATCGTCGCGCTCAACCGCGGCCAGATCACCGCCGAAGGCACGCCTGGCGAGATCATGCAGGCTGACAAGCTGCACTCGATTTTCGGCGTCGGCATGGGCGTCTTTCCCCATCCGGTTCGAAACGAGCCGGTCAGCTATCTCCTGTAGGTTTCGTTTAGGGCTTTTCCCGAAACATCTCGATGATGGCGGAGAAATCCCGTCCGCCGTTACCCTGCTTTTCGAAGAGCGCAAAAAGCTGGGCCGCTTCGGCACCCATCGGCGTTGACGCGCCGCTCGCCAGCGCTGCCTCCTGCGACAGTCTCAGATCCTTCAGCATCAGTGCCGCGGCAAAACCCGGCTTGTAGTCGTTGTTGGCCGGCGAGGTCGGCACCGGCCCGGGCACCGGGCAATAGGTATTGATCGACCAGCACTGGCCGGATGAAGTCGAGGCGACGTCGAACAGCGCTTGATGCGAGAGGCCGAGTTTTTCGGCGAGCACGAAGGCCTCGCATACGCCGACCATCGAGATGCCGAGGATCATGTTGTTGCAGATCTTTGCCGCCTGGCCGGCACCGGCCTCGCCGCAATGGACGATCTTCTTGCCCATCGCCTCGAGAATGGGTTTCGCCCTGGCGAAGGCCTCGTCCGAGCCGCCCGCCATGAAGGTCAGGGTGCCGGCGCTCGCCCCGCCGGTGCCGCCGGAGACGGGCGCGTCGAGCGACAGGCAGCTTGCGGCCTTGGCCATCTCATGCGCCTTGCGGCTGCTGTCGACGTCGATGGTGGAGCAATCGATGACAAGCGTGCCCTGGGCCGTGGCCTGCAGGATATCGGTCCAGGCCGTCAGCACGTGCCTGCCCTGCGGCAGCATCGTGATGACGATCTCCGCGTCCTTGACCGCCTGGCTGGCATGGCTTGCCGGCTTGACGCCGCCCGCCTCAGCCGCCTTCAGCACCGAGGCCGCGAGATCGAAGCCGAGGACCTCGTGACCCGATTTGACGAGATTGGCCGCCATCGGCCCGCCCATGTTGCCAAGCCCGATGAATGCGATCCTTGCCATGGTCTTCTCCTATCGATTGTCTTCGAGGATCATCGCCGCTGCCTTTTCGGCGATCATGATCGTCGGCGAATTGGTATTGCCCGAGGTGATCGACGGCATCACCGAGGCATCGGCGATCCTGAGCTTGCCGAGCGCCCGGAACCTCAGCCGCGGATCGACGACGCTGTCCCTGTCGGCGCCCATGCGGCAGGTGCCGACGGGATGGAAGATCGTCGTGCCGATATCGCCCGCCGCCCGCTCCAGATCGACTTCGGTCTGATAGGCGGGACCGGGCTTGAATTCCTCCGGCCGGAACCTCGCGAAGGAAGGCTGCGCGACGATCCTGCGCGTCAACCGTATCGAACGGACAGCTATGTCACGATCGCGCTGCGTCGAGAGGTACCTTGGGCTGATCGTCGGCTGCGCGGCAAAATCCGGGCTCGACAGGTGTACCGAGCCCCGGCTTTCCGGCCTCAGATTGCAGACGCTGGCCGTGATCGCCGGGAACGGATGGACGGGATCGCCGAACTTCTCCAGCGAGACCGGCTGTACGTGATATTGCAGGTCGGGCGTTTCCCGGTCCGGGCCCGAGCGGGTGAAGATGCCGAGCTGGCTCGGCGCCATCGCCATCGGCCCGGAGCGGCGGACGAGATATTCGAGCCCGATCGCCGCCTTGCCGATCAGCTTCGTCGCCTTCTCGTTCAGTGTCGGAACGCCGGTCACCTTATAGGCGAGCCGCAGTTGCAGATGGTCCTGCAGGTTCTCGCCAATGCCCTTCACCTCGGTGATGACATCGACGCCCGCCCGCTGGAGAACCTCGCCCCTGCCGATCCCTGAGAGCTCCAGAATATGCGGCGAACCGATCGACCCGGCCGAAAGGATGGTTTCCTTGCCCGCATAGGCACGTTTCGCCACGCCATCGTGCTGGAATTCGACACCGGCGACGGCCCCCTCCTCGACCAGCAGCCGCCGGACCTGCGCCTTGGTCAGAACGCTCAGGTTGGAGCGCTTGCGCGCCGGGCGCAGGAAGGCTTTGGAGGTGTTCCAGCGAATGCCGGAACGTTGGTTGACGTCGAAATAGCCGGAACCCTCGTTGCTGCCGCGGTTGAAATCCGCCGTCTCCGGAATGCCGGCTTCTCTCGCCGCCTGCTGAAAGGCATCGAGCACCGCCCAGCGCACCCGCGCTCTCTCGATGCGCCATTCGCCGCCGGCGCCGTGCATCTCGTCTTCGCCGCGATAAAAATCCTCGGACTTGCGGAAGAAGGGCAGGACATCGTCCCAGCCCCAGCCGCTGCAGCCCATCTGCAGCCAGAGATCGTAATCGCGCGCCTGGCCGCGCATATAGATCATGCCGTTGATCGACGAGCAGCCGCCGAGCACCTTGCCGCGGGGGTAGCTCAGCGCCCGGCCGTTCAATCCGGCTTCCGGCGCGGTGGTGAAACACCAGTCGGTGCGCGGATTGTTGATGCAATAGAGATAACCGACCGGGATGTGGATCCAATGGTAATTGTCGCTGCCCCCGGCTTCAAGCAGCAGCACCCGGCTCCGGCCATCGGCCGACAGCCGGTTGGCCAGCACGCAGCCGGCACTGCCCGCCCCGATGATGATATAGTCGTAACGATCCATGTGTGCCCTGCACGAACTCCAGATGCTTGCCGCTTCCCCTCCCCGCGGACGGGAAGAGGTCCGCCCGTTCAGCGGCGATAGACGAAGCCCAGCTTCCGCCCCAGCCGCGAAGCGTAGAATTCGCCGATGATGCCGCGGCGGAAGATCAGCACGCAGATCATGAAGACGATGCCGGTGATGATCGTCACCGGGAATTCCGAGGTGGCGAGGTAATTTTCCAGCGCCACCACCAGCCCGGCGCCGAAGAGCGGGCCGATCAGCGTGCCGATGCCGCCGAGCAGTGTCATCAGGATCACCTCGCCCGACATCTGCCAGGCGACGTCGGTCAGGGTCGCGAATTGGAAGACGATCGATTTCACCGCGCCCGCCAGCCCCGCAAGCGCTGCCGACATGACGAAGGCGCCGAGCTTGTAACGCGCCACGGAATAACCGAGCGAGATCGCCCGGTTTTCGTTCTCACGGATCGATTTGAGGATCATGCCGAAGGGCGAGTTGATGAAACGCCAGATGATCAGCACACCGACGATGAACACACCAAGCACGAAATAATACATGTTGGTGGAACTGTTCAGATCGATGAAGCCGAAGAGATGGCCGCGCGGCACCGACTGGATGCCGTCCTCGCCTTCGGTAAACTTCGCTTGCAGGCAGAAGAAGAAGAACATCTGCGACAGCGCCAGCGTGATCATCGCGAAGTAGATGCCTTGGCGGCGGATGGCGAAGAAGCCCATCACCAACCCGAGGAACGCCGCACCCGCCACGCCGATCAGGATTCCGAGTTCCGGCGGCAGGCCCCATGCCTTCACTGTATAGGCGGTGAAATAGGCCGCCCCGCCGAAGAAGGTGGCATGACCGAAGGACAGCAGGCCGGTATAGCCGAGCAGCAGGTTGAAGGCGCAGGCAAACAGCGCGAAGCACAGCAGCTTCATCAGGAAGATCGGATAGAAGAAGAACGGCGCCAGAAGCAGCAGCAGCAGCCCGATGGCGAGGAAGCCCGCCTGGACCGAAAGGGCGGTCCGGCTTCTTTCCGTTCGAATGGTGTCGGTGATGTCAGCCATGTCAAGCATCCCGGCCGAAGAGGCCCGCGGGCCTGATGAGAAGCACGATCGCCATGATGACGAAGATCACGATGTTTGAAGCCTCGGGATAGAAGACCTTGGTCAGGCCCTCGGCGATGCCGAGCACATAACCGGTGATGATCGCGCCCATGATCGATCCCATGCCGCCGACGACGACCACGGCGAAGACGACGATGATCATGTTCGAGCCCATCAGCGGCGAGACCTGGTAGATCGGCGCCGCCAGCACGCCGGCAAAGGCGGCAAGACCGGCGCCGAGCGCGTAGGTCAGCGTCAGCAGCACCGGCACGTTGACGCCGAAGACTTGCACCAGCACCGCGTTTTCGGTGGCGGCCCGGAGATAGGCACCGAGCTTGGTCTTCTCGATCAGCAGCCATGTGCCGAGGCAGACGACAAGCGAGACCACGACCACCCAGCCGCGATAGATCGGCAGGAACATGAAGCCGAGATTGGCCCCGCCGGCCAGTGCTGCCGGCGTCGCATAGGGCTGGCCGGAGGAGCCGTAGAGATAACGGAAGGTGCCTTCGACCGCCAGCGCCAGCCCGAAGGTGAAGAGCAGGCCATAGAGAGGATCGAGATCGTAGAGCCGGCGCAGGAACAGCCGCTCGATGATCGCCCCGGCAAGGCCGACAATGACGGGCGCCAGGATCAGCGACGGCCAATAGCCGATGCCCGCATAGGTGAGCAGCAGATATGCGACGAAGGCGCCGAGCATATATTGCGCGCCATGGGCGAAATTGATCACCCTGAGCAGGCCGAAAATGATGGCGAGGCCAAGGCTGAGCAGCGCGTAGAACGAGCCGTTGATCAGGCCGATCAGCAGTTGGCCGAGCAGCGCCTGCAGGGGAATGCCGAAGATCATCGTCATCTGGTCACACTCCCAGAACCTTGTGCAGCGTATCCATGCGCTGCGGCAGTTCGCCGACCGGCAATTCCGACACCATCTGCCCATGATCCATCAGATAGAAGCGATCGGCAATACGGCTGGCGAAACGGAAATTCTGCTCGACGAGCAGGATCGTCATGCCGCGCCCTTTCAGCGTCTGCAGCACCTCGCCGATGCGCTGGACGATGACCGGGGCGAGCCCCTCCGTCGGTTCGTCGAGAATGAGCAGCCGGACGCCGGTGCGCAGGATCCGGGCGATCGCCAGCATCTGCTGCTCGCCGCCTGACAGTTTGGTGCCGGGGCTGCCGCGGCGTTCGTAGAGATTGGGGAAGAGCTCGTAGATCTCGTCGAGCGTCATGCCGCCTTTCGCCACGACAGGCGGCAGCAGCAGGTTTTCCGACACGGTGAGCGTCGAGAAGATGCCGCGCTCCTCCGGCACGAAGCCGATGCCGCGATGCGCCGTCTTGTGCAGCGGCACCTGCATCATGTCGCGGCCGGCAAAGCTGATCCTGCCCTTGCGGGCCCGCACGATACCGGTGATGGTGCGCAGCGTCGTCGTCTTGCCCACGCCGTTGCGGCCGAGAATGGTGATGGTCTCGCCTTCGGCCACCCGCATGTCGACGCCGTGCAGGACATGGCTTTCGCCGTACCAGGCGTTCAATCCCTGAATTTCGAGGAGAGCGGCCATCAATGCTCCTCCGTGCCCATATAGGCCACGCGCACGCGCTCGTCCTGGCTGACAGTGGCATAATCGCCCTCGGCAAGGATCTCGCCGCGCTGCAGCACGGTGACATGCTGGCAGATATTGGCGACGACGGAGAGATTGTGCTCAACCATCAGCACCGCCCGGTCGCGGGCGACATCGCGGATGATCGCCGAGACGACGCCGACATCCTCAAGCCCCATGCCGGCCATCGGCTCGTCGAGCAGCAGCACCTTCGGATCGAGCGCCAGCGTCGTGGCGATCTCCAGCACCCGCTTGCGGCCATAGGAAAGATCGGCGGCGATATGATCGCGCTCCTTGGAAAGCCCGACGCTGGCGAGCAGCTGCTCGGCGCGCTCGTTCAGCCGGTCGAGCGCCGAGAGCGGCCGCCAGAACTGGGTGGAAAGATTGTTCGGCCGTTGCAGCGCCACGCGCACATTGTCGAGAACGGAGAGATGCGGGAAGACCGCCGAGATCTGGAAGGAGCGCACCAGCCCCATGCGCGCCACCCTGTCGGGCGGCGTTCCGGTGATGTCGGTGCCCATCAGCGTGATCGTGCCCGATGTCGGCTGCAGGAACTTGGTCAGCAGGTTGAAGACCGTCGTCTTGCCGGCGCCGTTCGGGCCGATCAGCGCATGCACGCTGGCATCATGCACGTCGAGATCGACGTTCTTGACGGCGGTGAAGCCGCCGAAATCGCGGCGCAGGCCGCGGGCGGATAAGACCACCCGCGGTTTTTCCTTAGTTTCAATCGCGGAAACCGCCATTGCGCTCACTTCACCAGATCGCAGCCGCTCTTGGCGGGGTCGATATAGGCTTCCTTGCCAGGAATGGTGGCGAGAACGTTGAAGTAGTCCCACGGCTCCTTGCTGTCGGCCGGCTTCTTGACCTGCAGCAGGTACATGTCGTGGATCATGCGGCCGTTGGCGCCGACCGTGCCGCCGCGACCGAAGACGTCATCGACAGGCATTTCATGCAGCTGTTTGGCGACGGCTTCCGTCTCGTCGGTGCCGGCCTTCTGCACCGCCTTCAGATATTGCGTCACCGCCGAATAGGTGCCGGTGTGGATCATATTCGGCATCTTGCCGGTGCGGGCGAAGAATTTCTTGGCGAAGGCCCGGCTTTCGTCGTCGCGATTCCAGTAAAAACCTTCGGTGAGCGTCAACCCCTGCGCCGCTTCGAGGCCGAGGCCATGGACTTCGGCGAGCGTGAAGAGCAGCGCCGCCAGATGCTGGCCGCCCTGTGTGATGCCGAATTCGGCCGCCTGCTTGATGGCGTTCGAGGTATCGAGGCCGGCATTGGCAAGGCCGATCACCTTGGCGCCTGAGGATTGCGCCTGCAGCAGGAAGGACGAGAAATCCTGAGTCGACAGCGGATGGCGGACGGCGCCGACGACCGTGCCGCCGCTCGCCTTGACATAGTCGGTGGTCTGCTGCTCCAGCGAATAGCCGAAAGCATAGTCGGCGGTCAGGAAGAACCAGCTGTCGCCGCCCTGCTTGACCAGTGCACCGCCGGTGCCGACGGCGAGCGCATGGGTGTCGTAGGCCCAATGGAAGCCGTAGGGCGAGCAGGCCTTGCCGGTGAGATCGGTCGTCGCCGCACCGGTGACGATGTCGATCTTTTTCTTTTCCTTGGCGATCGCCTGCACGGCGAGCGCCACCGACGAAGTCGTCAGTTCCATGATCGCATCCACCTGCTCGGTGTCATACCACTGGCGGGCGATGTTGGAGGCAATATCAGGCTTGTTCTGGTGGTCTGCATCGACGATCTCGACCGGCACACCAAGTACCTTCCCGCCGAAATCCTCGACCGCCATCTTGGCGGCTTCGACGGAAGACTTGCCGCCAAAATCGGCATAGACGCCCGACTGGTCGTTCAGGATGCCGATCTTGACCTTGCCGTCGGTCGCGCTCTGCGCGAGCACCGCGGTGCTGCTCGCCAGCAGAAATGCAACTGATGCAACGAGATTCTTACGCATATTCTCTCCTCCCAGAGATGAGCCAGATTGCGGTTCTGTTCAGATTTGGCCAGCCGCACTCCTCAGAACGACGGACCCTCTCCCTACGATCACGGAAATTCCGCGTTGAAGCAACGGGTGGTTTACAACTAATTCCAAACAGTATCTGTTCGTTTTTGAACAGATGGGGATCGCGATGAATAATCCGCCGCAGTTTACTTGGGACGATCTTCAGTTTTTTCTAGCCGTCGCCCGCACCGGACAGCTGTCGACGGCGGCCCGCCAGCTGCGCTCCAGCCATGCGACCGTCTCGCGGCGCATCGACCGGCTGGAATTCACCCTCAAGGTCAAGCTTTTCGAGCGCAATCCGCGCGGTTATGTGCTGACCGCCATGGGCACGCGTTTCGTCGAAACGGCCGAGAAAATGGAGCAGGAGACCGAGCGGCTGCGCGCCGACCTCGCCGATGGCTCGATGGCACAGCGCGGCCTCGTGCGCTTCAGCGCGCCCGAGGGTTTTGCCAATTTCTTCTTCGCGACCGTTCTGCACCGCTTTGCCGCCCAGCATCCCCATCTCTCGCTCGAATTGGTGACGATTCAGCAGATCATGTCGCTGTCGCGCAAGGAGGCCGATCTTTCCGTCGTGCTCGACGAGCCGAAGGGTGGGCCTTATTTTGCCGAGAAGCTGACCGATTATCACCTGCAGATCTATGGCTCGCGCGACTATCTGGCGAAAGCGCCTGCCATCACCTGCCGCGAGGACCTGCTTGAGCATCCCTTCGTCAGCTATATCGAGGAAATGATTTTCGCGCCGGGCCTGGATTATCTCAGCGATGTGCATCCGCGCATCAAGCCGCAATTCCAGAGTTCCAGCATCTTCGCCCAGCTCACCGCCACCCGAAACGGCCTCGGCCTCTGCATCCTGCCCCATTTTTTCGCCAGCCGTTATCCCGAGCTCGTGCGCGTGCTGCCCGAGGAGATCGACCTCAAGCGCCATTACTGGATCACCTGCCACCGCGACCTGAAACAGGCGCCGCGGGTGCGCGCCGTCATCGACTTTCTGCGCGAGGCGGTGCGCGGCGAGGATGCTCGCTTCGTGCCACCCTATGTCACTCCCGCCGGCCCGGCGCGTCGCTCGGAAGCCGAAAGCTGACTATTTGAGAAATTCAGCCCGGTGCGGCGTGAAGCTATCGATCAGTCGGCCCTTTTCCAGCGCCTTGACGCCGTGGACGAGATTGGGGGGCACGATGAAGCTGCCGCCCTGCTTGAGCACCTCGGTCCGGCCGTCGATCGTTACCTCGAAGCTGCCCTCGGCGACATAACTTGCCTGGATGTGCGGATGCGAATGGGCCGCACCTACGGCACCGCTCTCGAAGGCGACTTCAACCATCATCATCTCCGGAAGACAGGTCATGATGCGCCTGGTAACGCCGGGCTCGGGATTGACCCATTCGGCGCCTTCAGCCGATACGAACAGATCGCTTGACGACATTTCCGTCTCCTCGTTCCAGAATCGATCGCCGGCAAAGTGGAGCATGCCGGCGCTTTTGAAAAGATGGCGCGCCCTGTCTTTTCGATGAGGCGGCCTTCTGTTGACGCGGTCGGCTGGCGGGTTTATGCGACCTTGAGCGAGGCAAGCCTGAGTCAAGGGTGAGGAGACGCCGACATGCAGCATACGCGCGAGGTTTTCGACTGGGCCGACCCGTTCCGCCTGGTGGAGCAACTGACCGACGAGGAGCGCATGGTGCAGAATACGGCCCATGCCTATGCGCAGGAAAAGCTCGCGCCCCGCGTTCTCGACGCCTTCCGCAATGAAAAGACCGACCCTGAAATCTTCCGCGAAATGGGCGAACTCGGCCTGCTCGGCCCGACGATCTCGCCGGATTACGGCGGCGCCGGCCTCGGTTACACCGCCTACGGCCTGATCGCCCGCGAGGTCGAGCGGGTTGACAGCGGCTATCGTTCGATGATGAGCGTGCAGTCCTCGCTGGTCATGGTGCCGATCGACACCTTCGGCTCTGAGGCGCAGAAGCTGAAATACCTGCCGAAACTCGCCACCGGCGAATGGATCGGCTGTTTCGGCCTGACCGAACCCGATCACGGCTCCGATCCCGGCTCGATGGCGACACGCGCGAAAAAGGTCGACGGCGGCTACAGCCTCACCGGCTCGAAGACCTGGATCTCGAACGCGCCGATCGCCGATGTTTTCGTCGTCTGGGCCAAGACCGAGGACGGGTTTATCCGCGGTTTCATCCTCGAAAAGGGCTGGAAGGGGCTTTCGGCGCCTGCCATCCATGGCAAGGTCGGCTTGCGCGCCTCGATCACCGGCGAAGTGGTGATGGACGGGGTCTTCGTGCCCGAGGAAAATCTTCTGCCCGGCGTGACCGGCCTGAAAGGACCGTTCACCTGCCTCAACTCGGCCCGCTTCGGCATCGCCTGGGGCGCGCTTGGTGCTGCCGAGGATTGTTACGCCAGGGCGCGGCAATATACGCTGGAGCGCAAGCAGTTCGGCCGGCCGCTCGCCGCCAACCAGTTGATCCAGAAGAAGCTCGCCGACATGGCGGCGGAGATCTCGCTCGGACTGCAGGGCTGTCTGCGGCTCGGCCGCATGAAAGAGGAAGGACATCCGCCGGTGGAACTGACCTCGATCCTCAAGCGCAACAGCTGCGGCAAGACGCTGGAGATTGCGCGCGCGGCCCGCGATATGCTCGGCGGCAACGGCATCTCCGACGAATTCGGCATCGCCCGTCATCTCGTCAACCTCGAAGTAGTCAACACCTATGAGGGCACCCACGACATCCACGCGCTGATCATCGGTCGAGCGATCACCGGCATCGCCGCCTTTGCGAACTAACTCGCTTGCAGGGCAAGGCGAATTGCCACGCGCCTGACAATGTGCAACCTTCCCTCTCGCGGCACAAAGCCGGCAATGAGGGGGATCGCATGTTTCTGCTTCTTGCATTGCTGATTGGTGTCATTTCAGGCCTTCGCACCATGACGGCGCCGGCCGCCGTCGCCTGGGGCGCAGCACTCGGCTGGTTCGACCTGTCGCAGACGCCGCTTGCCTTCATGGGCTATCGCTGGACGCCGTGGATCTTCACGATCCTCGCGGTCACCGAGCTGGTCGCCGACCAGCTGCCGTCGACGCCGTCGCGCAAGGTGCCAATGCAGTTCGGTGCCCGCATCGTCTCAGGCGCGCTGTCGGGTGCTGCAATCGGGGCCGCCAGCGGCCTGCTCTTCGGCGGGCTGATAGCCGGCGTGATCGGCGCCGTCATGGGCACCTATGGCGGCGCTGCCGCCCGCAGCCGGCTTGCCGCCTCCTTCGGCAAGGACCTGCCGGCCGCCCTTATCGAGGATGCCGTAGCCGTCATCGGCGCGGTGCTGATCGTGGGAGCCGTCGCATGACAAATTTCGACGCTATCGTTATCGGCGCCGGCCAGGCCGGCCCGTCGCTTGCCGCCCGCATGGTGGAAAAGGGCATGAAGGTGGCGCTGATCGAGCGCAAATTCCTCGGTGGCACCTGCGTCAATGCCGGCTGCATGCCGACCAAGACGCTGGTCGCCAGCGCCCGGGCCGCCCATGTCGCCAGAAGCGGCGCCGCCTACGGCGTCAAGATTCCCGGCGAGATCGCCATCGATATGAAGGTGGTCAGAGCCCGCGCCGAAACCGTGACGATGAATGCCCGCAACGGCCTCATCGGCTGGCTCACCGGGATGGACGGCATGAGCGTGATCTACGGCCATGCCCGTTTCGAAGGCCCGAAGACCGTCCGCGTCAACGGCGAGACGCTGACTGCGCCGCGCATCTTCCTCAATGTCGGCGCGCGGCCTGTTATCCCCGAGCTGCCGGGTATCCATGATATCGACTACCTCACCAGCACCTCGATCATCCAGCTCGACACGCTGCCGCGGCATCTGGCGGTGATCGGCGGCAGTTATATCGGGCTGGAATTTGCGCAGATGTATCGCCGCTTCGGCGCCGAAGTCAGCGTCATCGAGCATGGCCCTAAGCTCGCATCGCGCGAGGACGAGGATATATCGGATGCGATCGCCGACATCCTGCGTGCCGAAGGCATCGGCGTGCACACCGATGCCGGCAACATTGCCTTTGCCGGAAACGGCAGCGGGGTAAGCGTCACCGCCGGCTCGGCGACAATCGATGCGAGCCATGTGCTGATCGCCACCGGCCGCACGCCGAACACCGACGATCTCGGCCTCGATGCCGCCGGCGTCGCCACCGATAAACGCGGCTTCATCACCGTCGACGACGGGCTCGCCACCAATGTCGAGGGCATCTGGGCGCTCGGCGACTGCAACGGCCACGGCGCCTTCACCCACACCTCCTACAATGATTTCGAGATCGCCGCCGCCAATCTCCTCGACGGCGACGACCGCAAGGTCTCAAGCCGCATTCCGGCCTATGCGCTCTACATCGACCCGCCGCTCGGCCGTGTCGGCATGACGGAGAAACAGGCGCGGGAGTCGGGGCGCAAGATCATGGTCTCGACCCGGCCGATGAGCCGCGTCGGCCGCGCAACCGAGCGCGGCGAGACCAGGGGCTTCATGAAGGTGATTGCCGATGCCGAGACCAAGCAGATCCTCGGCGCTGCGATCTTGGGCATCGAGGGCGACGAGGTGATCCATGGGCTTATCGACGCGATGAATGCGGGCACCACCTATCCCGCCTTGCAATGGGCGGTGCCGATCCATCCGACGGTGTCGGAGCTGATCCCGACGCTGCTTGGCGATCTGAAGCCGGTTCAGCCGTGACCTGACCTCGGGAAGAGCTGGAGGCGAACCCGCGTGTCCATCGAACTGCTGATCGAGAATTACGGCCTGCTGGCAATCTTTCTGGGCGCTGCCTTCGAAGGCGAAACGGCCGCCTTTCTCGGCGGCGTGGTCGCTCATCGCGGGTTGCTTCCCTATTGGTCGGCGTCGCTCGCAGCCATGGCCGGATCCTTCGCCGGCGATCAGTTCTGGTTCTTTGCCGGCCGTTACGCGGCCCGATGGAGCCTCGTCCGCCGGCTGATGGAAAAGCCAGCGCTCGCCCGCGTTACCCAACTTCTGGAAAAATATCCGACCGGCTTCATCCTTGCGTTTCGTTTCCTCGTCGGATTGCGCACGATCAGCCCTGTCGTCATCGGGACGACGCGGATATCGACCGGAAAATTCGTCATCCTGAACGCCATCGCCGCTTTGATCTGGGGGCAGCTTTTCACCGCGCTTGGCTATTTGTTCGGGCACGGCATCGAGCAGATATTGGGCCACATTTCCCTTCACCGCCATCTGCTGATTGCCATCGGAGCCGCGGCTGTCGCCGCCGCCGCGGCCCTTGCCTTTCGCAGAATGAGACCAAGCGCCAGGCACTCGTAGCGGCGCTTAGAGCCTTTATTCCATGACGATCTGCAGCTTGACGTCGCTCGGCCTTGCCTCGACAGCGCGATCGAAGGCCTTGATCGAATCTGCGAATGTGAAGGTCTCTGATATCAGCGGCTTCAGATCGACGCGGCCCGATGCCAAGAGCGCGATCGAGCGCTCATACTGGTGCGCGTAGCGGAACACCGTCTCGATACGGATCTCCTTGGTCGATGCCGTGGAGACATCGAAGCCGATAGGGTTGACCGGCAGGCCGACGGCGACGATGACGCCGCCCGGGCGCGGCAACGCCATGATCGTCTCCCAGGCCTTCGGCGAGCCGGAGCATTCGAAGACGACGTCGGCACCCCAATCGTCGGTCAGCCGCACGACCTCTTCGCTCAGGTTCTTATCGCGGATATTGACCGGAATGACGCCCTGATATTGCGCGGCGATATCGAGCTTCGGCTGGGCGAGATCGGCGACGATCGCCCGGGCGCAACCGCCGGCCAGGGCGGCGATCGCTACCATCGTGCCGATCGGGCCGGCGCCGAGGACGACGGCGGTATCCCCAGGCGTAATCTTCGCTTTGGCTGCCGCCTGCATGCCGACCGCGAAGGGCTCGACCATGGCGCCTTCGGCGAAGCTGACATTGTCCGGCAGCTTGAAGGTATAATTGGCGGGATGCACGACCTCAGGCGTCAGCACGCCGTGGATCGGCGGCGTCGCCCAGAAGGTCACGGCCGGGTCGATATTATACATACCGAGCCGGCTTGCCTTGGAATTCGGATCTGGAATGCCGGGTTCCATGCAGACGCGGTCGCCGACTTTCAGATGCGTCACCCCGGCCCCGACCTCGACCACCGTGCCCGCCGCCTCATGGCCAAGCACCATCGGCGCGTTGACGATGAAGGGGCCGATCTTTCCATGGGTATAATAGTGAACGTCCGAACCGCAGACGCCGACGGTATGAATCTTTATCTTCACCTGCCCCGGCCCTGTTTCGAGCGGCAGATCAATATCGCGAAGCGCAAGCTCATGCTGGCGCTCCAGTACCAGCGCACGGACTTTGGTCATGATCGGTTTCCTTCCCTTGTGCCCGCGGTTCGTCGCGTGCCGTTGAAGCGACTATAAGACTTTAAGGGGCGGCAATTCAATCGAAGAGATCAAGCTTTTGCTCAACATGCGATGAAATGCCCATTTCCTATAATCCGAAAGATTTGTCTTCCAAGACCTCCGTATGATTCCAGCCTTGACCGTCGGGGAGTACATTCTTCATTCGAGCATCCCGGCCACGAGGACAGGCAGAGAGATGAAGAAAAATCACGATAATGCCGGCGGAAATCGATCCAACGGCCCGACGATATCAAGGTCATTGCGGCAGTTCTGGCAACGGCTTGTGGACCTGATCGCCGCACTGCCGAAAGACCGCCAACCGCGGCCGGTACGTATTGTTGTAAAGACAAGGGATCGAAATCATCGCTTGCAGCGTTATTAGCCATGCGCCGGCATGGCGTCGCGGAAGCATGACGGCTCCGGCCCATGCGGATCGGCAAGATAAGGAAGACCATCATGAAGTCGATCGTGTCATTCTGTCTGTTCGCATCCCTTCTCTTCACCGCAGGTGAAGCGTCTGCGGCCCTGGAGCAAGCGTCGCTCCCGCCGCAGCAGGAAGAACGGCTGGTGCCGGCCAATCTGGAGCTCACCTTCAGCGGCCCGGTCGATCTTGCCCGCTCGACTGCCGTCCTGCTGAATGCACAGGGAACGGCGCTTCCCACCGGCAAGCCGTTTCTCTCCGGTCCTGAGGGATCGATCTTCAAGGTTCCGCTCGATCCTGCCATGGCACCCGGCGATTATACCGTCGACTGGCGCGTCCTCTCGATGGACGGCCGCAGTGCCGAAGGCCAATACCGGTTCCGGGTCGATCCTTAGCTCGCTGCCTGAAAAGCATTTATAAGATTTTTATATTGACGGCCCTCCGGCCGTCTCGAACCTTTATGGCCTCCGGCTCCATATTGAAGCCCGAGAGATCGACCGATCATCTCCACGCCAGAAAGCATGAAAGGCGGCCTTCCCCAGGGAATGACGCCCTTTGTCTTGTCTGACTCCAACAAGAACAACAGGAGTCACGATCATGATGGATATCATTCTGCTTGGCACCGCGATCCTATTCTTCGCGCTGTGCTTTGCCTACACACGAGCCTGCGACAGGCTTTGACCGGAGAAACGACGATGACCCTCGATTATATCTTGAGCGGTGCCGTGACCGTGTTTCTCACCGTCTACCTCACCTACGCTCTGCTTCGCCCAGAACGCTTTTGAAGAGAATCGGCGCTTCCGGGGTCGCGCATACGTGACCGAGAAGCCGCCGGGTATTGAAAGTTGACCTCCATGACCCTCAACGGATGGCTTCAGATCCTGCTTTATTGCGGGATCGTGCTTACGCTCGTCAAACCGCTCGGCGGCTACATGACGCATGTCTTCAGCGGCGAGCGCACCTTCCTGTCGCCCGTCCTCGTTCCGATCGAACGGGGACTTTACCGCGCGGCCGGCACCAGCGAAGGCGAGGAGCAGCATTGGACCTCCTATGCCTTCGCCATGCTGCTCTTCAATCTTCTCGGCGTCATCGCGCTTTATGCGCTGCAGCGCTTCCAAGCCGGGCTTCCCTATAATCCGGCCGGCATGGCGACCGTCCCGCCGGAGCTTGCCTTCAACACCGCCGTCAGCTTCGTCACCAATACGAATTGGCAGAACTACGGCGGCGAAAGCACCATGTCCTATCTCACCCAGATGGCCGGCTTCACCGTCCAGAACTTCGTGTCGGCCGCGACCGGCATTGCGATCGCACTCGCCTTCATCCGCGCCTTCTCGCGTGCTTCGGGCAAGGCGATCGGCAATTTCTGGGTCGATATGACGAGGGCGACCCTCTACGTGCTGCTGCCGATCTGCATCGTGCTGACGCTCGTCTATGTCTATCTCGGCGTGCCGCAGACACTCGGAGCCTATGTCAATGCGACGACGCTCGAAGGCGCGCAGCAGACGATCGCCGTCGGCCCCGTCGCCTCGCAGCTTGCGATCAAGATGCTCGGCACCAATGGCGGCGGCTTCTTCAACGCCAATTCCGCTCATCCGTTCGAAAACCCCGATGCGATCTCCAACCTCATCCAGATGGTCTCGATCTTCGCGATCGGTGCGGCGCTGACCAATGTTTTCGGCCGCATGGTCGGCAATCAGCGCCAGGGCTGGGCGATCCTCGCCACGATGGGCGTGCTGTTCCTCGCCGGGGTCGTCGTAACCTATTGGGCGGAAGCGGCCGGCAACCCGCTGATGCACGCCTTCGGTCTTGGCGGCGGCAACATGGAAGGCAAGGAAGTCCGCTTCGGCGTCGCCCTCTCCTCGCTCTTTGCCGTCATCACCACCGCCGCCTCCTGCGGCGCGGTCAACGCCATGCACGGGTCGTTCACCGCGCTTGGCGGCCTCATTCCGCTGATCAACATGCAACTCGGCGAGATCATCGTCGGCGGGGTCGGCGCCGGCTTCTACGGCATCCTGCTGTTCATCATCGTCGCCGTCTTCGTTGCCGGCCTGATGGTCGGCCGCACGCCGGAATATCTCGGCAAGAAGATCGAGGCGAAGGAAATGAAGATGGCCGTCCTTGCCATCCTCTGCCTGCCGCTCGCCATGCTGGTTTTCACCGCGATCGCCACGGTGCTGCCCTCCGCCGTCGCCTCGATCGGCACCGCCGGCCCGCACGGCTTCTCCGAAATCCTCTATGCCTATACCTCGGCTGCGGCCAATAACGGCTCGGCTTTCGGCGGACTGACGGGCAACACGCCCTGGTACAACGTGACGCTCGGCATCGGCATGCTCGCCGGCCGCTTCCTGGTCATCATCCCTGCCCTTGCCATCGCCGGTTCGCTGATCGGCAAGAAGACGGTCCCGGCCTCGGCAGGCACCTTCCCGACGGACGGCCCGCTCTTCGTCGGTCTGCTCGTCGGCACCATCCTGATCGTCGGCGGCCTGACCTTCTTCCCGGCCTTAGCACTCGGCCCCATCGTCGAGCACCTGGTCATGATCGCCGGGCAAACCTTCTGAGGCGATGCCATGACCCTTCGTCACAGGTTTCGTCCACCATCCTCGTTTCAAAGCTGGAGTCTCTTATGAGCCAGGCAAAATCCGCGAGTATCGTCGATAGTCGCATCCTCATTCCGGCCGTGGGCGCCGCCTTCAAGAAGCTCGACCCGCGCGCACTTGCCAGAAATCCGGTCATGTTCGTCGTGGCCACGGTCTCGGTGCTGACCACCGTGCTTTTCCTGCGCGACCTCGCAGCCGGCAACGGCAATCTCGGCTTCTCCTTCCAGATCAATCTCTGGCTATGGTTTACCGTGCTCTTTGCCAATTTCGCCGAAGCCGTCGCCGAAGGCCGCGGCAAGGCGCAGGCGGATTCGCTGCGCAAGGCCCGCACCGAAACCCAAGCCAAGCTGCTCGCCACCAACAATGGCAGCGACTACCGCATGGTGCCGGGCACCAGTCTCAAGGTCGGCGACGTCGTGCTGGTCGAGGCCGGCGATATCATACCTTCGGACGGCGAGGTCATCGAAGGGGTGGCCTCCGTCAACGAGGCGGCAATTACCGGCGAATCCGCCCCGGTCATCCGCGAATCCGGCGGCGACCGCTCGGCGGTCACCGGCGGCACCCAGGTGCTGTCCGACTGGATCCGCGTCCGCATCACCGCAGCCGCCGGCTCGACCTTCATCGACCGGATGATCGCGCTGGTCGAAGGCGCGGAGCGCCAGAAGACGCCGAACGAGATCGCGCTTAACATATTGCTGGCCGGCATGACGCTGATCTTCGTGCTCGCCACCGCGACGATCCCGAGCTTTGCCATCTATGCCGGCGGCTCGATCCCGATCATTGTGCTCGTCGCCCTCTTCGTCACCCTGATCCCGACGACGATCGGTGCGCTGCTGTCGGCGATCGGCATTGCCGGCATGGACCGTCTCGTCCGCTTCAACGTGCTCGCCATGTCCGGCCGCGCCGTCGAAGCTGCCGGTGACGTCGACACGCTGCTGCTCGACAAAACCGGCACGATCACGCTCGGCAACCGCCAGGCGACGAGCTTCCGCCCGGTTCGCGGCGTTTCCGAACAGGATCTCGCCGACGCCGCCCAGCTTGCCTCGCTGGCCGACGAAACGCCTGAAGGACGCTCCATCGTCGTGCTCGCCAAAGAGCAATATGCGATCCGCGGCCGTGACATGGCGAGCCTCAAGGCCACCTTCGTGCCCTTCACCGCCCAGAGCCGCATGAGCGGCGTCGACCTCGAGGGCGCTTCGATCCGCAAGGGGGCAGTCGACGCCGTGCTGACCTATGTCAACGGCGACGCCCCTTCGAAGAACGGCAGCGAGGTCGTGCGCGAACTGCAGTTGCTCGCCGACGAGGTCGCCAAATCGGGCGGCACGCCGCTCGCCGTTGCCCGCGACGGCCGGCTGCTCGGCGTCATCCAGCTGAAGGATATCGTCAAGGGCGGCATCCGGGAGCGCTTCACGGAGCTGCGCCGCATGGGCATCCGCACCGTGATGATCACAGGCGACAATCCACTGACGGCCGCGGCCATCGCTGCCGAAGCCGGCGTCGACGATTTCCTCGCCCAGGCGACGCCGGAGATGAAGCTGGCGCTGATGCGCGAGGAGCAGGCCAAGGGCAAGCTCGTCGCCATGTGCGGCGACGGCACCAACGATGCGCCGGCGCTTGCCCAGGCCGATGTCGGCGTCGCCATGAACACCGGCACGGTCGCCGCCCGCGAGGCCGGCAACATGGTCGACCTCGATAGCGACCCGACGAAGCTTATCGAGATCGTCGAGATCGGCAAGCAGCTCCTGATGACGCGCGGCGCGCTGACGACCTTTTCGATCGCCAACGACATCGCCAAATATTTCGCCATCATCCCGGCGATGTTCCTGACCTTTTACCCTCAACTCGGCGTGCTCAACATCATGGGGCTTTCGACGCCGCAAAGCGCCATCCTCTCGGCAATCATCTTCAACGCGCTTGTTATCGTCGCGCTGATCCCGTTGTCGCTGAAGGGCGTGCACTACCGTCCGATCGGCGCCGGCGCGCTTCTGTCGCGCAACCTTCTGATCTACGGCCTCGGCGGCATCATCGTCCCCTTCATCGGTATCAAAGCGATCGACCTGGCCGTCGCAGCCCTCGGCCTCGCTTAAAGGAGCAGGAACAATGTTGAAAGAACTTCGCCCGGCCGTCGTCATGATCGTCGCCACCACCGCGATCACCGGCCTTCTCTACCCCCTCGCCATGACCGGGGCGGCCCAGGCCCTCTTTCCCGCCCAGGCAAACGGCAGCCTGGTCGAGAAGAACGGCCAGGTGATCGGCTCGACACTGATCGGCCAGGCCTTCACCTCAGACAAGTATTTCCACGGCCGTCCCTCGGCTGCCGGCGACGGCTATAATGCCGCCGCCTCCAGCGGCTCGAACCTCGGCCCGACCAGCCAGAAACTGATCGATCGCGTCAAGGGCGACTACGAGGCCGCCAAGGCGACGAACCCCAATGCCGAGGTGCCCGCCGACCTCGTCACCGCATCGGGCAGCGGCCTCGATCCCGACATTTCGCCCGACGCCGCCTACTTCCAGGTGGCCCGCGTGGCCAAGGCGCGTGGCGTGGATGAGGCCAAGGTCAAGACGCTGGTCGACGGCGCCGTTCACGACCGCGAACTCGGCCTTCTCGGCGAACCCACCGTCAATGTTCTGGCGTTGAACCAGAGCCTTGATGCTTCTATGACTGAGTGAGTTTCGTTGGCTGGGTGCCGCCTTCTCTTCCCTCATCCCTGTGCTTGTCACAGGGATCCAGCAGCGTCGCGTCTGCGACGCGGGAGACTTCCTTTCACGCGAAGGACTTCGCGTGACTGGATTCCTGTGACGAGCACGGGAATGAGGGAGCAGTAGGCGTAGCGCCCGTCCTCAAGCACAGGCATTGGCAGAAAGACCACACGCATGCCAGACGACAACCGCGACCAGGCCGGCAGGCCATCGCCCGATGCGCTGCTCGAAAAAGCCCGGGCGGAAACGCGCGGCCGTCTGAAGATCTTCTTAGGCGCCGCCCCTGGCGTCGGCAAGACCTATGAGATGCTCCTCTCCGGCCGCGCCAAGATCGCCGATGGCTTCGATGTCGTCATCGGCGTCGTCGAGACCCACGGCCGCAAGGAGACCGAGGCGTTGCTCGCCGGCTTCGAGATCATCCCCCGCGTCGAAATCGACTATAAGGGAAGGCTGCTCGAGGAGATGGATCTCGACGGCATCCTCGCCCGCAGGCCAGATCTCGTGCTGGTCGACGAACTCGCCCATACCAATGCCGAGGGCAGCCGCCATCCGAAGCGCTACCTCGACGTCAAGGAGCTGCTCGACCGCGGCATCGACGTCTATTCAACGCTGAACATCCAACATGTCGAGAGCCTGAACGACGTCGTCTCGCAGATCACCCGCATCCGGGTGCGGGAGACGGTGCCGGACTCGATCATCGACCTTGCCGACGACGTCGAGATCATCGACCTGACACCGGACGACCTCATCAAGCGCCTGCATGACGGCAAGGTCTACATGCCGCGCACCGCCGAGCGGGCGCTGACCAACTATTTCACGCCCGGCAATCTGACGGCGCTGAGGGAGCTTGCGCTGCGCAAGACCGCCCAGCGTGTCGACGATCAGCTGCTCACCCATATGCAGGCCCACGCCATATCAGGCCCCTGGGCGGCGGGCGAACGCGTCCTCGTCTCGGTCGATCATCACCCGCGGTCGGCCTCGCTGGTGCGTTACGCCTCTCGCATGGCCTCGCGGCTGCGGGCGCCCTGGGCGGCCGTCTATGTCGAGACCAACCGCTCGATCAACCTCAGCGAAGCCGAGCGCGATACGATCGCCTCGACGCTGCGGCTTGCTGAGCAGCTCGGCGGCGAGGCCATCACCATCCCCGGCCGTGAGGTGGCCGACGAACTCGTCCGCCACGCCAGCGCCAACAACGTCACCCATATCGTCATCGGCGCGCCGAAGAAGCCGACCTGGCGCGACTGGTGGGGCCGCTCGATCACCGACGAGCTGATCCGCAAGGCCGGCGAGATCAGCGTCCACGTCATCTCTGGCACCGAGAAGGACGGGACCACCGCGCGCGGCGTCAAGGCGGCCGCCACCGCGCCGCAGCTGGATTTGCGGGCTTATCTGCTGGCAACCGTCTATGTCGCGATCGCGCTCGGCGTCAGCATCGTGCTCGACCAGGTCCTCGACGTGCGCAACCTCGCCCTGGTCTTCCTGATGGCGGTGCTGACCTCGGCCGTGCTGCATGGGCTGCGGCCCGCGCTTTACAGCTGCATCCTCAGCGCGCTGTCCTTCAACTTTTTCTTCCTGCCGCCACGCTACACGCTGACGATCAGCGATCCGGAAAGCGTGCTTGCCCTGTTCTTCTTTTTGGGCGTCGCCATCATCGCCAGCAATCTGACCGCGACCGTGCAGCGTCAGGCCGCCGCCGCCCGGCAGCGGGCGCGAACGACCGAGGATCTCTATCTCTTCTCGAAGAAGCTCGCCGGCACCGGCACGCTCGACGACGTGCTCTGGGCAACCGCCTTCCAGCTCGCCTCGATGCTGAAGGTCCGCGTCGTGCTGCTCTTGCCTGAGGAGGGTAGCATCGCCGTCAAGGCCGGATATCCGCCCGACGACACGCTCGACGATGCCGATATCGCCGCCGCCCGCTGGGCCTGGGAGCACAATCACGCCGCCGGCCGCGGCGCCGACACGTTGCCCGGCGCCAAGCGCCTTTACGTGCCGCTGAGAACCGGCCGCACCGCCGTCGGCGTCATCGGCCTCGACAGCGACCGACGCGACGGGCCGCTGCTGACGCCCGAGCAGCAGCGGCTGCTCGACGCGCTGGCCGACCAGGCGGCGCTTGCCATCGAACGCGTCCAGCTCGTCGCCGATGTCGACCGGGCGAGGCTCGCGGCCGAAGCCGACCGGCTGCGTTCGGCGCTGCTCACGTCGATCTCGCATGACCTGAAGACCCCGCTTGCCGCCATCCTCGGCGCCGCCGGCACGCTGCGCGATTATTTCACCTCGATGCCGGAGGAAGATCGCAGCGACCTGCTTTCCACCGTCGTCGACGAATCCGAGCGGCTCAACCGTTTCATCGCCAATCTGCTCGACATGACCAAGATCGAATCCGGCGCGATGGAGCCGAACGGCGCGCTGCATTATGCCGGCGATATCGTCGGCAGCGCACTGCGTCGCGCCGCAAAGATGCTCGAACGGCACAGAACCGAGACGAGCATTCCAGCCGACCTGCCGATGGTGCGCGTCGATCCGGTGCTGTTCGAGCAGGTGATCTTCAACCTGCTCGACAATGCCGCGAAATACGCGCCCGAAGGATCGGTGATCCATATCGGCGGCTGGGCCGATGCCGACAATGTCGTTGTGCAGGTCTCCGACGAAGGCCCGGGCATCCCGCCGGCCGATCTTACCCGTGTCTTCGACACCTTCTACCGGGTGCGCAAGGGCGATCAGGTGCGCGCCGGCACCGGGCTTGGCCTTTCCATCTGCCGCGGCTTCATCGAGGCGATGGGCGGCACGATCGCGGCCGGCAACCGGACGGGTCGCCCCGGCGCCGTCTTTACCATCCGCCTGCCGAAGCCCAACGACATTCCGAAACTGGATGAACTCAAATGACCGGTTCAGCCGTCAAAATCCTCGTCGTCGACGACGAGCCGCCGATCCGCAAACTGCTCCGCGTCGGCCTGAACGCCCAAGGTTACGAGGTGCAGGAAGCGGCAAATGCCGCCAGCGCCCGTCAGTCGGTCGCCGACAGCCTGCCCGATCTTATCGTGCTCGACCTCGGCCTGCCCGACATATCTGGCCACGACCTCTTAAAGGCGTGGCGCGATGATGGGCTATCCGTGCCCATCGTCATCCTCTCCAGCCGCACCGACGAGGCCGGCATCGTCACGGCGCTGGAAAGCGGCGCCGACGATTACGTGACCAAGCCTTTCGGCGTCAACGAACTCGGCGCCCGCATCCGCGTAGCGCTGCGCCACCGCCTGCAGCAGCAAGGGGAAAAGGCAATCTTCCAGACGGGCGGGCTGTCGATCGACCTCGTCAAGCGCATCGTCAAGGTCGACGGCCAGGACATAAAACTGTCGCCAAAGGAATACGACATCCTGCGGGTGCTCGCCCAGCACGCCGGCAAGGTGCTGACCCACCAGTTTCTCTTAAAGCAGGTATGGGGGCCGGCGGCGGATGTGCAATATCTGCGCGTCTACATCAGGCAGCTGCGGCAAAAAGTCGAACAGATTCCCGACCAGCCGCACTATATCACCACCGAGACCGGCGTCGGCTACCGGCTCAGGGAACCGGACTGACCGCCCTTGCCTCCCGCTGCCCGAACAGTATTGAGAATGACATGAACCTTCCCAACATCATCCGGCCGGAACACACCTTCATCGGCGTGCCGGCGCCGACCAAATGGCGCGCGCTGCAGGGGATAGCGGAGAAGGCCGGCAAGGCTTTCTCGGTCGACGGCCAGACCATCCTGAAAGCGCTTGAAGCGCGCGAGAAGCTCGGCTCCACAGGGATCGGCAACGGTATCGCCATTCCGCATGCGGCGATCGACGGCATGACGAGCCCGCGCGGCCTGCTCCTCAGCTTCGCCCAGCCGCTGGATTTCGAGGCGATCGACGATATCCCGACCGATATCGCGGTCGTGCTGCTTTTCGGGGAGAACAATCGCGGCGAATATCTGAACGTCTTGTCCGCCATCGCCCGGCGGCTGCAATCGGACGGCGTGCTCGCCGCCATGCGCAAGGCAAGGACGGTCGACGAATTTTATTCCGATTTCATCGCCGACTCCAGGGTATGAAAAAGGCGCGGCCCAAGGGTCGCGCCTCCTCGTCTGCAATCAGGCAATCTTAGAAATCGCGCTGGAAGCGCAGGAAGCCGAACACTTCGTCGTCGCCTTCGTCCTCATCGTGATATTGCACGCTGAGCTTCGTACGGAGATCGTCGACGATGCGATAGTCGATCGTGACGCCAGTCGTGTAGGCGCTGCCGCCTGTGAAGCCATTGCCGTCAGCTTCGAGAGCGATGTTTTCGAAGTACTGGAAGCCGGGGGTAACCGACCACTTATCGTTGATCTTCAAGGCGTATTCTGCTGCGATCGTCCATTCGGACTCTTCGTAGTAGTAGTTGGCGCCGCTTGCCCAAACGCCGGCAATGCCGAGCGTGCCCGGGCCGATGTCGGCATAGACGATACCGCGGACGGCGACTTCGCTGGTGTCGGTGTCATAACCGGCAAGCAGGTAAGCGCTGACGGCGCCGGCCTTGTAGGAAACCTGGCCTGCGACACCGAAGTTGTTCGGGCCTTCGCCCGGCTTGGTGGCATAGTCTTCTTCCAGCTCGTCGACCGAGAGACCGGCAGCGAAAGCGCCGTTCTCGTACTGATAGCGGATCGAGTTGTGGGTGGTCTCGTTGCTGGCGAGCGTATCGGTCTCGCCGCTCATGTCGTCATCCCACCAGCTGTAGAGCTTACCGACGCGGAAACCGGCGATGTCGATATAGCCTTCATCCAGCAGAGCTTCCTGATCGGAGGCATTGTCGGCATTGTAACGCAGCGTGATGACGCCGGTCAGCGTGCCGTACTCGGTGTCGTTCTTGGCCTGGAAGGTGACCTGACCGCGAGTCCAGAAGTTTACGTCGGAATCGCCGGAGATTTGGTCGCCGAAGCGCACTTCGGTACGGATGTAGCCGCCGACCGAAAGGCATGTTTCCGTCCCCGGAATATAAAAATAGCCGGTTCCGTAGGCGTCGCAAACGCGAACATATTCCACGGGCTCGGGTTCCGCCGCCACGATGGCGTCGGCTGCGCGGGCTCCGGAGGCCGCGGCAAGGGCGGCAACGGAGGCAAAAAGGATAGTTCTGATATTCATTTTGAATGGCCCTAACAGGTTTGGAATGCGAGGCACATTTCAAGGGATGCCCCCGCGTAGCGGCCGGAAAAAACGGACGCACGGTGGCCATATAGGAATCCGCAAGTGTCATCGCGGCAAAATCTGGGCAAAAATCAGCGCCACCATGGCGCTTTCGTGGAAGAACTGTGGCCGAAAAAGCACGGTCGCTCGAGTGACGGCGGGCGGCCATAAATTGGCCGCGGCCAACTTCGGCACGTCCATTTCAAAATCACCCCTTAAATGGAATGACATTCTACCAGCAGGGCCCGTGCCGGAAGAACCTTCGTTTCATTATACGACTGACTTGATAGAGTTAAGACAGATAACAGGAGGGTTCCCATGCAGACACAACGGCTCACCCGGCTCATCGCAGCCGCGGTCATGGCAGGCAGCTTCGCGATCGGGAGCATCGCTCCGGCTTTCGCGGATCAGACGTTGCTTAACGTTTCCTATGATCCGACGCGCGAATTGTACAAGGATTTCAACGCCGCATTTTCTGCGAAGTGGAAAAAGGACAACGGTGAAGCCGTGACGATCCAGGCCTCGCATGGCGGTTCCGGCGCCCAGGCCCGCTCGGTCATCGACGGTCTCGACGCCGATGTCGTGACGCTTGCCCTCGAAGGCGATATCGACGCCATCGCCAAGGCCACCGGCAAGATCCCGGCCGACTGGAAGACGAAATTCCCCAACAATTCGACGCCTTATACATCGACGATCGTCTTCCTCGTCCGCAAGGGCAACCCGAAAGGCATCAAGGATTGGGGCGACCTGGTCAAGGACGACGTGCAGGTGATCACACCGAACCCGAAGACCTCGGGCGGCGCCCGCTGGAACTTCCTCGCCGCTTGGGCATGGGCCAAGCAGGCGAATGGCGGCGACGAAGCCAAGGCGCAGGATTATGTCGCCAAGCTCCTGCAGCATGTACCGGTTCTCGATACCGGCGCGCGCGGCGCCACGACCACCTTCGTCCAGCGCGGCCTCGGCGACGTGCTGCTTGCCTGGGAAAACGAAGCCTATCTCTCGCTCGAAGAACTCGGTCCAGACCAGTTCGAGATCGTGACGCCAACCTTCTCCATCCGCGCCGACCCGCCGGTCGCCGTCGTCGACGGCAATGTCGACAAGAAGGGCACGCGCAAGGTCGCCGAAGCCTATCTCAGTTACCTCTATTCTGACGAAGGCCAGAAGATCGCCGCCAAGCATTATTACCGGCCGATCAAGCCGGAAGCTGCCGATCCCGCCGATATCGCCCGCTTCCCGAAGCTGACGCTCGCGACCATCGAAGACTTCGGCGGCTGGAAAGAAGCGCAGCCGAAATTCTTCGGCGACGGCGGGGTATTTGACCAGATCTACAAGCCGGCCCAATAATAGACTTCATGAAAGCACATAGCCCCACGCGGTGGCGGTTCAGACGGCCGAGCGTCATTCCGGGTTTCGGAATGGCGCTCGGCTTTACCTTGACCTGGCTCACCCTTCTGATTCTCATCCCGCTCTCGGGCCTTGCCGTCCGCTCGAGCGCGCTCGGCTGGGAGAAATTCTGGTCGATCGCGCTCGATCCGCGCACGCTGAACGCGCTGCGCATCAGCTTCGGCAGCGCCTTCATCGCCGCGATCGTCAATGCCGTCTTCGGCATCCTGCTTGCCTGGGTGCTGGTGCGCTACCGCTTTCCCGGCAAGCGCATCATCGACGCCATGGTCGATCTGCCGTTCGCGCTGCCGACCGCCGTTGCCGGCATCGCGCTGACGACGCTCTATGCGCCGAACGGCTGGATCGGCCAGTTCCTAACGCCGCTCGGCATCAAGATCGCCTTCACGCCGGCCGGCATCGTCGTCGCGCTGATCTTCGTCGGCCTGCCCTTCGTGGTGCGCACCGTGCAGCCGGTGATGGAAGAAATCGACAAGGAAGTGGAAGAGGCCGCAGCAACGCTCGGCGCCAACCGCTTCCAGACGATTTTCCGTGTGCTGCTGCCGGGGCTGGCGCCCGCCGTGCTCACCGGCTTTGCGCTCGCCTTTGCCCGCGGCGTTGGCGAATACGGCTCGGTCATCTTCATCGCCGGCAACCTGCCGTTCAAATCGGAGATCGCGCCGCTTTTGATCATCATCAAGCTGGAAGAGTATAATTATGCAGCGGCGACCGGCATCGCGGCGATCATGCTGATCATCTCGTTCGCCATGCTGCTCGTCATCAACCTCATCCAGAGCTGGAGCAGGCGGAGGTACGGCTATGGCGCTTGATACAACCGCTCAACCCGTGAAACTGCGTTCGGTCACCACCGAAAACCGCATCGCGCGCTTCACGCTGATCATCGTCTCACTGGTCTTCCTGCTGCTGATCCTGCTGCTGCCGCTGGCCGCCGTCTTCGTCGAGGCCTTCCGCAAGGGTGCCGGCCCCTTCATCGAGGCGCTCGGTGATGCCGAAACCTTCTCGGCGATCCGCCTGACGCTGATCGTTGCCGGGGTCAGCGTTCCCCTTAACCTCATCTTCGGGGTTGCCGCCGCCTGGGCGATCGCCAAGTTCGAGTTCAAGGGCAAGGCTTTCCTGACGACGCTGATCGACCTGCCCTTCTCGGTTTCTCCCGTCATATCGGGCCTAGTCTTCGTGCTGTTATTCGGCGCCAATACTTGGCTCGGCCAATGGCTCAGCGCCCACGACATCAAGATCCTGTTTGCGGTGCCGGGCCTGATCCTCGCCACCATGTTCGTCACCTTTCCCTTCGTCGCCCGCGAGCTGATCCCGCTGATGCAGGAACAGGGAACCGCCGACGAAGAGGCTGCCCTTTCGCTTGGCGCCAGCGGCTGGCAGACCTTCTGGCACGTGACGCTGCCGAACATCAAATGGGGCCTGCTCTACGGGGTGCTGCTCTGCAACGCCCGCGCCATGGGCGAATTCGGCGCCGTTTCGGTGGTGTCGGGCCACATCCGCGGCCAGACGAACACCATGCCGCTGCAGGTGGAGATCCTCTATAACGAGTATAATTTCACCGGCGCTTTTGCCGTCGCCACGCTCTTGGCCTTGCTGGCGCTCGTCACTCTTGTTTTGAAGACGCTGCTGGAAATGCGCTATAGCGCTGAAATCTCCGCCAGCCGGCGGCACTGAAGGATTGGGAATGGAAGTACGCGTTCAAAACATCCGCAAGGAATTCGATCGTTTTCCGGCGCTGCACGATGTCTCGCTCGGCATCCGCTCCGGCGAGCTGATCGCCCTGCTCGGCCCGTCGGGCTCCGGCAAGACGACGTTGCTGCGCCTGATCGCCGGCCTCGAAAGTCCGACGGAGGGGCAGATCTTCTTCGGCGACGAAGATGCCTCGAAGAAATCAGTGCAGCAGCGCAATATCGGCTTCGTCTTCCAGCATTATGCCCTGTTCCGCTACATGACGGTGCTCGACAACGTCTCCTTCGGCTTGAGAGTCAGAAACAGCGCGCGGCGGCCGGCCAAGGCTGATATCCGCAAGCGAGCGCTGGAACTGCTCGAGCTCGTGCAGCTCTCCGGTCTTGAAAAACGCTACCCGGCGCAGCTTTCCGGCGGCCAGCGCCAGCGTGTGGCGCTCGCCCGCGCGATGGCCGTCGAGCCGAACGTGCTGCTGCTCGACGAGCCCTTCGGGGCGCTCGACGCCCAGGTGCGCAAGGACCTGCGCAAATGGCTGCGCGAGATCCACGACCGCACCGGCCACACCACCGTCTTCGTCACCCATGACCAGGATGAGGCGCTGGAGCTTGCCGATCGCGTCGTCGTCATGAGCCAGGGTGCGATCGAGCAGGTCGGCACGCCGGATGAGGTTTACGACAATCCGAACTCGCCCTTCGTCTTTGGCTTCATCGGCCAGTCGAACTGCCTGCAGGTGGAAATCTCAGATGGCGATATTCGCTTCGAAGGCCGGTCGCTCGGCCTCAATGCCGAGGGCGAGCCGGACGGCACGGCGCAGCTCTATTTCCGCCCGCATGACGTGCGGCTCTGCGAATCAGCGGAAAACTGCATCGCCGGCCAGCCGGTTTCCAGCCGCCGCGTCGCCGGCACCCGCCACATCGAACTGGATATCGGCAATGACCGCCCGCATATCGAGATCGAGCTGCCGCCGAGCGAGGCCGACAGGCTCGACCGCCACCGCGTGGCCTTCAAGCCGACCCGCTGGAAGCTGTTCCGCAGCTGAGGGGGTGTTGTCACGGCCCGACTCCTTGCAGGACTCTCATTTGGCGAGAGGCCCTTTGGTTTTTTGTGATCTATGGTTGTTTGTATTTTTGTCACATGACGAGTAAAAGATTTTCACGTTAATAAGTAGGACTAATCCCACAGGAGGCACCTTGCGTTGAGGGCGGAGATTTCCTTTGGAATATCCCTGATCGGGATTTTGTTCGTAGGGCTGGCGGCTACAGGCTGCACGACGACACCGAAACCGGCGGCAACGGCGGCGAAGACAAAGCAACCGGCGAAAGTTACCTTCAACTACACGAACAAGGACCGCGACTGCCTGCAGCGTGCGATGTATTTCGAATCGCAGCACTCCGATGAGGACGGCTATATGGCTGTCGGAACCGTGGTCATGAACCGGCTGACGTCAGGCGCCTATCCGCCGTCGATCTGCGGCGTCGTCGCCCAGGAAAAGCAGTTTGCGCCGGGCGTGATGACGCGCGAAGTCAAGCCGCAGGCCGAAACCGAGCTGGCGACCGCCGCCGATGCGATCCTCAAAGGCGCCCGTCATCCCGCGGTCAAGGATGCGATGTTCTTCCACACCGACGGGCTGAAATTCCCTTACAACAACATGCATTATGTGGCGGTCGCCGGCGGCAACGCCTTCTACGAGAAGCGCGGCGCCGATGGCATGCTGCAAACGCCGCCGCCGCTGCCCGCCTATGAGGTGGCGATGAACTATGTGCCGGGAGAAAGCATGCTGCCGCCGCAGTTCGAGGCTTTGATCCCCTCGGCCGTTCCGGTTCCGCTTCCGGCGCCGGATCCGATGCCGACGGCGAGCACGATGTCCCCGATCAATGCGGCGCCCACGGCCGCCCATATGGCGCCCATCGCAAATCCCATGCCGATGCAGATCACGGCGCCGGTGACCGCGCCGGAAACCTCGATCGAACCGGACCCGGGAATGCGGATCGCGATCCCCATCCCCCGCCCCGCCTATGACAGCGTCATGCTGCGCGGCAGCGTCGCGGCGAACGGCGGCTAAGCCCGTCGTTCTTCCGGTTGTGGGTTAAATTGCAGGGCGCTCACGCGCGGTCTTCCCACACCTTGGCGAGTTCCACGATCGTCTTAACTGCCTTTTCCATATCCTGCCGGCTGACCCACTCGAGCGGCGAGTGGAAGGCATGGCCGCCGGCGAAGATGTTCGGGCATGGCAGTCCCATGAAGGAAAGGCGTGAGCCGTCCGTGCCGCCGCGGATGCTGCCGCGCACCGGCGTCATGCCGGCACGGCGCACGGCTTCGATGGCGTTGTCGACGATCTCCGGGTGCCGGTCGAGCACCACCTTCATGTTGCGATACTGTTCCTTGACCTGAAAATGATAGGTCGAGCCGGGATAGCCCGCCATGACCTCCTTGACGATGGCTTCGAGCATCGTTTCCTTTTCCACCAGTCCCTTGTCGGTGAAGTCGCGGATGATGAGGCTGAGCGAGGCCTTTTCCATCGAGCCGGTCACGCCGGTGGGATGGATGAATCCCTGCTTGCTCTCGGTGGTCTCCGGCGCCATCTCCTTCGGCAGCCGGTCGATGATGGCGCCGGCAATCTTGATGGCGTTTTCCATGCGGTCCTTGGCAAAGCCCGGATGAATAGCCACGCCTGAAATAGCGATCTCGACGCCATCGGCCGAGAAAGTCTCGTCCTCGATATGGCCGGCCGTCTCGCCGTCCATGGTATAGGCGAAGTCGGCACCGAGTTTCCTCAGGTCAACCTTGTTGACGCCGCGACCGACTTCCTCGTCGGGCGTGAACAGGATCTTGATCGTCCCGTGGCGGATCTCGGGATTGTCGATCAGGAACTGCGCGGCAGTCACGATTTCCGCCAGCCCCGCCTTGTCGTCGGCGCCGAGCAGGGTCGTGCCATCGGTGGTGACGATATCGTTGCCGATCTGGTTATTCAGCTCGGGATGCTCGGAAACGCGGATCACCCGGCTCGAATCGCCGGCAAGTTCGATGTCCCCGCCGGCATAGTTGCGGATGATCTGCGGCTTGACACCCGTGCCGCTGAAATCGGGCGCGGTATCCATATGCGAGCAGAAGCAGATGACCGGCACCGCCTTGTCGCTATTTCCAGGAATGGTCGCATAGACATAACCGTGTTCATCGAGATGCGCGTCGGCCAGCCCAATCTTCAGCAGTTCATCGACCAGCACCCGGCCGAGATCCTTCTGCTTTTCGGTGGTCGGCTGCGTCGACGAGGCAGGATCGGATTGCGTGTCGATAACGACATAACGGAGAAAGCGGTCGAGAACAGTGTCGGTCATGGCATCCAATCCAGCAAATCACCTGGTTGATATAATCCTCACGGACGATGCGGCAAAAGGTTTTTCCGCTCGCAATGCGTGAGGATTGACCTGATCAATCGACGCGTAGCCCCTCGTCGTCGAACACATGCAGGTACTGCGCCGGGAAAGCCACATTGACCTTCGGGCCTGCCTTCAGCGCTTCGCGATCGAGCGTGAAGATCTTGAACGGCAGGCCGTGCAGGGCAAGATGCAGGATGATGCCGAAGCCGGTGGGTTCGACGAGTTCGACATCGGTGGCAAGGCCCGCCCCGTCATTCGTCATCAGCACATGCTCCGGCCGAATGCCGAGCGTAACCTTGGCACCATCTTCAAGGGGCAGCGGCTTTGCCAGCGGAACGATCGTTCCGTCCTGCAGCTTGACGCCGCCGTCGACATAGCTCGCATCGAGAAAATTCATCCCCGGCGAGCCGATGAAGCCCGCGACGAACAGATTGGCGGGGTGATCGTAGAGTTCGAGCGGACTGCCGACCTGCTGCACCACGCCGCCGTGCATGGCGACGATCCGGTCCGCCAGCGTCATTGCCTCGATCTGGTCATGGGTCACGTAGATCGAGGTCGCCTTCAGGTCGCCGTGCAGCTTCTTGATTTCGGCACGCATCTGTTCGCGCAGGCGCGCATCGAGATTGGACAGCGGCTCGTCGAACAGGAAGGCCTTAGGCTGGCGCACGATGGCGCGGCCCATGGCGACGCGCTGGCGCTGGCCGCCGGAGAGCGCCTTCGGCCGACGTTCAAGCAGCGGATCGAGACCGAGCTTGGAGGCGGCCGCGGAGACGGCACTGGCGATCTTCTCCTTCGCCGTCTTCCGCAGTTTCAGGCTGTAGCTCATATTGCCGGCAACGTTCATATGCGGGTAAAGCGCATAGGACTGGAACACCATGGCGATGTCGCGGTCCTTGGGATGCCGCTCGTTCACCCGGGCGCCGGCAATGCGGATCTCGCCTGATGTGACGTCCTCCAGTCCGGCGATCATCCGCAGCAGCGTGGACTTGCCGCAGCCGGAGGGGCCGACGAGCACGACGAATTCGCCGTCCTTGATCTCGAGGTCGACACCGTGCAGCACCTGCACATGGCCATAGGCTTTGCGGATATTCTGGATCTCGATCGATGCCATTTGTTTAACCCTTGACCGCGCCGGCCGTCAGGCCCTGGACGAGATAACGCTGGATGAGCAGGAAGAAGAGGCCGGCCGGAATGAGCGCCATGACGCCCGCCGCCATCATCTGCCCGAAATCCACCGAGAATTTCGAAACGAAGGTGAGAAGCCCGACCGGGAAGGTCGCCGCGTCGTTGCCGTTGATCAGCATCAGCGCAAAGAGCAGTTCGCTCCAGGCGGCGGTGAAGACGAAGCCGAGTGTGGCAGCGATGCCGGGCAGCGTCAGCGGCAGGATGATCTGGCGAAAAGCCGTGAACTGCGTCGCACCGTCGATCATCGCTGCCTCTTCCAAATCCTTGGGGATACCGTCGAAGAAGGACTGCATCAGAAAGGTGGCGAAAGGCACGTTGAAGGCGGTGTAGACGATGACGAGCCCCGTCAGGCTGTTGGTCAGGTGCAAGGGCGACAGGATCTTGAAGATCGGCGCCACCAGCATGACGAGCGGGAACATCTGGGTCAGCAGCATCAGCGCGACGATCCAGTATTTCGCCCGGAAATTGAAACGCGACAATGCGTAGCCGGAAAGCGAGGCGCAGACCGTCACGGTCACCGCCGTCGAGGCCGAGACGATCAGGCTGTTCTTGAAGAAAGTCGGAAAGGCGCTGTGCTGCAGCACGAAGGCATAGTGATCCCATGTCGTGCGCGACGGCCACATGCGCACGCCTTCGCTATAGAGCAGGTCGTTCGGCGTCACCGAGACCTTGAGCAGCCAGAACAGCGGGAAGAGCGCGAAGGCGATATAGCAGAGGATTGCCAGGCGGTGCGCGATGGTGGGGATGGCGGATCGTCTCATCGGCTCAATCCTTGTTCAGCAGCGTCTGCCGTAGCAGGATGATCAGCATCGAATAGGCAAGCAGCAGCACGAGCAGCACCAGCGCGATCGCCGAGGCATAACCGAAATCGAGCCGCTTGAACGCCGTGGTGAAGATGTAGCTTGCGACGATCTGGGTGCGGTCGGCCGGCCCGCCATTGGTCATGACGACGATCAGATCGGCGAAATTTGAGATCCAGACGGTGCGCAAGAGCACGGTGATGGCGATGGTCGGCGCCAGAAACGGCAGGGTGATCGAGCGGAAGCGCTGGAACCATCCGGCGCCGTCGATCGACGCCGCCTCGTAGAGATCGCGCGGGATCGCCTGAAGGGCGGCCAGCAGCGTGATCGCGAAGAACGGAATGCCCCACCAGACATTGGCGACGATCGGCCCCCACATCGCATAATTGGGATCGGAAAGGATATTGCCCGGCTCATGCATCAGGCCGAGCCCGAAGAGCCAATGCGGGATCGGCCCGATGACCGGATTGAACAGCCAGGCCCAGTTGAGGCCGGCAAGAAAGGACGGCACGGCCCAGGGCAGGAAGACCAGCGCCTGCGCAATCGCCCTGCCCGGGAAGGGCTTGTCGAGCAGAAGCGCCAGGATAAGCCCGAAGGTAAACTGCAGGACGACGGAGGCGCCGGTCCACCAGAGCGTATTCCTCAGCGCTCCGTAAAAGGCCGGATCGCCCGCAAGCTCACGGAAATGATCGAGCCCGATGAAGCCGCCGGAAAACGGATTGAGCAGCTGGATATCGCGAAAGGCGTAGGAAACGCCCAATGTCAGCGGCACCAGCATCACCGCAATGATCAGGACCAGCGACGGCGCGCTGTAGAGATAAGGCTGCGAAGCATCGGCAAGACGACGCAGCCATGGCCTGCGGTCACGACGCATGTCGAGCGTATCGGCGGAAATGGTCATCAGATTGCAGTTTCCATCGTCTTACCCGGTTGGGAATTGGTGATGTTTCTGAATGGAGAGACCGGAGCCCCCTCATCCGACCCTTCGGGCCACCTTCTCCCCGCTGGGGAGAAGGGGAATGAGGCGCCGCCACGAGTCTCTTCTCCCCAGCGGGGGTCCGAAGGACGGGTCGAGACCGGCGGCTCGACGTAAGGCGGATGAGGGGGCTTCTGGCTCGAAGCCCCCATCACCCCTTACTTCTTGCTCAGGAACTTCTGCTGCGCCTTGGTCAGATAGTCCGCCCACTGGTCGGCCAGATCCTTCGCCGAGATATCGCCGAGCAGCGCCTGCTGCGAGGTCTTGATAGCCAGCGAATCCTTGAAGAAGGCGAACTCCTCGAGGTAGGTCGGCATCACGGTCGGCACCGTGTTCGGGTCCGCCAGTTCCTCGAACCAGCCCTTGAACTGGTCACCGGCATAGAAGGGGTCCTTCTCGGCGGCCGTATAGGCCGGCAGAGCGCCGATGCGCTTGTTCCACTCGATATTGCCTTCCGGCCCTTCGAGGGTGGCAATCAGCTTCCAGGAGAGATCCTTGTTGCCGCTGGTCGCAAACATCGACCAGCCGCCATAGCCGATCGTCGGGAAGGACTTGCCATCCGGGCCTTTCGGCAGCGGCATGACGCCGAAATCTTCCTTTTTCATCCGTTCGGCAATGGCGATCAGCGCATCCGGATCCTGGTCGAGGAAAGCACAGGTGCCGGAATAGAAGCCGGCGACGACTTCGTTGAAGCCCCAGTTGACGCTGTCCTTCGGCGCATAGCCCTTCTTATAGAGATCGACCATCCATTCGATGCCCTTGGCCCAGCCCGGGCTGTTCATCGTCGAGGTACCGTCTTCGTTGAAGTACTTGTTCGACCCGGCCATCGAGGCGGCAAAAATCATCCAGCCGTTGAGCCCGCCCGCGCCGCCGCGCATGCAGTAGCCGTATTTACCCTGCAGTTTGGAGATCTTTTCCGAAGCGGCGGTGAACTCTTCCAGCGTCTTCGGCGGCGCTGCGACGCCAGCTTCCGAAAGCAGCTTCTTATTGTAGAACATCGCCCTCAAATAGAAGCCGTAGGGCAGCATATAGGCGGTGTTCTTCACGTCGCGGCCAAGTTCGAGCGCGCGCGGCGTCAGCTCCTTGGTGTGCTCCCACTTTGCGAGATAGGGCTCGAGGCTTTCGAGCATGCCGTTATTGGCATAGAGCGACAGCCAGGTATCGGGCATCTCCATCACATCGGGCACGTCGCCGGCCGATACCATGGTCGCGAACTTCTGGAAGGCTTCGTTCCACGGCAGCGAGATGATGTCGACCTTGGTGCCGGGATTGGCGGCCTCGAATTTGCCGACGATCGATTTCAGCGTTTCGGTGCGCTCCGGGCTGGTGATGACTTCGACAAGCTTCAGCGTCGTATCGGCAAAGGCCGTACCCGCCATCATCGAAGCAAAGAGCGTCGAGATTATTAGTTTTTTCATGCTCAGTTCCCCCTTTTAGGTTCTTGGGTTTCAGGATTGCGAGGCGGCGGCGAGCGCCTCCTCGATGTCTCTCCACAGCGCCTCGGTTCCTTCGAGGCCGACATGGAGGCGTACGGATCGCGCATGGATGCCAAAGGTTTGCGCGGAATTCGGCTGTGCCTTCTGCTGCAGCACCACCTCGCCCGGTACGATCAGGCTTTCATGACCGCCCCAGCTTACACCCAATTTGAAGAGCTTGAGGTGGTCGGCGAAGGCGCGGATATCGACGCCGTCGCGGAAGATGAAGGAAAACAGGCCCGAGGTGCCGTTGAGCCCGGCCGGCAGTCGGTTGGCGAGGCCGGGATGGCAGACCGTCTCGACCACTTCGAGCTTCTGCAGGCGCCTGGCGATCTCGAGCGCCGATGCCTCATGCGCCCGCATGCGCAGCGGCAGCGTGCGCAGGCCGCGGATCAACAGCCAGGCATCGAAGGGCGAAAGCTTGCCGCCGAGATAGGGATAGGCCTCGGCCTTGATGCGGGCGATCATTTCCTTCGAGCCGGCAACGATGCCCGCCACCACATCGCTGTGGCCGCCGAGATATTTCGAGGCTGAATGGATGACGAGGTCGACGCCGAGCGTCAGCGGCCGCTGGAAGAACGGGCTTGCCCAGCTGTTGTCGATCATCGAGACGACGCCGTGGCGCTTGGCCAGCGCTGCGAGCGCGCCGACATCATGCGCCTCCATCACCCAGCTCGTCGGGCTTTCCAGGTAGAGGAGCTTGGCGCCGGGCAGTGCCTTGGCGACCGCCTCCTCGTCGCGCCCGTCGACATAGGTCACTTCGATCTTCATCCGTTTCAGGATGGTGCCGAACAGGCGGAAGGCATCGGGATAGACGTGTTTGACGGCAACGATGCGGTCGCCCGGCTCGACGAAGCTCAGCACGGATGAGGAGATCGCCGCCATGCCGCTGGCAAAACCCAGCGCATCCTCGGCACCTTCGAGCTTGGCCAGCATCTCCTCGAAGGCGCGCACCGTCGGGTTCAGCCCGCGCGTATAGGTCGGCCGTACCTTCTCGCCACGATAGACGGTGATCATCTCGTCATAATCGGAAAAGGTGAAAAGCGAGGTCTGGAAGATCGGCGGCACGACGGCGTCGGCGAAATTGCCGTCGTCGTGGGCGGTGATGATGGAGGCAAGATCGAACGGGTCTTCGCCGCTGCTCATTTGGACATTTCCTTGATGTCTTCCTCGACGATGTCGAGGATCTTCAATGTTTCCGCGCGCGCCGCCTCGGCATCCCCGGCCGCGATCGCGTTGAAAAGGGTGCGGTGGAAGGGAAAGGACCGGCGGGCGAAATCCTGCCGGTCGAACGGATGTTCCCAGAAGCGCTCGAATGTCTCGCGCATCTGCTCGAGAAGCTGGCGAAACAGCGGATTGTGGGTGGCGTCGTAAACGGCGAGATGGAAAGCCAGATCCTCCGGCCCCGAGGTGCCCTTCTCCAGATGCACCCGCTCCATCTCGTTGAGCTTTTCCTCGATGACGACAAGATCCTTCGCAGTCCGCCGCCTAGCTGCGACCATGCCCGCCTCGCACTCGATGCCGCGGCGAACCTCCAGCGTCTGCAGCAGCGCATCGCGAAGATGCACCGCATCGAAGGACAGCGGCATATGGATCGTCGCCCGGGACACCGGCTTCAACAGATAGGTGCCGCTGCCCTTGCGCGTCTCGATCACCCCGAGCGCCTGGAAATGGCGGATTGCCTCGCGAATGGTCGAACGCCCGACGGCAAGGGCCGCCATCAGCTCGCGCTCCGCCGGCAGCCGATCACCGGCCTGCAGCCGTGCATCCTCGACATAATCCGCCAGCGCATCCGTCACCTGACGCGCGCGGTCCATGGCGGGAAGCGGCCGGATCACCGGCCTGTCGCTAAGCTTTGCCTTCATGGTTCCCCATTTTTCTTGTCAGGCAGTCAGTTCGTCAAATTGGTCTGACATCTTAGCATTTATCAAAGAGCGAAATCCGTCAAGCGATGTTTGGGATAAAGTGGTGGTGGCTTGTCAAGTGACGTAACGGTAGGGCTAACGCCCTTAGCTAGATCAGGCGAATTGGCGAACATTCCGAAAAGGTGTTCCGTCACATCGTCAAAATGGAGGAACCAGCCATGAATAAGCTGTCAGTGCTCGCAGTTATTTCTGTGACGGTTATTGGCCCATCGATATCGTTCGCCAAAGATGAAGGTAAGTTGCCGAAAGGCGCCGTTGAATTGTCCGAGCAGGAAGTCAAAGATCTCTACGTCGGCAATTCGGTCAAATATGATGTCGGAGACGGGTTGGTATACTACACCTGGTCAGCGGATGGGACGTTGAAAGGCGTTAAGGTTGGAAAGAAAAAGGGAGAATACGGTTATGCGGACGGCACGTGGACCGTAACGGGCAATATGTTTTGCTTCAAATCCGACTGGAAGAACAAGGCCGGCGATGTCGTATATGTTTACCAACCGTGCAAAGCGTGGTGGCGTGTGGGTAAACAGAAATGGACCAAAAACGTTTCCGGGGACGATCAATACAACGGCGACATTTATAACAACGAGATAAAGAAGATGTCGAAGGGTGACAAGGTGACGGCAATGTTTGATACAGCAAAAGCGTCGGCCAAATAGCATGACAGCAGCAGTCGGCGGCAACGATGATCGTCAACTTGAAACTCGTCTAATAACTCGACCGCCTGAGCCCTCGAACGACAGCACCGATGGCTTTACCAGTGGCGCTTTCATCGAAGTGTAACCCACGGTGCCCTCATCTTCGCTCTGCCGCCTCCACGTCATCCGCCTTGCCGAGTTGATGGGATAGACGGGTGAAGTGTATGTTGCGGGAAGCAAAAGCCCTGATGACTTGGGTAGCATCACGCCAGGGATTGTGCCTCCAAGCTTGCCATGACCGCTTCAAAGGGTTGTGGCCCAAAGTATAGGCTGTGAAGCATGCGCGACTATGTGAAAAGTGCAGGTTTTCATCGACATATGCGCTTACTGCTGGCTTCCAAATTTCAGGAGCTCGGCTGGGAATCGCAAACGGGCAAATGCAGCTTTGCCCGTGGAAAAAGGGTTTTCTGGCTTCAGATATCCCAATCGTCGAACAGCCTGATCGGCGGCAAATTTACACTCAATGTTTCCGAAGGTTCCGGCGCCGCTGGCGACACAAGGATATTGCGCCACTTGAACGAGGCTGACCGGGCCATTGGCAAGGCTTTGGAAGAGCACATTATCGCCCGCCGTCCCCGGCCTGATCCCGATCCGGACATAGAGGTCGTCGGAGACGGCGGACCTCTCCTGTTAAAACTCGGTGATCTGGCGAAGGCAAATCCAAGACAGTGGGATGGTCCCTCCGACGTCTGGCTGCCCTACTTCAGCAAAAGCGATCTCGACGAATGGGCCGCGTTTTTGTTGCCCCGTCTTGAGCGACTGATTCGGCCGTCTACGCCTGAAATCACCGATCCGATGACGTGGACCAAGCGGTTTGACCGCCTCACGGGTCTGTTTCGCTGGAGATGAGCGGGACGTTCGACCTTGGACCACTGGCGAATGAGTGGTGCCGCCGCATGCACGGAAACCTGACGTCAGCGCTCCATCCTGAACCGAGCATGGCAGGTCGTGCAGGTCTGCAGCATCAAATGGAAAATGTGTTCGGCGGGAAGCGACGAAAGGCTCGCCGCGTTGGTGACTTGGGTTCCGAGCGGTCCGCCGCCCATCGGCTCTCCTGGCCGCATCCGCATGCGGTCGGTCATCGCCCCGGGATTGGCCTGCGCCTGCGCATCAAGTGCGCGCGCATAGACCCGAAGATCCTCCGCGAGGCGGTCGAAGCGGTCGCGCTCCTCGATGATGTCAGGCTTCGCCTCCGACCTTGCATCCTCGACGCCATCGGTGAAATGTCCAGCAAGGATCTCGCCCGACCTCTCGGCAATGGCACCGGCGGCGGCCGCGAATTGCTTCGATGAGTAAGTGTCGGGGTTTCGGAACATCTCGGCTATGGCTTTCGCCGCCGCTGCCATGGCCTTCATGTCGGCCTGTCGGTCGCTGATAATATCCGCCCTCGCCGGTGGAACCAGCGTAGACACGGCGACGATGGCGCCGAAAATGGGGGCCACTCCTGAAATCATCGAGAACCTCGCATGTGATTGACCAGCCGATCGCACCAAGTCCGGCGAGCTGAGCGATCCTCCGATCCTGTCGCAGCGAAGTCGAGCGAAAAGAGGGCGTAATGCCCCTGCACGCGGCGGGCCTCGGTCTTACGGCTGGCAGCGCACGAAGCATTAACTGCGGCAGGATAGTTTGCGGGGAGATCCGGAGGGGATGATGAAAGGCAGCTATTCGACGGCGCAGATAGGCCTTCATTGGCTGATCGCTCTGCTTCTTCCGATCCAGTACCTCACAGGCGGCAGCATCGAACGCACACATCATGCCGCCCATATGGGCGTCACACCTTCGTCGTTCGATCTCTTTCAGCACAACGTCCACAATTACGCCGGCATGCTGATTGGAGTTCTGATGGGCGTCCGGTTGCTTCTGCGCATCAAGACCCCGCCGGCGCCGCAATCGCCGGCCTCGTGGTGGCAGAAGGCCGCGGCCGGCTTTCACCACGCTCTGTACGTGGCAATTCTGATGCAAGCCGGCTTGGGTTTCGTCACCAGCTATCTCTGGTTCGGAACCGCGGCCTACCATGTCGCCCTGGCGAACATCATCCTGGCGATCGTCGCTCTCCACTTCGGCGCCGCGGCGTGGCATACACTTGTCATCAGGGACGAGACGCTTGATCGCATGATCTTTCCCCGCCGCAATCCAACCTCCGAAAAGCTGTAGACTGAGATCCACCGAGTGTCCGGCTGCCGGCGCATGATGCGCTGGCGCCACAGAATTGGCGGGAATCTCTGCCAGTCCTTCGTCGCAATTGATAATGGACGGCGTTCGATGTAATCGACACACTATGGGTCATATGTACCGAATCGCACTGAGCAGACTTCTCCTCCTGGTGCGGCTGGCGATCATCATATCGCTGGCTGGGTACAGCATTTCCAGCGTCGACGCCGCCATGCATGGCCCTGCCCTGCAAGTCGAAAAGACCGTATCGAGTGCCGCGGCCCACGGCGGCCACGACATGGCCGGCGTCTCAAGCCACAAGCACGGGCATGGCGATGCGACCGACAAGGATGGTCCTTCCAAAATCGCCAAACAGGAATGCTGCAAGGATTTTTGCGGCGGCTTCGTGCTTCTGTGCGGGGGCCAAAGCTTAGGCGGCCCGGTCGTCGCCTCGATCCGGCAGTTTAGCGACGACGAGCACGTGCTGGGGGAATTGCCGCTCCTGGATCGCCCACCGAATATCTGATGAGGGATACACCCGCTTGAGCGGGTCCAGTCGGTCGCCTGCCCGCATCCGGGCAAGAGCACCGTAGGCTATCTCTTTTTCGGAATTTCATAATGAAACCCTCGCTTTTCGTGGTGGGGCTGCCGCTTGTCGTCGGCGGCTGCGCATCCACGCTTCCTCCCGACGTGGTGGCGTCTTCCGCCGCGGTCGAAGAGCCGTCCGCGCGCCCGGTCACCTACCGGTCACCAGTTTCGGGCTATGTCACTAGGCAGCCGGTCGATCCCAAGCCGTGGCGCAGACAGAACGATCTCCAGTCTCCTCAGAAGGGAGACGCCTCATGATCGACCTCAGAAGATTCGCCACGATTCTGGCATTCCCGCTGATCTTGAGCGGCTGCGTCACGGGCGCCGAATATTCAAGCAAGCAAGCGGGCTTTGCTTCCGTTGCCGACCAGACGGCGATCGTGACAACGAAGCAGACGGTCTGGATACAGAACCAGAACCAGGCCCGATCGGTCTCCGCTCAGGTCAGAAGCCTGCTCGCCCGAAAGAAGACCCTTGATGTCGAGACTGCCGTTCAGATCGCCCTGCTCAACAACAAGGGCCTCCAGGCCGCCTATGCCGATCTCGGTGACAGCGCCGCCGACGCCTGGCAGTCGACAATGCTCGTCAACCCGACCGTCTCCATTGGCACAACGGGAATGGGCACGCCGGAGGTGGAGGCGTTCAGGACCATCGAAGGGATGATCACGACGAATATCCTGGCGCTCGCGACCAGGAACCGGGACGTGGCAATCGTTGACACCCGCTTCCGGCAGGCGCAACTGACCGCAGCCGTAAAGACGCTTCAGCTTGCCGCCGACACCCGCCGTGCCTGGATCGGAGCAGTGGCGGCCTGGGAGAATGCCGGGCAGCTCCAGCGGGCCCAGGCGACGGCGGACGCCGCTTCCGAACTGGCGGAGAAGCTGGGCGAAACTGGCGCGATGAACAAGGGCGCCCAGGCCCGCGAGCATGTGTTCGTCGCCGAACTTGCCGGAGAGACGGCAAAGGCCCGTCTGGCGGCACGCCTTGCCAAGGAGGAACTGACGCGGCTCATGGGCCTGTGGGGCACCGACCTCGACTATCAGATACCCAACAGCCTTGCGGCGCTACCCAAGACCGTCGCCAGACGAGACACCATCGAGGCCGAGGCGCTCCAAAACCGCATAGACCTTCATGTCGCAAGACTCGAACTCGAGGCCACCGCCAAGTCCTACGGGCTGACCGAGGCGACACGCTATGTCACCGACCTCGAGATTCTGACCGGCTTTGAAACGGAACGGGAAATCGAGGATGACGAGAAGAAGACGAGGACGACGGCCCAGGTCGAGCTTGAGTTCGCCATTCCGATCTTCGACACCGGAAAGGCCCGGATGCGCAAGGCTGAGCTGGCTTATATGCGGGCGGCGAACCAGCTCGCGGAGAAAGCCGTCAACGTCCGCTCGGAGGCACGCTCCGCCTACGAGGCGTACCGATCGAACTACGACATCGCGCGACACTACCGCAACAATGTCGTGCCGCTGCGCAGCAAGGTCGTGGAGGAATCCCTGCTGTCCTACAACGGCATGATCACCAACACCTTCGAACTGCTCACCGACACGCGCGACAAGATCAACTCCATCCTGCTCTCCGTCAATGCGAAACGCGACTTCTGGCTGGCCGAAGCCAGCCTCGCGCCGGCGATCTACGGCGGCGGGACGAACGCGTCGGCAGGAACCGAGGTCGCCGCTGCTTCCGAAAGCAGCGGTGGCGGCGGCCATTGAAAAAGGATCCAACCATGTTCAACAGAAGACAACTGTTCGGAGCAAGCGCGGCCCTGCTGGCGGCTGGCGCCTGGACCAAGACCTCAGCCATGGGCCTCCCCGACGCTCCGACAATGGAATCGGCGGACATGCAGCCGCCGCTCCACCCGACCTCAGGCCCCGACTATCAGCCGGTCGTCACCCTCAACGGCTGGACCCTGCCACACCGTCTGAACAACGGCGTCAAGGAATTCCACCTTGTCGCCGAACCGGTGGAGCGTGAGATGGCCGATGGCATGACCGCGTACCTGTGGGGTTACAACGGCCAGTCACCCGGACCGACGATCGAAGCGGTCGAAGGCGACCGCGTACGCATCTTCGTTACCAACAAGCTGCCGGAACACACCACCATCCATTGGCATGGAATGATCCTGCCATCGGGAATGGACGGCGTCGGCGGACTGACGCAGCCGCACATCCCCGTCGGCAAGACTTACGTCTACGAGTTCGACCTCGTGAAATCCGGCACCTTCATGTACCACCCGCATTCCGACGAGATGGTGCAAATGGCGATGGGCATGATGGGCTTCTTCGTCGTCCATCCGAAAGATCCGAAGGTCATGCGCGTCGACCGCGACTTCGTCTTCCTGCTCAACGCCTATGACATCGATCCCGGCTCCTATGTGCCACGCATCATGGAGATGACCGACTTCAACATGTGGTGCTGGAACAGCCGGGTGTTTCCCGACATCAGCCCGCTGGTCGTCTCGAAGAATGACAGGGTGCGTGTGCGCGTCGGCAACCTGACGATGACCAACCATCCCATCCACATGCATGGTTACGACTTTGAGGTAACCTGCACGGATGGCGGCTGGGTGCGTCCGGAGGCTCGCTGGCCGGAGGTCAGCATCGACATCCCGGTCGGGGCGATGCGCGCCTATGAGTTCGATGCCAAATACCTCGGGGACTGGGCGATCCATTGCCACAAGTCGCATCATACGATGAACGCGATGGGGCACGATATCCCGACCTTCATCGGCGCCGATAAGTCGAAGGTAGCCGAGAAGATCAGGAAGCTACAGCCGGAATACATGCCCATGGGCACCAAAGGGATGGCCGACATGGGCGAGATGGAAATGCCCATCCCCGAAAACACCGTTCCCATGATGACAGGCTGGGGGCCGCACGGACCCATCGAGATGGGCGGCATGTTCTCGGTGGTGAAGGTCCGCGAGGGCATTTCTGCGGACGACTACGCCGATCCGGGCTGGTACGAAAACCCGCCTGGAACGCAGGCCTGGGAGTGGACCGCCGAACTGCCGGACGCGACCAAGGCCAAAGACGCGAAGACACAAATCACACCGCAGCCGACAAAGGGCTGAGGCTCAATCCCCCACGTCCAGAAAGGATATATGCATGAAGAACTTTGTAATGGCGTTGGCGTTCGCCGCCTTGGCAAGCTCGGCTTTCGCCTCCGGCAATCACGCCGGCGGCCATGGTGAGAAAATGGCCGTCGGCGAGCCTGGCGACAAGGCCAAGGCGACGCAGACGATCCGCGTCACGATGACGGAAACCGACGACGGCAAGATGCTGTTCACCCCGGCGGTCTTCTCCGTCCGCAAGGGCCAGACGGTCAAGATCGCGATCAAGAACGCCGGGACGGTCGACCACGAGTTCGTGCTCGATCAGGAAGACAAGATCCTGGAGCACAAGAAGGTCATGGAGAAGTTCCCCGAAATGGAACATGCCGACGCCAATTCCATTCGCCTCCCGGCCGGTCAATCCGGCGAAATCGTCTGGAAGTTCACCTCCGACGGCGCGTTCAAATTCGCTTGCCTGATCCCCGGCCATTATGAGGCCGGCATGCACGGCGACGTCACCGTCGCTGGGAAGTACCCTCAATAGCAGGAGCCATGAAGATGAAATCCGCAATGATCAAAATCGGGCTGGCCGCCCTGCTCTCAGGTACCGCAGCCTTCGGTGCGTTCGCTGAGGAATTTACGAAGGGCGTCGTCAACAAGGTCGACGCCAAGGCGCAGAAAGTGACCATCAAGCATGAAGAGCTGAAGAATCTCGACATGCCTGCAATGACGATGGTCTTCCGGGTCGAAGACCCGGCTCTGCTCGAAAAGCTGAAGGAAGGTTCAAGCATCGAGTTCATCGCCGAACGCGTGAATGGCAAGCTGACCGTCACCGACGTAAAATAGTGAGCGGCTGCCGCCCGGATCGAGCCGGGCGGCAGCACATCGAGGAGTGGAGACTATGCGAGAAGCTTCATCGCAATGGCCGCCGCCGCCCCTGCGTTCCCTGACGGAAGGATGCTCGCCGCCATTCACAGAGGTCCGCCCTCCGAAGGGCTGAGGCCTCGATCGATAGACCCATGTCATGCTGCCGCTCAGGAAACCGGAGCGTTGCAGAGTGCTGCCCAGAGATCGTGCTTCCAGTCGGCCCCCATCCGCGCCGACAGGTCGACCGCGTAGTCGGCGGAGTTGATCCGCACCATGGCGGGCGAACCGCAGCGGACACTTACCTCGTGTCTTCCTCTGTCGCGATAGAGCACCGTCCCGCCACCATCGGATTCCGAAAGCATGATGACGACGTCGAAATCGAAGGCCGGATTGCGGGCGGGCCTGCCCTCCGCCAGGCTGAGGCTCACCGACCGGCTACTGCCGAACGAGGCTGTATGGAAAACTGAAAGCTCTGACGCCGCTGACAGCGATGCGGACTGCGAGCAAAGGATCAAAGTCAGAAGGACTCGGCGCATTTACCCCTCCCGCGGTCAATGCGCCTGGATCGTATCATATCCTGTGAAGCCCCGCGAGCATTCACGGACCTCCGCCGCAGATCCGCAGGGTTGATTAAGGCCGCCAGAACGCCTGCATCTCCTCGGTCGTGACCTTTCCGGCCTTATTGGCGTCCACGCTGCCGAAGATCCGTTTGTGGATCGCCGTCACCTCTTCGAAGGAAAGTGCGCCGTCGCCGTCGGTATCAGCGATTGCGAACATGATCTTCATCATCGGACCGCGCATGCCCATCATTGGCATGCCGCCCATCATGCCGCCCGGCATCATCTCAGGGCCGGACATTGCCCCCTGGCTTCCGATCATTCCCTCCATTTCCGAAGGCGAGGCGGCCTGCTGCGAGTCTGTCGGATGATGCGGATCCTCAGCAGCCGCCAGGCCTGCCCCACCCACGGTGATAGTCCCGGCCAGGAGGACAGCGTTGATAATAGTCACTCTCACATGCCTTCTCCTTTGGCTGGTCACAGGTCCTGGCGGCTGGGCAGGAGCCGGACGAATTCGAATTTATCTGCTGCGCGCCCGCGCCGCCGGGCACTGCTCGATCGACAAACGGCATCGCTTGGGCGAGAGCAGCCAGACGGCGTAGCTATTCAGCCAAAACGCGGGCTGATGAAATTGAAGATAGCCCCGAGCAATGCGCCCGTGTAGCCGCCGAAGATCACGCTTTGAACAGTTCCTAAAGCCAAGCTCCTAACGTCGAATCCCGTAAGACCCAGGAAGAACTGCAGCCATGGTTTGTGGAGGCCCCATTCGGGCGCGACGAAGCCAAGAAGCATGCAAAGCAGGAACGAAACGGCGGCAAAAACGGCCACTGTCGCGCCGAGAACTGGAACGGAAACTTGCGCTGGCGTCACAGTGGACGCATCGGAGCGGCTCTGGAAAGCTGTGTTCGCCATCATGGTTCTCCTTCGGAGTTGTTGATACCGCATGAACACACGACGACGCTAAGCCAGGTCTCCGGCGAAGTCGTTGATCCACGTCAAAAACGACGCGGGTTGTGAAGGGGAATGGCAACTATGCCGGGTTGCGGCGAGACAGTCTGTTCACGGCCGTTGGCCGAGAGCGCCTGCAGCTTCAGCCTTGCGTTCGTATAATTCACCAGCACACCAAGATTCGCGGCATTGAAAAGTCCTAGCCGCCGACCGTCTTCAAATCGACAAGCGCCTTGATCGGCAGATGATCCGAGGCGATGCGGGCAAGCGGCGTATCGTGCGCCTCCACCTCCGAAATGATCCCCTTGCGGTTGGCGATGATGCGGTCGAGGGCGAGGAGCGGCAGGCCGGCGGGGAAGCTGGGGACGGCGGGGGGCAGCGGGCCGAAGGCGGATTGGAAGGTGTTGAGCGAGGAGCGGTCGCCGAGCCGCCATTCGTTGAGATCGCCGAGCAGGATGGTCGGCATCTCCCGTCTGTCGTTGATAAGTTCGACCAGCATGCGGGCCTGCTGGGCTCTGTTGTGGCGCAGCAGGCCGAAATGCGCGGCGATGATGCGCAGCACGCCGCCCTGCTCCAGCTCGATCTCGGCCACCAGCGCGCCGCGCGGCTCCAGCCCCGGTAGCTTGACCTGGTGCACGTCGTGCACCATCCCCTTCTTGAAGAGCACGACATTGCCGTGCCAGCCATGCGCCTTGGCCATGCCGGCGACCGGCACCGGGATCAGCCCCGTCTCGCGCTCCAGCCGGCCGAGATCGAGAATGCCGGTGCGTTCGCCGAAACGCGTATCGGCCTCCTGCAGCGCGATCACATCGGCGCCGATTTCATGGATCACCCGGCTGGTGCGCTCCGGATCGAAGCGGCGATCGGTGCCGACGCATTTGTGCACGTTGTAGGAGGCGATCAGCGTTCCCACGCTGCGCGGCCGTGTTTCCGTATAGGCCGGGTCGAGCCGCTTCTTCCTGCTCCGGATCGAGGCGAGAATGCTGGAGGGAAGATTGTCTTTCTTGGCGTGCATCGGAAGGCGCGATCGTTCCGTTGATCAAAAGGCTTCTCTCGGCAGTATAGGAGGGCAAGCGGAACTTGCCATGTCAAACGCCAAAAAAACGCGCGTCGCATCGACATGCAATGCGCCGGATTTTTTTGTTTTTTGCATGTCGTCCTCCCAAAAACCGCTGCACACTTTTGGGCGATATGCATTAGAGATAGGGCGAACCCAGCCACAACACCTTTTCGAGCAGCCGCACCGGGAAGGGCCGCGCCCGCAAACCGTCGAGCGTCACCGGCGTCGCCGATTTCAGGGTTTCCTCGATATGCTCGTCGATCTCGCCGGCAAAACCTTCGTTCAGCACTTCGAGATCGACCTCGAAATTCAGCCTGAGCGAGCGCGGGTCGAGATTGGAAGAGCCGACATAGGCCCAGGTGCCGTCGATCGTCAGCAGCTTCGAATGGCTGAAGCTGCCGGTCGAGCGCCAGATGCGGCAGTACCCCTTGAGGATCTGGTCGAATTGCGCCGTCATCGCCCGGTCGACCAGCACGAGATTGTTGACCGCGGGCACGACGATATCGACTTCGACGCCGCGGCGGGCCGCCGTCACCAGGGCGCTGATCAATTCGCGGTCCGGCAGGAAATAGGGCGACATGATGCGGATCGATTGGCGCGCCACGGAAAAGGCGCCCATCAGCATCTTGTGATTGGTCTCGACGCTGCGGTCCGGCCCGGAGGCGACGATGCGCATCAGGATGGGATCACCGGGGCTGCGCTGCGGCGGTTCGATGCGCCAGGCCTCCCCGTTCAACAGCTCCTGCGTGGAGAAGCGCCAATCCTCGGCAGCAAGGTCGAAAAGATCGGCGACAACAGGGCCGGTGACGCTGAAATGGGTGTCGTGAGCAAAGCTCTCGCCGGTCGCCTCCTCGCTGAAACCGGCGCGGATGTTCATGCCGCCCGTCAGCGCAATCTTCCCGTCGACGATCAAAATCTTGCGGTGGGTACGCAAATTGGCATAGGGCAGCCGCAAGCCCATGATGACATTGCCGTTGAAGACGGCGACGGTGACGCCACCATCCCGGAGATGGCCGAGAATGCTCGGCACCGAATAACGCGCGCCGACCGCGTCGATCAGCACCCGCACCGCCACGCCGCGCTTGGCCGCCGCAATCAGCGCATCGGCGATGCGAAGGCCGATCGCGTCGCGGTCGAAAATATAGGTTTCGAGCAGGATGCTGCGCGCCGCCTCGTCGATGCTCGATTTCATCGCCGCATAGGCCTCGTCGCCGGTCTCCAGCACGTCGATCGTATTGCCCGAGGTCAACGGATTGCGCGTCACCCGGTCGCCGAGCGTCTGCAGCGCCGCAAAGCGGCGGCCAAACTGGCTGATCACCGTCTCGGCCTCGGCGTCGAACGTTTCCAGCTCGTCGATCTCGGCCGCCGGCAGCAGCGCGTCGCGTCGGATGCTCAGCGATTTGCGCCGGATGCGGTTGATGCCGGCAATCGCATAGAGCACCGCACCAATGATCGGAGACAGGATGATGACGCCGACCCAGCCGATCGCCGCACGCACCTCCTCCTTGGTCATGGCGGCATGGATCGCCGCCGCGGCCCCCATGGCGATCGATACGACAAAGAGGATATGCGGCCAGTAGGTCGACAGGAGATAGAACATCGCTGGCCAATATAGCCGCGAAACGGCAGCGTTCAATCGCGCCTGCTCTCTCCCATGACGCGAAATTTCTCGCCGTGATCATTTTGCCGGCTCGCCACCCGTTTCGCCGCGGGAACAATCCCGGCGCCCGACGATTGATCCGCAGAGATGAGGATCGCATCATGGACATCGTTGCAAACGTCGGGCCGGCCCTGGCGCTCGACGTCGCGGAGGCGGAAAGCATCGCCGAACTGCGGCATCAGGCCGAAGGCTGCAGCCGCTGTGATCTCTATAGGAATGCCACGCAGATCGTCTTCGGCGAAGGGCCCGGAAAAGCCGAGATTGTCCTTGTCGGCGAACAGCCGGGCGATCAGGAGGATGTGGCCGGCCGGCCGTTTGTCGGTCCCGCCGGCCGGTTGCTCGATCGCTGCCTTGAGGAGGCCGGCCTCGACCGACGGCGCTGTTATGTCACCAATGCCGTCAAGCACTTCAAGTTCACGCAACGGGGCAAACGGCGGCTGCACGCCAAACCCAATGCCGGCGAGATCAAGCGTTGCGCCTGGTGGCTCGGCGCCGAGATCGACATCCTCAAGCCGAAACTCGTCGTCACCCTCGGCGCAAGCGCGCTTTATGCGCTGCTCGGACCAAAGGCGAAGCTGACGCCGGAGCGCGGTCATATCCTGCAGCCGGCAAACCATCCGCCTGTCCTCGTCACCATCCACCCCTCTTATCTCCTGCGCATCCGCGACGAGGTGGAGCAGCAGCGGCTGCGCCTGGATTTCGTATCAGATCTGCACAAGGCGGCCGAGTTTCGGCTCCGATGAATGCCGATTCTCAACCCTGATATGCTGCAATGCGAAATATTTGCGGTTGCAGCACGATTTCTCTTGAAAGAGGTCCCCTCCTCTGGAACCATCCAGGCAGTATCGCGTTCGAACGACGGCATCATGTGACTGGAGATCAGCGATGGCAGAAACTCGGGACGAGTGGATCAAAAAACGTGCATACGCTCTCTGGGAAGAAGAGGGCTATCCGACAGGGCGAGAATCCATCCATTGGGAACAGGCACGGCACGAGCGCGAAGCGCTCGAGGGCTCCGCTGCCTCTTCCGACGGTAAGGAAGTCAAGCCCAAGGCGAAGCGCAGCGTCGCCGGCAGCAAGACGAACGGCGTCGTCACACCGGCGCCGAAACGGACGGCGAGCCGCAAGACGGCGCTCTGATTACCGAAATACCGAGCAACCGAATTAAAAAAGGGCGTCGTCGCGGCGCCCTTTGATGCTGTTTGTCATAAGCTTGAATTAGTTGTGCGTTATCGATTTCCGGAGGACGGGCTTCCATGCGGGGGTGAACAGAGGCCGGATGACGCTGCAAGCTTTGAGCCTTCCTGAAAAAGTTGAGCCCTCGCGCGACAACCGGGAACAAGAATATACGCTGGGTGTTTATGGCAAAACCGGGGAAGTTGCCATGAACGACGGCCGTTCCACTATCCTTTCCGTCCCGCTTGTCGCAGCCGGCAGCCGCGCTTCGATCGCGATCGTCTAGGGGTGATGGAAATGTCGCTCCTCGTCATCGCCGCACTACTCTATCTCGGGCTCGCGCTGGGTTTCATCCTTGTCGTCGATAATCTCGTCGGGCTGGTTTTCCGCGATCCGCGCGCGTCGGTGCAGCCGCCCTTCTTCAATATCGGCCGCGCCTTCGCCGCATCACAAAAGCTCCATCGGAAATAGCAGCGCTGCACCCTCGAGCGCCGCCTGTCGCCTAACCTTAACCAATACCGGCGCCGTCCAATTCGGGAAATTTGCGCATCAGATCGTCTTCGCTGATGCAGCTATCGTCACGCGCCGTCAGTTCGATCGAAATTGCGGCGACGGGATCGAGGCGACCTTTGTCGTGATGGTTGACACCATCGTGATGGTTGACACCATCGTGATAGACGGGGATGCGCGCGCCGCCCTGGCTGACCAGCACGGCATCTCGTTCGAAACCTCTTTGCAGCAGCCAGTCCCGCGGCGCCATCAGGCGGATATCGACTTCGTAGGACTGCCCTTTCCCTTGCCTGAGGCTCACCGTATAGGTCACCGGCGACACTTGGCCATTGACGTCGATCGCGCCGTTTCCATCAGCTTTGACGCTGTAGTTTTCCATTGCTCTCGGCTCCTTCCGACGGGGCTGATGCAAGACTGTCTGATCGAAAACCGGGCGGAAGCGCTTTTTGTTCCGAAATCCGGGTCGGTGATCCCAAGGCCGGAACTTTCGGCCTCGGCACCAGTTTGACCCCGTTGCACATCAAAGGAGGCGACGATGCCGAAAGGTGACAAATCCGACTATACCGACAAGCAGAAGCGCAAGGCCGAGCATATCGAGGAGGGCTACGAGGATCGCGGCGTCTCCGAGAAGGAGGCGGAACGGCGTGCCTGGGCGACGGTCAACAAGGAAAGCGGCGGCGGCAATAAGTCAGGTTCCGGCCGCGGCAAGAAGGATACGCATGTCTCCTCTGAAAAGGGCGGCCGCATAGGCGGCGCTGCATCCGCCGCACGCTCGAAGGAGGAACGGTCCGCTTCGGCGAAGAAGGCGGCCGCGACGCGCAAGCGCCATGAGCACCACAGCCACCACTAAAAATATGCGACGGCGGCGATCTGCCGGCGGCCGCATCCGGCAAAGGATTTCAGAGATGGCCAAATCGAAGAAGAAATGGTCGCAGGATGTCACCGAACACAGCGACGCGATGGACCTGAAGGAAGGCGTGTTCAAATCGGACGATCCAAAAAAGATCGCCCGCTCGGTCAAGCACTCGGCCGAGGAGAGCCATCGCCGCAAGTCGAGTCCGTTCCGCACCGCCATGTCCATGCTGACCTTCTACATCAACCGCGCCGGCGACCAGCTGACGAAAAAGCGGCGCGGCACTCTTGAAAAGGCCAAGGACGAATTGCGAAAAGACTTCGGTCGTCAACCGAAGGGATGATCAGCCATGGCATACGAGCTTTATTATTGGGACGGCCTTCAAGGCCGCGGCGAATTCGTGCGGTTGGCGCTTGAAGAGGCCGGCGCCGATTATGTCGATATCACTCGCGAGCCCGGTCGCGGTACGGATGCCATGTTCGCCCTCATGAAGAGCGACAGCGAACCGCATATTCCCTTCGCCCCGCCTTTCCTGAAGGACGGCGACCTCATTATCCCGCATGTCGCCAACATCCTGTTTTATCTCGGCCCGAAGCTCGGCCTTGCGCCTGAAGATGAAGGCCTTCGCCATGTCGCCAACGGCCTGCAGCTGACCGTCACCGATTTCGTCGCCGAAGTGCATGATACGCATCACCCGATCGACACATCGCTTTATTACGAGGACCAGAAGCCGGAAGCGAAAGCCCGCTCCGCCGCCTTCATCCGTGATCGCATTCCGAAATTCCTTGGTTATTTCGAGCGTGTGCTGCGGCAGAATCCTGCAGGTCCCGATCATATCGTCGGAAATGCGCTAACCTATGTCGATCTATCGCTTTTTCAGGTGATCGAAGGCCTCACCTACGCTTTTCCGAAAGCCATGGCGAAGCGCAAGGCGGAATATCCGGCGCTGCTTGCGCTGCATGATCGGGTGGCGAAGCGCTCGAACATTGCCCGGTATCTTGCTTCTCCACGCCGCCTCGCCTTCAACGAGGACGGGATTTTCCGGCATTATCCCGAACTCGACAGCGCCGGATGAGCGGAGAGACATTCATTCGAGCGGTGCGGCCGCATCGAAGAAATCGCGCCACGGGTCGCTCGGACGGGTCGCCAACCGCTGCGGTACATTGGCGAGGGTAAAGGCGGCCGGGCCGCTGACCTTGTTCAATTCGGTCCAATCGATCGGCATCGAAACCGGAGCCCCCGGCCGCGCCCGTGTCGAATAGGCGGCGACTGCCGTATTGCCGCGGCCGTTGCGGAGATAATCGATATAGATATGGCCGCCGCGTTTGGCCTTCGTCGCGGTTGAGAGGTATTTTTCCGGGGCGTCGGCCGACATGCTTTCGGCAAGAGAATGGGCGAAATCCTTCACCGCGGCCCAGCCGGCCTTCCGCGCAAGCGGCGCCACCACATGCAGCCCCTTGCCGCCCGAGGTCTTGACGAAAGCGGCAAGGTCGCGGGCTTCCAGGCGCGCCTTGACGTCAAGCGCGGCCGAAATCACCGCGCTCCAGGCCACGTCCTCGCCGGGATCGAGGTCCATGGTGATCATATCCGGTCTTTCCCAATTTTCGGTCGTCGTGCCCCAGGGATGAATTTCGAGCACAGCCGATTGCACCAGCGCTGTCAGACCGTCGAAATCGACAATCCGCAGCAGCTTTTCGCCGTCTATTTCCTCAGGATCGGCGACCTCCTCGATATGAGGATTCATGCCCTTCCACGCATGTTTCTGGAAAAACCGCTGGTGACCCTTGATCCCATCCGGCAACCGCAGCAGCGCCAGAGGCCGATTGACGAGATAAGGCGCCATGAACGGCCAAACCGCCGCGTAGTAATCCGCGAGCGCCTGCTTGCTCACGCCCTCGTCCGGCCAGTAGAGCCGGTCGGGATGGGTCAGGACGACCTCCGATGCGGGCGGATTTTTCAGGCTCATTCCTCGGTCTCGCGTGTGAGGAAATCAAGTAGCCTGTTTTCCTCGGCCCGCAAGCCCCGCAGTGGTTCGGCGCTCTCGATCAGCGGATGATCGTTGCCGGCAAGCGCAACGATTGCCGGATGGATATAGCTTGAGCGCGAAATTGCGGGTGTGTTGTGCAGCGCCTCGGCAGCAGCCTCAGACATCTGCTTCACCGTCGGCCGGCCGCCGCCGACAATCGTCTCGCGCGCCGCGCCGAAGGCGGCCAGCGACCCGGCCCAGGTGCGGAAGGTCTTCGCCGAGATGGGAATACCCGATATCTCGGCCAGATAGGCGTTCAACCGGCCGGAATCGATCGGCTTCAGCGCGCCGCTTTCATCCTTCCAGACGAAAAGTTGGCGGCCGGGCAGGTCGGCGATCTCCTCCAGGATTTTCTGCAGCCTGGGATGTTTGAGGCTGCGCTGGACCCGCTTGCCGCCCTTGGCGCGGAATTTCAGCTCGATCTGCCCATCGACGATCTTCAGATGGCGCTTCAGCAGCGTCGTTGCACCATAGGTGCCGTTCTCCCGGACATAGGCCTGGTTGCCGACGCGCAGATGCGCCTCGTCGAGCAGCGTCGTCAGCGCCGCAAGCACGCCGTCGATATCCTCCGCCCCGGTGTCGAGATGGCGCAGCACGGTGCGGCGCATCCTCGGCAGCGCCCGGCCGAACTCGATCAGCTGATGGAATTTTCCCGCGCTTCGAAAGGACTGCCAGTCCTTGTGATAACGGTATTGCTTGCGCCCGCGCGCATCGATGCCGGTCGCCTGCAGATGGCCGTTGTCGTAGAGGCAGATCCAGACATTCTCGTAGGCCGGCGGCAATCCGAGCGCGCCGATGCGCGCCCGCTGCAATTCATCTGCAAGCGTCGTGCCGTCGGGCATGACATAGCTGAAGCCCTTGCCCTTCCTTCGCCTGCGGATGCCTGGTTCGACGTCGCTGACATAAACGAGACCAAGTTCGGTGATGGCTTCGGCATTCATCTTTTCAGCGACCCGCTACTTGCTCCTGCGCCCGAACTGGAACCATCGGCGGCGCTGGGCCTTGGTCGCCCCCTCCGGCGGCTGGGTCTGGCCTGTCGGCGCAAAGACCGCGACGCTCTGGGCATAGACGATGACCGGGTTATCCTGCTCATGCACCGCAAAGGCATCGGTCTCCGCCCCCGTATCGAGAATCCGCGACCAATGCTGCAGCCCGTTCACCTCGGGCAGGTGGATCTGACAGTCGCCACCGGCGTTGAAGACGAGGAAAAGGTCGTCCATCGTCTCGGTATCGGGAGCATGCACGCTTCTTGAGAGATAGACGCCGAGCACCTGCAATCCATCGTCGTTCCAGGCCCCGTCATCCATGAAGCTGCCGTCCGGCTTGTACCAGGCGATCTCGATACGGCCGTCCTCACTTGTCTCCCCGGTCAGGAACCGCTCCTGGCGCAGCACCGGATGCGCCTTCCGGAAGGCGACAGCCTGGCGGCAGAAATCGAGGAAGGGATCGTCGAGCCCATCCCAGCCCGTCCAGCCGATTTCATTGTCCTGGCAATAGGCGTTGTTGTTACCGCCCTGGCTGTTGCCGAGTTCGTCGCCGGCCAGGATCATCGGCACGCCTTGAGAAAGCATCAGGGTCGCAATCATGTTGCGCCGGCGCCGCGCCCGGGCGGCATTGATGTCGGCATTATCGGTCGCGCCCTCGGCGCCCATATTGTCGGAGTGATTGTCGGAATGGCCGTCGCGGTTATCCTCGCCATTCGCCTCATTGTGCTTGCAGTCGAAGGAAACTGTATCCATCAGGGTAAAACCGTCATGGGCCGACAGAAGGTTGACCGAGGAGGTGGCGCCCCGGTCCGAATGGTTGAATTGCGGCGCCGAGCCGGTGACGCGGGCCGCCACCTCCGACACCATGCCGCCATCGCCCTTCCAGAAACGGCGCACATCGTCGCGGAACTTGTCGTTCCACTCGCGGAAGGGATGCGGGAAACCGCCGACCTGATAACCGCCCTCGCCGATATCCCAGGGTTCGGCGATCAGCTTGACGCCGGAGAGGATCGGATCCTGCCGAATGGCGCCGAAGAAGCCGCCCTGGCGGTCGAATTCCAGATCCTGTCGTCCGAGCGTGCTGGCGAGATCGAAGCGGAAGCCGTCGATATGCATGACTCCAACCCAGTAGCGCAGGCTGTCGAGCACCATGCGCATCACCATCGGATGGGCGACATTCAGCGTATTGCCGGTGCCCGTTGTATCGAAGGTGTGGCGGGGATCGTCGGGCGAGAGGATGTAATAGCTGGCATTGTCGAGGCCGCGGAAGGAGAGCGTCGGCCCTTTCTCGCTGCCCTCGGCAGTGTGGTTGTAGACCACATCCATGATCACCTCGATGCCGGCGGCATGGAACTTCCGCACCATGGTCTTGATCTCGGTGATCTTGTCGCCGGACATGTAGCGCGATTGCGGCGCGAAGAAGCCGAGCGTCTGGTAGCCCCAATAATTGCTGAGGTTCTGTTCCAGGAGATAACGATCGTCGAGGAAATACTGGATCGGCAAAAGCTCGATCGCCGAGATGCCGAGCTTGACGAGGTGATCGATGATCGGATCGCTGCACATGCCGAGAAAGGTGCCGCGCAACCGGTCCGGCACCTTCGGATGGGTCATCGTCAGGCCGCGCACATGCGCCTCGTAGATGATGGTGTCGGGCCAGGGGCGGCGGATCGCCTCTTCACCCGCCCAGTCGAAATCCGGATCCTGCACCACGCCCTTGACCATGAAGGGCGCGCTGTCGCGCTCGTCGAAGGACAGGTCGTCTTCGCCGATCTGATAGCCGAACAGGGCGTCGTCCCATTTCAGGTCGCCCGTCACCTGTTTTGCATAGGGATCGAGCAGAAGCTTGTTCGCATTGAAACGGTGGCCGGCGCCCGGGTCGTAAGGACCATGGGCGCGATAACCATAAACGGTGCCCGGCCCGACTCCGGCGATATAGCCCGACCAGATGTCGCCCTCGCGTTTCGGCAGCGGCATCCGCGCGATCTCGTTTTTTCCGTCGGGTGAAAAGAGGCAGAGCTCTATCTGTTCGGCATGCGCCGAGAAGATGGCGAAGTGAGTGCCGGAACCCGTATACTCCGCGCCGAGTTCCGGCTTGAGGAAGTCGAGTTCCGAAAATGAAAAGCTCATGATGCCCCGCTCAATGAAAAGACCAAGCGGGAAACGTCACGGTGGTTCGAAAGTTCCCTCGTCCAAGGGAAAAGGGCAGATGCCGCGCGCCGGAAGAAGGTCCTACGGCATCAGCTGGCCGCCGTTGACCTCGATGATCTGGCCGGTGATGTAGCCGGACAACGTCGGCGAAGCGAGGAAGAGATAGGCGCCGACGCAATCCTCCGATGTGCCGACGAAACCCATCGGGATCGATTTGCGCTGCAGCTCCATCTGCTCGTCATTGGTATAACGCTCGTGGAAGGGCGTGGCGATGACACCGGGCGCCACCGCGTTGACCCGGATCCTGTCGGCGACAAATTCCTTGGCATGGCCGCGGGTGATCGTCGAGACGAAGCCCTTCGATGCCGCATAAAGGATCGCCCCGTTGCCGCCGCCATTGCGGGCGGCAATCGAAGTGGTGTTGATGATGAAGCCGCCCTGCTTCTTCAGCCAGGGATGGGCCGCGCGCGTTGCCGCCAGCACCGAGCGGGCGTTGAGATCCATGACCGCGGCATAATGCGCATCGGTATATTCCGACGTCGGCTTGCGCCCCAGCATGCCTCCGGCATTGTTGATGAGTCCGTCGAGGTGGCCGAAGGTCTTCGCCGTCTCCTCGACGACGCGCTCGGTTTCGCCTTCCCGCGATACGTCGCCCTGGATTAGATGCACGATACCGCCGGCAGCCCTGATCTCCTCGGCAAGTGCCTCCGCCGGCTCGCGGCTGGCATTGTAATGCACGCCGACCTTGGCGCTCTGCGCCGCAAAAGCGCGAGCAAGCGCCGCCCCGATGCCGGTCGAGGCGCCGGTGATCAGCACGGCCTTGCCGGCGAGATCCGGGAGTTTGATCGATGCGAGCGATTGGGCAAGTTCTACCATGGCTAAGACAGCCTCCCGAAAAACCAAGGACATAGGTGATGAAACAGATTGGGGAAGTCTATCAGCCGATATCGGCGAAGGGCAATGGACGAAAGCGGGAGATTAACATCGTTGCGCAATGCCCTGTTCGGACCAAGGCCGGCTTCTCACTCCAAATATACGGCGCGGAATGCAACCTTCATCACGACGTGACCCCGACGGCCGGCTGCGGCTTCTGGCGCACGAGTGGCGGGAATGCCAGAGCGATCGCCGCAGCCCCGAGGCCGACCATCGCCGAGCCGATGAACAGCCAGGAATAATTGGCGAAGGTGTCGAAGATCCAGCCGCCGATAAGAGGGCCGAAGGCCATGCCGAGGCTGGAGAGCATCGTCGCCGCGCCGAGGACGGTGCCAATGATGCGCTGGCCGAAATACTCCCGCGCCAGTACCGCATAAAGCGGCATTACGCCGCCATAGGCGCTGCCGAAGACGATGGCGAGCGCATAAAATTGGGTCAGCTCGCTGACGAGGAGATAGGTCGCAAGAGCGCCCGCCTGCACCAGCAGTCCGGCGACCAGCACCGGCTTCACGCCGATCCTGTCGGCAAGGGTGCCATAGAGCAGCCGGCCACCGAGGCCCGCCAAGCCTTCGACGCTGTAGATGCTTACAGCCGCCATCGGGGCGACGCCGCAGATGGTCGCATAGTTGACCATATGGAAGATCGGGCCGGAATGGGCCGCACAGCAGGCAAAGAAAGTCAGGCCGAGTACGATGAATTGCGGCGACCGGAAGACTTTCGACAGCTGTGGCCGGGCGGCCTCCGCGGCAAACTCGGTGCCGGCATCGGCGGTTTCGGCCGGCGGGCGCCGAACCAAGAGGGCCACCGGCACAAGCAGCACCCAGGTTGCAATGCCGATGATCAGCATGGCGGGGCGCCATTCATAGGCCGAGATCAGCCAGCGTGCGAAAGGCGAGATGGTCATCGGCGCAACGCCCATGCCGGCGGAGACGAGCGATACGGCAAGGCCGCGGTTTTCGTCGAACCAGGCGGTTGTTGCCGCGATCATCGGCGCGAAGAAAGCGCTGGCGGCGAGGCCAACGAGGATGCCGTAAGTCAGCTGGAACTGCAGCAGCGTTTCGGCCCGGCTCGCCAGAACCAGCGCCAGACCGAGCAGCACCGAGCCGATCATCACGACGATGCGCGGGCCGAAGCGGTCGCTGGCCGCCCCCCAGAGGAAGCCGCCGACGCCCATGACGATGAAATTCAGCGTCATCGCACTGGCAATACCGACATGCGACCAGCCGGTGGCGGTGGCGATCGGTTCCTGGAAAATCGCCAGCGAGAACATCGCGCCGATGGCCACGCACGACATCAACGCGCCGACGGCAACGATGACCCAACGATAGGAAACACCCATGGCTTCAAACCTCCATGCCGACAGAGTGATTGCGACACACGGCTCTTCCGCCGCACTCCTCGCGATCTAAAGACGTTCGGACTGCTGCGATTTCGACAGCGCGCTCACATCTTTTTTCCCGTGCAGTCCTATAGGGTACGAAACATCACCAGTGCGTCGACATAACCCTCACTCGGATGAAGGAAAACGCCGGGAAGGCGGCCGACGATTTCGAAGCCGAGGGATTGCCAGAGCTCAACGGCGCGGCGGTTGCTGCTGACGACGAAATTGAACTGCATGGCGCGAAAGCCGCGGGCGCGAGCGTGCTGCAGGGAATGGTCATGCATGCGGCGGGCAACGCCGCGGCCGGCCGCGGCAGGATCGGTCATGTAACCGCAATTGCAGACATGCCGGCCGCCGCCGGCCTGGTTGGCCTTGATGTAATAGCTGCCGAGGATGACGCCATCCTCTTCGGCGACGAAGGTCTCGCGGTCCGGCCCCATCCAGTAGGCGAGCGCATCGGCTTCGGAGAGATCGCGATCGAGCGCATAGGTCTCACCGGCGCGGATCGTCGGGCCGATGATCCTCCAGATGGCGTCTCGATCGTCGTTTTCTGCGAGTCGGATCAGCATGCCCGATTTCTACAGAAGCCGGTCACCGGGCGCAACGCTCTCAGACCCTTTCGAGTGCGATCGCAATACCTTGCCCGACACCGATGCACATGGTCGACAGCGAATATTTTCCGCCGGTCTCGACAAGCTCGAGCGCCGCCGTGCCGGTGATGCGGGCACCCGACATGCCAAGCGGATGGCCGAGCGCGATCGCGCCGCCATTGCGGTTGACCCGTTGATCGTCATCGGCAATGCCTAGCGCCCGCAGCACCGCCAGCCCCTGGCTGGCAAAGGCCTCGTTGAGTTCGATGACGTCGAACTGTTCCTGGGCCATGCCGAGCCGGGCCATCAGCTTGCGCGAGGCCGGGATCGGCCCGACGCCCATCACCCGTGGCGGAACGGCGGCGGAGGCGCCGCCGAGGATGCGGGCGATCGGCGTCAGGCCGTATTTTCGCGCCGCCGCTTCCGAAGCGACGATCAGCGCCGCCGCCCCGTCATTCACACCGGAGGCATTGCCGGCCGTCACCGTGCCGCCTTCCTTCTTGAAAGGTGTGGCGAGTTTTGCCAGCGTCTCGATCGTCGTCGCGCGCGGATGCTCATCCTTGTCGACAATGACGGGCTCGCCCTTGCGCTGCGGGATGGTGACGGTGACGATCTCCTTCGCCAGACGTCCACTCGCCTGGGCGGCGGCGGCCTTCGCCTGGCTACGCACCGCAAAGCTATCCTGGTCCTCGCGGCTGACCTTATAGTCCTCGGCGACGTTCTCGCCGGTCTCCGGCATGGAATCGACGCCGTACTGCTTCTTCATCAGCGGGTTGACGAAGCGCCAGCCGATCGTCGTGTCGTGAATCTCGGCCGCCCGCGAAAAGGCCGTCTCGGCCTTCGGCATGACGAATGGCGCGCGCGACATGCTTTCGACGCCGCCCGCGATCATCAATTCGGCCTCGCCTGCGCGAATGGCGCGCGCCGCCGTGATCACCGCATCCATGCCGGAGCCGCAAAGCCGGTTGATCGTCGTGCCCGGAACGGCAATCGGCAGGCCGGCCAACAGCGCCGACATGCGCGCGACATTGCGGTTGTCCTCGCCTGCCTGGTTGGCGCAGCCGAAGATCACGTCGTCGACGGCTTCCCAGTCGACACCGCCGTTCCGCTGCATCAGCGCCTTCAGCGGAATGGCGCCGAGATCGTCGGCGCGCACCGGGGCGAGCGAGCCGGCGAAGCGGCCGATCGGCGTCCTGATATAGTCGCAGATAAAGGCTTCGGTCATGGCTTTTCCTTTAGAGTTTCGGGACGACGAGGTCGGCAACCGGCCCTACGACGTGCAGCAGCGCACCTGTCATCGCCTGCAATTCCTCCTGCGACATCGCGGCCAGCTTCTCCCGCAGGACGAAGCGCCCGTCGACGATGTCGATGACGGCATGGCTGGTATAGACGCGGGTGATGCAGGCCACACCGGTCAGCGGGAAGGTGCATTTCTCCACCAGCTTCGGCTCACCGGTCTTGGTGACGTGCTCGGTGATGACGCAGACCTGCTTGGCGCCGTGCACCAGATCCATGGCGCCGCCGACCGCCGGCACGCCCTTGCTGCCCACCCGCCAGTTGGCAAGATCGCCGCTCTGGGCGACCTGATAGGCGCCGAGGATCGCGACATCGAGATGACCGCCGCGCACCATGGCGAAGCTGTCGGCATGGTGGAAGAAGGCCGCGCCCGGTTTCAGCGTCACCGCCTTCTTGCCGGCATTGATCAGGTCCCAGTCCTCCTCACCCTCGGGCGGCGGCTCGCCGAAATTGAGGATGCCGTTTTCCGTGTGGAAGATCGCTTCGCGGCCGGGCGGCTGATAGCGGGCGACCATTTCGGGAAAGCCGATGCCGAGGTTCACATAGGCGCCGTCGGCGATATCCTGAGCGGCGCGCCAGGCGATCTGCGCATTGGAGAGCTTGATGTCTTCTCTAATATCGACGGTCATAGGTAGGCGACTCCGGCTCGAATGAGCTCTTCTTCCTGCTGCGGGCGGGGGACGGTGACGACACGGTCGACGAAGATGCCGGGTGTCACCACATGCTCGGGATCGATGCCGCCGGCCGGCACGATGGATGAAACCTGGGCGATGGTCTTTGCCGCGGCCATGCACATCAGCGGATTGAAGTTGCGGCCGGCCTTGTTGTAGGTGAGATTGCCGTGGTTATCGCCGATCTCGGCTTTGACGATGGCGAAATCGGCTTTCAACCAGCGTTCCTGCACGTAATGGCGGCCGTCGAATTCTGCGATGACCTTGCCGTTGGCGAGTTCCGTGCCATAGGCCGTCGGCGTGTAGAAAGCCGGAATGCCGGCCCCGCCGGCGCGAATGCGCTCGGCAAGCGTTCCCTGCGGCACCAGCTCAAGCTCGATTTCTCCGGCCAGATATTTGTCCGTGAAGGCGCGCGGATCCGACGAACGCGGGAACGAGCAGATCATTTTTCTGACCATGCCGGCATCGATCATCGCCGCGATGCCGATGCGGCCGTTGCCGGCATTGTTGTTGATCACGGTGAGGTTCTTCGGCCCGCGGTCGATCAAGGCGTGAATGAGCTCTATCGGCGCGCCCGAGCCGCCGAAACCACCGATCATGACGATCGCGCCGTCGCCGATCTCGGAGACGGCCTCGGCCGTACTCCCGACTGTCTTGTCCATGCGGGATTTCTCCTTGGCTAATCGAGAACTGGTTCCTCCCGTCCTCCAGTGTCAGGCATAAAGCGGGACGGCACGCGCGGCAAGAAGTTTGTGCGTTATTTGACTTTTGTTCGTATATCGCACATATTGGGTGAATCGATAAGGGGACCGAACATGCGTGAAACGGATTTTGTCAGCGGCTTTGCCCGCGGCATGAAAGTCATCGAAGCTTTCGGGGAAACGCGGCAGCGGCTGTCGATTGCCGAGGCCTCGAAGCTGACGGAGCTCGACCGCGCCACCGTGCGCCGCTCGCTGCTGACGCTGGCCGAGCTCGGCTATGCCGATTACGACGGCAAGTTCTTCACCCTGACGCCGAAGATCCTGCGGCTCGGCCATGCCTATCTCGCCGCGACGCCGCTGCCGGCACTGTTGCAGCCGCATCTCGACCATCTCTCGGAAAGCGCCGGCCAGAGCGCCTCGGCCTCGGTGCTCGACGGCACCGAAATCGTCTATATCGCCCGGGCCTCGCAGCGCCGGGTCATGTCGATCAATCTCACCCCCGGCAGCCGCCTGCCCGCCTATTGCGCCTCGATGGGCCGCGTGCTGCTCGCGGCGCTCACTGAAAACGAGGCGCGCGCCGTCCTTGCCCGCAGCGAGCTGAAGCAAAATACGCCGAAGACTCGAACCGATCCTGAGGATCTCGTCGCCGAATTCCGCCGCGTGCGCGCCGAGGGTTATGCGATCATCGACCAGGAGCTGGAGATCGGCCTCTGCTCGATCGCCGTGCCCGTCGAAAACGACCGCGGCGAAACGGTTGCGGCAATCAATATCGGCGCCCCGGCCGCCCTCGTCCCGGCGGCGGAGATGAAGGAGCGCTATCTGCCATTGCTGAAGGAAACCCAGGCCGCGTTGCGGCCGCTGCTGCGCCGGTAACGGCAAGCACGGAAAAAGGGGCGGCCCCGGTCAGCGCCGGGGCCGCCCGCAATTGTCAATGCGTCAGGTCGAGCGCGGCCGTGAGGTCACCCATCGGCGGCTGGCCGTCCGGCAGCACCGGCAGATCGTAATGCGCGGTGATGAAGCGGATGATCGATGACGTGTTATTGGGTGTGATCGACGATGCCGTCCTTGGCGAAGGGCGAGATGATGAAGGCCGGAATTCGGTTGCCCGGCCCCAACGATCGGCCTCGGCGGCGCGACGTGATCCCAGAAGCTGCCGTTTTCGTCATAGGTGACGATGACGAGCATGTCGCCCCGGGCTCTTCTCGAGATGGGAGACGATATCGGCAAGATGCTGGTCGCCGCTCGATTGCAGATCATCAATCCGTGGGAAAACCGTTACCCGCCTCCTAGAATTCCCAATCGCACACATTATCACAGTCGGCGCAGGCATCCCACTTGATGTATCACAATTCTCGATATACATCATTCCATCGGGAACGATGGGGATATAATGGAACGTTCGTTTTTAACGATTGCGGCCGGGGAGAATACTGAGGCAATCCGGGCGCTTTCGGCGCCGGCGCGGGTCGAGATGCTCAAGCTGCTCTGCGCTAAAGGGCCGATGAATATCAATGATATCGCGCAGGCGCTTTCCCTGCCGCAATCGACTGTCGCCACCGGCATTCAGATTTTGGAAGAGGCCGGCCTAGTCGAATCCCGGCTGGCCAAGGCGCGCAAGGGGAACCAGAAGATCTGCTCGGCGGTCTATAGCGAAATCCTGATCAGCTTCGAGGAAAGTGCGGCGCAACGGGCCAACAATATCATCGAAGTCGAGATGCCGGTGGGGCTCTACACCAGCTGCGATGTGCATGCGCCCTGCGGTCTTTGCTCCAGCGAAAGCGTCATCGGCCCTCTCGACGTTCCCGATTATTTCCTTGATCCACAGCGTATGCAGGCCGGGCTCGTGTGGTTCGGAAGGGGTTATGTCGAGTATAAATTCCCAAACAATGCCAAGGTCTTGAACAAGGATATCCGCGCTATCGAATTCTCTTTGGAGCTGTCGTCGGAGGTGCCCGGCACCAATGCGGACTGGCCCTCCGACATCACGCTCTGGGTCAACGGCATGGCGATCGGCACCTGGACGTCTCCAGGCGATTACGGCGACAAGCGCGGCGCCTTCACGCCGGCCTGGTGGAAGCTCGAAGGCTCGCAATATGGGATGATGAAGACGTGGCGCATCTCGACGCGCGGGACCTTCATCGATGGCGTCGCCGCCTCGAATGTCACGCTCGCCGATCTGGCGCTCGGCCAGCACTCTTCCATCCGGCTGCGCGTCGGCATCGCCGAAAATGCCGGCCATACCGGCGGCGTCAATATTTTCGGCCGCGGCTTCGGAAATCACGGCCGCGATATCATCATGCGGCTGCACGTGTGATCAATCGATATCGGAAATGCTGATTTAAAAATCACGCGATTTTCCGAGTTCTACGAAATAGGAAGTCTATTAACATTATGAAATTATGTGATATTTTCCGAAAATCAGATTAGTATGATAAAATCCGCAAGTTGGTTGACAGAACGACATTCCTGATATCAAGTTGGAGGCAAGAAAACAAAATTTCTGATACATAAACGGGAGGATCCGTTGAAGACCAATGTCGTTGCCCACCGCGATTTCCGCATCGCGACCATTGACGCCAGGCTCTACAGTTCATTTCTCGAGCATCTCGGCAGAGCGATCTACGGGGGCATCTATGAGCCCGGACATCCGACGGCCGACGAGGACGGATTCCGCCGCGACGTGCTCGATCTGGTGCGAGATCTCGACACGCCCTACTGCCGTTATCCCGGCGGCAATTTCGTCTCCGCCTATAATTGGGAAGACGGCGTCGGCCCGCGTTCGGAGCGCCCGGTTCGCCTCGACCTGGCCTGGCGCACCCGCGAAGCCAATCAGATCGGCGTCAACGAATTCGTCGACTGGTGCAAGAAGGCCAATACCAAGCCGATGCTCGCCGTCAATCTCGGCTCGCGCGGCCTGGATGCGGCCCGTAATTTCCTCGAATATTGTAATCATCCGGGCGGCACCTATTATTCCGATCTGCGTCGCAAGCACGGCTGGACCAATCCGCACGACGTCAAATTGTGGTGCCTCGGCAATGAGATGGACGGCCCCTGGCAGGTCGGCCACAAGTCGGCCTATGAATATGGCCGGCTGGCGGACGAGACGGCCAAGGCCATGCGCGGCTTCGACAAGTCGCTGGAACTCGTGGTCTGCGGCTCGTCCAATTCCGATATGAAGACCTATCCCGATTGGGAGGCTCAAGTCCTCGAGCAGTGCTACGACAGCGCCGATCATATCTCGCTGCATATGTATTTCGCCAACCGCGAGAAGAATACGCTGAATTATCTCTCCCGCGCGACTAAGCTCGATCGGTATATCACCACGATCGGCGGCGTAATCGACTATATCAAGGCAAAAAAGCGCTCGAAGAAGACGATCGGTATTTCCTTCGATGAATGGAACGTCTGGTACCATTCCAACCAGCAGGACAAGGAGATCCTGGCACGCGACGAGTGGCCGGATGCACCGCATCTGCTTGAGGACGTCTATAATTTCGAAGACGTGCTGCAGGTCGGCGGCATCCTGAACACCTTCATCCGCCGCTCCGACCGGGTGCGCATCGCCTGTATCGCCCAGCTCGTCAACGTCATCGCTCCGATCATGACCGACGACGGCGGTGCCGCCTGGCGCCAGACGATCTATTACCCCTTCTACTACGCTTCCCGATATGGCCGCGGCGCAGCGCTGCAGCTGGTCGTCGATGGCCCGACCTATGACAGCGACGAGGAGAACGACGTTCCCTATCTCGACGTCTCGGCGGTCCATTCCGAGGATGGCAAGACGCTGACCTTTTTTGCCGTCAACCGCCATCCGAACACGGCGCTCGATCTCGATGTGCGGCTGGAAGGTTTTGGGGCCGCGAGCGTCGTCGAGCAGGTGGAAATGACCCATAGCGATCTCGAAGCCGTCAACACGGCAGGGCGGCAAGATACGGTCGCGCCTGTCAAAGCCGACAGCGCCAAGATCGAGGACGGACGGTTGCGGGCGGCGCTGAAGCCGCTGTCCTACAACGTCATTCGGCTGTCGGTATGACAGCCGCCGCCGGGTAAGGCCCATTGGCCCCGGCTGAAGAGGTTCGGCTCGACTGCGAGGAGGCAGACGGCCGGAGGGATGGTTCGCTAGAGGCGGCCTGGACCTGAAGTCCCGACGTCTCTGCAAACCGACAACCGCGACGTGCCCATGCTGCCTTTGCGGCCGCCGTATCGTCGCTTTCTAGGGAGGAGTTCATGCAACAGTTGAAGAGGCTCGCATTTGGCGTCGCGCTGGCCGCACTCGGCCTGACGGCGGCGGCCAAAGCCGATGACTATACCTCCTTGCCGCGCAAGGAGACGCTCATCGTCGAAAATCCGGAAGGGACGATCAAAAATCCCGGCTGGTTCAATATCTGGGTCAATGCCGGCGCCGGTGTCTCCACCGGTCTGCAGCAGCTGACCATGGATACGCTATGGTATATCGACCCCGAGCAAGGGCTTGGCGGCGCGACCTGGGACAATTCGCTGGCCGCCGACAAGCCGCAATATAATGCCGACTTTACCGAAATGACCGTGAAACTGCGCAAGGGGCTCTTCTGGAGCGACGGCGTCGAGTTCACGGCCGACGACGTGGTCTATACCGTCAAGACCCAGATGGATCATCCCGGCATGGTCTGGAGTGCTGCCTTCTCGGTGCAGGTGGCAAGCGTCGAGGCGACCGATCCTCAGACCGTGGTGTTCAAGCTGAAGAAGCCCAATTCGCGCTTCCACGCCCTTTTCACCGTTCGCTGGAACGGCGCATGGATCATGCCCAAGCATGTGTTCGAAAAGGTCGCCGATCCGCTTCGCTACGATTTCGCCAATCCCGTCTCGCTCGGCGCCTACAAGCTCAAGGCCTACGACCCTCAGGGCAAGTGGTATACCTGGGAGAAGCGCGACGACTGGCAGAAGACGTCGCTTGCCCGCTTCGGCGAGCCGGCCCCGAAATATGTGACTTACGTCGATCCCGGCCCGCCGGATAAACGCACCATCGCCCAGCTCGAGCACAATCTCGATATCATCCACGACAATACGCCGGAGGGCATGTTCACGCTGAAGGAGAAATCCAAGTCGATCGAGACCTGGTTCCCGGGCTTCCCCTTCGCCCATCCGGATCCGACGCTGCCGGCTGTGATTTTCAATACCCAGGACCCGACCTTCAACAATCCCGACGTGCGCTGGGCGCTTGCCCTGCTGATCGACATCAAGGCCGTCGACATGGCGAGCTATCGCGGCACCGCGACGCTCTCGGCACTCGGTGTGCCGCCGACGGCGATCGCCATGAAAGACTATCAGGCGCCGATGCAGGATTGGCTGAAGGATTTCGAGATCGACACCGGCAAGCAGAAGATCAAGCCCTATGACCCGACGATCGGCCAGCAGGTCGCCGATCTCCTGCGCAAGCAGCCGAAGTTCAAGGACCAGATCCCGACCGATCCTGAGGCCATCAGCACGGCCTTCGGCTATGGCTGGTGGAAGCCGAACCCGCAGGCAGCCGCCGAGCTGCTTCAAAAGGCAGGCTTCAAGAAGAGCGGCGGCAAATGGATGACCCCTGATGGTCAGCCGTTCAGGATCCGGATGACCGTCGAGGGCGACACGCGCTCCGTCTTCACCCGGGCAGGCACGCTGATCGCCCAGCAATGGGCTGCCTTCGGCATCGATGCCAAGGCCGTGCCGACGACCAACCTCTGGCAGGTTGCACTGCAGCCTGGCGATTTCCAGGTGGCGATTGCCTGGAGCGTCGAGACATGGGGCGGCGATCCCGACCTGTCGTTCTTCCTCGACAGCTGGCACTCGCAGTTCGTGGCCAAGAAGGGCGAGAACCAGCCGCCGCGCAACTGGCAGCGCTGGAGCAATCCGGAGCTCGACAAGATCATCGAGACCATCCGCGGCATCAGCGCCGACGATCCCAAGGGCATCGAGCTCGGCAAGGATTATCTGAAGCTGGTTGCCCGCGAAATGCCGACGATCCCGCTGATGTCCTATAACGTCTTCACCTCGATGGATACGACGTATTGGACCGGTTATCCGACGATCAAGGACCCCTATACCGACCCGGTGCCGAACTGGGCCAACTCCAGGCTGATGATGGTCAAGCTGAAGCCGGCCCAACCGAAATAATCCTCCCAACGCCGGCGCTTTAGCCACGCGCCGGCTCCTTGTCGGCGGGCCCTGCCCGCCGATCCTTTCCTTCGATCCTTTCCCGGCGATGAAGGGAACCAGAGAGGAACCACTGCCTTATGACGCCCTATCTGATCTTTGTGCTGAAGCGGTTCGGTCAGTTTCTGCTCGTCGTCTTTCTTGGCGTCAGCATCACCTTCTTCGTCACCCACCTGACCCCGATCGATCCGGTCGAAGAGAGCATAGGAGCTATCACCCAGATGGGGCAGTCCGATCCGAATGCGATCGAACTGATGCGCCAGTCGCTGCGCGAGCTCTACGGCATGGAGGGCTCGATCTGGCAGCAATATCTGCACTTCTGGCTGCGGCTTGCGACCGGCGATCTCGGCCCTTCACTGTCAGCCTTTCCGACACCCGTTTCGACGATCATTCTGCGGTCCCTGCCCTGGACGATCGGGCTGATGACCGTCTCGACGCTGATCACCTTCGTGCTCGGCAATGCGCTCGGCGCGCTCGCCGGCTATTACCGGAAGAACATGGTGCTGAAGGCCGTCAGCCTCGTCTGCATCGCCCTGCTTCCCATTCCCTATTATATCCTGGCCTTCGTGCTGCTCATCCTGTTCGGCTATCTCTGGCCGGTGCTGCCGATCAATGGCGGCTACGAGATGAACGCCAATCTGGATCTCTCCTTCGCGCTGGTGCTCGATATCCTCGAACACTCGATCCTGCCGGCCCTGTCGCTGATCCTGGTGGGAGCCGGCAGCTGGCTGATCGGCATGCGGGCGCTGGTGTCCAACATCATCACCGATGATTACGTCGTCTTCGCCGAGCTCGGCGGCGTTCCGAAGCGGAAAATTCTTCGCTCCTACATCGCCCGCAACGCCATGGTGCCGCAATTCACCGGGCTTGCCATGTCGCTCGGGGCGATCTTCAACGGCACCGTCATCACCGAAATCGTCTTCGGCTATCCCGGCATCGGCAACCTGCTGATTTCGGCGGTGCATGCCGGCGATTACAGCCTGGTGCTCGGCCTCAGCGCCTTGTCGATCGTCGGCGTCGCCGCCGCCGTCTTCATCATCGACATTCTGAGCCCGCTGATCGACCCGCGCATCAAGGTGGAATAGGCCATGTTTACCATCATCCGCGACCTCGCACGTCAGAACCTGGAATTTCTCTGCGGCCTGCTGCTCTTTGCCGTCATCGTCGGGTTCATCATCCTGTCCTATTTCTCGCCCTACGCGCCGACGGACATCTATCTTCTGCCGCCCGACATGCCGCCCGACGGCGACTATTGGCTCGGCACGACATCGCGCGGACAGGACGTTTTCTGGCAGCTGACGACCGCCCTTCGCAACACCTTGTATTTCGGCATCGGCGTCGCCTTTCTCTCGCGCATCATCTCGCTGGTCGTCGGCCTCGTCGCCGGTTATGCCGGCGGCACGGTCGACCGGGTGCTGATGGCGATCAACGACAGCATCATGGTCATCCCGCAATTTCCGCTGCTGATCCTGTTCTATTTCGTGCTGAAGGACAGCATGACCTGGACGGTGCTGATCGTCATCATGGCTTCGCTCGGCTGGTCCTACGATGCGCGCCTCATCCGCTCGGTGGCGATCGGCCTGAAGACCAGGCCGTTCACCACCCAGAGCGTCTATTCCGGCATGAGCATGCGCAAGATCCTGGTCGAGGAGCACCTGCCCTATGTGCTGCCGATCGTCTTCGCCACCACGATGAACAACATGATCTGGTCGATCGGCATGGAGATCACCCTTTCGGTGCTCGGTTTCACCGATATCGAGACGCCGACCATGGGCATGATGATCTACTGGGCCAATGCGCATTCGGCGCTGATCGCCGGAATATGGTGGTGGGTGGCCGCCCCCGTCGCCGTCATCGTCATTCTGTTCCTGGCGCTCTTCCTGCTGTCGATGTCGATGAACGAATACAATGATCCGCGCAGCCGGCTGAACCGGATGGGAAGTTAGCATGGACCCTTTGGTCGAAATCGAGAACCTGAAAGCCTATTACCGCGCCTTCCTTTTCGGCGTCGACCGCGAAGTGCGCGCCGTCGACGATATCAGCCTGACGATCGGCCGCGGCGAGGTCTATGGCGTTGCCGGGGAATCGAGCAGTGGCAAGACGACGCTGATCAAAACCATCGCCGGCGCCATCCGGCCGCCGCTCAGGGTCGTCTCGGGCAGCGTCAAATTCCATTTCGCCGGCGGCACGCAGGATATTTACGCGATGAAGCCGGAGGAGCGCATGGCGCTGCGCTGGAAGCATCTGTCCTATATCATGCAGGGCTCGATGAACGTGCTCAATCCGGTGCGCCGGATCCGCCATTCCTTCACCGATTTCGCCTTTCGCCACATGGCTGTCAGCAAGCCGGTCTTCTTTGAGAAGGTCGCAACCCATCTGCAGCGGCTGAAGCTCGATCCGCATCTGCTCGACGCCTATCCCCACGAACTCTCCGGCGGCATGCGCCAGCGCATGACCATTGCGCTCGCCACCATCCTGACGCCTGAATTCATCATCGCCGACGAACCGACCACTGCGCTCGACGTCATCGTTCAGCGTGACGTGCTGTCGATGATCCGCGAAATCCAGCGCGAGATGGGTTCGTCCTTTCTGTTCGTCACCCATGATATGGGCGTTCACGCGACGGTTTCCGACCGCATCGGCATCGTTTATGCCGGGCGTCTGGTCGAGGAAGCGCCGACCGCCAAACTCTTCAGCAAGCCGCTGCATCCCTATACGCAGCATCTGGTCGGCAGCCTGCCGCGCATCGGCGATGCGACAACTAGGCCGTCGCTGGAGGGGCGCCCGCCGAACCTCGCCATGCCGCCCGAAGGCTGCCGCTTTCACCCGCGCTGTCCGAAGCGGATGGACATCTGCTCGCAAAAGGTGCCGCCGCTCGTCACCGTCGAGCCGGGGCGTCGCGTCGCCTGTTTTGCAGTTACGGGAGATCAGGTTTGACCGCTCTGCTTCACCTCTCGCATGTCACCAAAGTCTATCGCCAGGGCGGCATGCTCGGCCGGCGCCTGATCACCGCGGTCAAGGATGTCAGCTTCGAAGTTGGGGAGGAACCGGAGATCCTGTCGATCGTCGGCGAATCCGGCTCGGGCAAATCGACGATCGCCGCGATGATCCTCGGGCAGACCGCACCGACGGAAGGGCGGCTGGAATTCTCCGGCAAAACCGTCTCGATCCATAGCCGCTCCGAACGCAAGGCCTTCATGAAGGAGGTCCAGCCGGTTCTGCAAAACCCATTCGAAGCCTTCAATCCGCTGAAGCGGGTCGACCGTTACCTGTTCGAAACGGCCCGCAATCTGTCGGGCCCGGGAAAACGCATAGACCGGAAAGAAGCCGAGCGCATGGCCGATGCGGCGCTTACGCATGTCGGCCTCACCCTCGAAGAAGTGAAAGGCCGTTTCCCCCACGAACTCTCCGGCGGCCAGCTCCAGCGCGTCGCCATCGCCCGCGCGCTGATTCCGCAGCCGCGCCTGCTGGTCGCCGACGAACCGGTCTCGATGGTCGACGCATCGCTGCGCATGGCGATCGTCAACCTCTTCGGCCGGCTGAAAAACGAACTCGGCCTGTCGATCATCTACATCACCCATGATCTCGCCACCGCCTACTACGTCAGCGACAACATCATCATCATGCGCAAGGGCGAGATCGTCGAACGCGGACCGGCCCGCCCCGTGCTGGATAATCCGCAGCATCCCTATTCGCGCGCGCTCAAGGAGGCGGTGCTGGCGGCGGATTTCAGCCCGGCGATGTAGGCTCATCCCACGGCGCCTTGGTGTAGGCATGACCTGTTCGGGGCGTTTTCTATAATTCCATGGCAACCGCTAACGATTAAGCTCGTCGAAAAAAGCAACGATTGGCTCACAATCAGCGCGAAGAAGAGCGAGTCCGCTTATCGCACGCTCGGAAACGGGGACGAAGCTCTGGGCGAAGTAGGACCAGTTGTAGAACTGGTCCCCACCACCCTGCCTGACCACGAGCACTGCGTGAAACGCGAACTGGTAGTCGGTGGAACCGCCGCCGTTTGTAAACGGTGTCTGCATCCTCAAACCCGCCAATTCAGTCCATCGGCTGACTGCCTTGTACCGCCCGAGATAATCCTTGGGCACCTGCACGCAATAGGGATGTGAACCGGCGACCGCGAGTGCACGCCATTCCACAATCTTGATGTTGAGGACCGACCAAAGAAATAGGCCGGCAATAGGCCCAGCAACCGACGATATCACCACCATATGCAGCAGTTTGACCGCCCGCGCGCTATCGATCCTGCCTGGCGCGAGCGCAAGGATCGGCAGATCGACCAGGCCCGCCAGCAATACAAACAACCAGATGGCGGGACTAAACTGATCCGTCACCCATACCATTAGAGCAACAACCAGATTCATCCCGAAGTGCACAGCGACGGCTCGCCTCATTAAGCGAGAAGCCGGTTGATCCAGAATAAGGGCACCGACCGAAATGGCAAAAGCCACAAGCGGACCCGAAAACCACAACAGACACATAAGGACAGTGGTGAGGTCCCAATCGTAGTAGGCGATCGGGTGGACTGACCAGAGAAAAATCCCTGCCATCAAGGAGCACCAGCCGCAGAGCAGGATTAGGCGGAATACCGGCAATGGTCTCGAAGGTGCCGACACGGAGGACGCGGTGATATTTCTTTGATCGGATTTTTCATTTGCGATTTCGAACGTCAGAAGGGACGTCGCGGCTGGCGGCGGATGTCAGCCCGGCGATGCAGGCTCATCCCACGGCGCTTTGGTCGACATGGTTCGTTTCAGGCGGTCATTGGGCTTTGCTGGCGCGTCGAGGCGGGCAAGGTATTCGGCATAGATCTCGGGGCTGACCGTGAATATGGTCCGCTCAAGCAGCACTTCCGCACTTTTGTTCCTGGGCGAGGAGGGCATGGGAAACTCCTGTCTGGAGCAGACAGATAGCGCAACGATGCTCATCTCTACAAGCGCTGTAAAGATGGCGTCGCTACGCGCTTTGTCGGCTATCTCTCACCCAGCCGGTGTGCCTATTTCCCGTCCGCCTGTCCCGCTGGTTTCGTGGCTGCATTCAGCACGCCGTCCTGCAAACCCACCTCGTCGGCAAGAATGGCAGCGGCCTCGTCGAGCAGGACGTCTTTTGCGTTCTTGCGGGCGTTTTCGAGGGCGATATCGGCGCTCAGGCTGCGCTCGCCCGCCTCCAGGCCATCATCCCCGGCGGGGTTGTCGCCATCGCTCGCCTGCGCCCGCTCCTTGAAGCGCTTCTCGCGCGCCGCCGCTTCCTTGCGGCGTTCGGCTTCATTCAGGGAGACGATGCCTTTCTCGCGCTGCGCCTTCAGATCGGCAATGTCTTTCACCAGGCGCTGGAAATCCGGATCGCCCTTGACCCGCGCATCATGGCGGCTTTGCAATGCCGGCAGCAAGGCCGTGACATTGCCCTCGGGCGCGTATTTCGCCGGCTTGATCTCCGCCCATGGCAGGGCATTGTCATAGCTGGTCTCGCCGAAGCTTGTCGGATCAGACAGTCCCGGCAGGCTGATATCGGGGGTGACGCCGCGCAGCTGCGTCGTGCCGCCATTGACCCGGAAGAACTGGGCGATCGTCACTTTCAGCTCGCCATATTCCGGCTTGCTGTTGTGAACCATCTGGTCGAGATCGACGACCGTCTGCACCGTGCCCTTACCGAAGCTCGGCTCCCCGACGATCACGCCGCGGCCGTAATCCTGGATGGCCGCGGCAAAAATCTCCGAGGCCGAGGCAGAGCCGCGATTGATCAAGACACCCATCGGGCCTGACCAGACAGGCTCGGCAAGATCCGAGCTTTTGACCTCGATCTTGCCGTCGCTGCGGCGCTGCTGAACGACCGGACCCTTGCCGATGAAGAGGCCGGTCAAATCGATCGCCTCTTCCAATGAACCGCCGCCATTGTTGCGCAGGTCCACGAGAACGCTGTCGACCTTTTCATCCTTCAACTCGCCGAGAAGCTTGGCGACATCGCGGCTGGCGCTTTTGTAATCCTTGTCGCCTTTGGCCTTGGCTTCAAAATCCTCATAGAAGACCGGCAGGGTGATGATGCCGATCTTGCGCTCGGTATCGCCGACTTTCACGGTCTGCACGGTCTTCCTGGCGGCCTGCTTTTCCAGGCTGATCTTGTCGCGCACCAGGCTGACGACGCGATGCGTGGCATCGGCGCCGGCATCGGCCGGCAGGATGTCGAGGCGCACGACGGAGCCTTTTTTCCCGCGGATCATCTGCACGACTTCATCCAGCCGCGTGCCAACCACTTCCTTGATCGGCCCATTCTTGCCCTGACCGACGCCGGTGATGCGGTCGCCGACCGCAAGCTTGCCGGAAAGCTCAGCCGGCCCGCCGGGCACCAGCTCACGGATCGTCGTATAGTCGTCGCGCTCCTGCAGCACCGCCCCGATGCCGAACAGCGAAAGCTTCATCGATACATCGAAATCGGCCGAAGCGGCCGCGCCGAAATAATCCGTGTGCGGATCGATCGCATTCGAATAGGCGTCCATGAACGACTGGAAAACGTCGTCGCTCTTGAATTTGTAAGCGCGCTCGAGCGTGTTTTCATAGCGTTTGTCGAGCGTTTCGCGAATGGCCGCATCGGCCTTGCCGCCGAGCTTCAGCCGCAGCCAGTCGCTCTTGACACGCTTGCGCCAGAGATCATCGCTTTCTGCTTGCGACTGCGGCCAGGGCGCTTTCTCGCGCAGCACCGAATAATTGTCCTGCCCGCTGAAATCGAAATCCTGCTTCAGCAGGCTGCGCGCATAGGTCATGCGGTCGACGACGCGCTGTTCATAGGCGTTGAAGATCGCAAACGGGATCTTCAAATCCTTCCGCTCGATCGCATCGTCGATCTCGCTGCGCTCAGCCATGAACTTGTCGATATCGGCCTGCAGGAAAAGCATGCGGTCCGGATCCAACGACTTGATGAACCCATCCATGACCCTGGCCGACAAGGCATCGTCGAGCGGAACCGGCTTATAGCTATAGCGCGAGAGAAATTGCGCGCTCAACTGAGCGGCTTCCGCCTGTCGCTCCAGCGGCGCCAAAACCGGCGGCGATGCGACTTCAGCGGAGGCGGACTGTACGAGTGCAAGAAATGCACCGAGAAAAACGTAAGCTATGCGCATGCAGCGTTGATCCAATTCTTCATGCCGAGGGTGGAGGTGTGAACTAAGTGAGGCAATTGTGGTTTTTTGGCAAGCGGATGGCAATTGGAATGGTTTGAGGAGCCGCGAATCTGGTCGGAATGATGGACGGGAGGCAATGAAGCGCATTACGGATCGTCGTGTGTTCTGGGCGGCCCCGAAGCATTCGTTCTCGCCCGCTTTAGGCATTCTGGATGGATGATGGGAAAGCGCGGTTCATTGGGCCAGGCCGCTTACCGACCGTGACCGGGGTGAAAAGTTCCGGGATAACTGAAGTTGGTCGCCTTGATGTGAACCCGCGCCCTGCCGGCCAGTTGACGCCTAATCGCGACCTCGCCAGTTTGCCCAGCGTTGTCGGCCTTCGTTGAAGCAATGCGGTATCGGTATCGCGGTTCAGTTCGGCCGGCGCGCTACAAGAACCGTTCCGCCGCTACCGCGATCCGCGGTGCTGTGCGAAATCGCTATGGGTAAATACGGATCGGCTTGACCGACATCGCCATGCTTGGCATACAAAACATGGCCCTACACGCGGGCCGGTGTGCCCGCCACGCAAAGCTATGTCAGCGTTTCATTTCTGAAGTGTCACTCCGTGCCAACAGGCAGGGTCTGGCCATTAGCGGGCACATGGTCGGATCATTTCAGGACATGGATATGACCGAAGCAACAAAACTTAGCAACCTCAAGCGTCTTGCCAAACGATATGCGCGGGCCAACAGGATCACGCTACACCAAGCTCTTGATTTGGTTGCGGAGAAACTGGGATTCGCCAACTGGACCAAACTCGCTTCCGCCAGCAAGAAGGATTGGATACCGGATTCCGAACAGATGGCGAGCATCAAAGCCTTCGTTGCACGTGCACTTCCGGCGGCAGATTTTCAGGCTGGGCATCCCGAAGCTATGACCCGCCGCTTCGCATACCTCGAGCAGGCCGAACATGGCATGATCGGAGGTCATGTATACCGCCTTCAAGTGGCCTTGCACGACGTCATCATGGTGGGAGATGGGTGGAGCATCACGGTGCCTGAGAACCCTGGCGCGGCACCGATCGTCGAGACATCTACCGAAAATGATGGGAAAAGCCCGGTGTTTGACCCGGAATTCCTCCGGGAGGCACTCAGTCTGACGATAGATCGGGCCGCCCAGGTTCGTGGAGAAATCTCCACTGATTGGCCCCGACGCTCCACTAAGCCTGACCTCGACGGGGTGGTTCGCCACCCACTGAGGGGCGGCGAGTCAGGCGTGTGGTTCTGCTTGCATTGCGATAGAAAAATCGCAGGTACTCAGATCGCTCAGAACCTCTGGCATTGCCCGGGGTGTGGGGCATCTCCTCTCGACATCTTTGACACAGCGTTCTCGTGTGATGATGGCGGTGAGTCGCTTCCGTCGGTAAGGACTAACGGGGCCGTGGACAGTGACAAGCCCGATTTCCGGGTTGTCGATGACAGACCCAAACTCGACCTGAATGAAGAGAAGATCACTCTTCTCATCCGATGCGCCTTGCTTGATGACGCCACCAACATCAGCGAAAAGCTGGGCGCGCTTCAGGCTCAGATCAGTGTCGACGACGAAAATGGCGTCTGGATCTCACTTGAGGAAGACTTGTGGCCGCAGGACAAGGAGCCCATTCAGGCCTTGATTGTAGCGGCACAACTGGGAATCGAGGTTGAACTCGAATCGATGTGGTCCACGATACCCTTCGCCTGGCCGGGATTGGGCGAGCTAACCTCAAGCACGACCGAGTATACGCAAATGATGCTGGATGCGTACGCTCAGTATGAGCCCTCGCCAGATAAGAAGAAGTAGTCCGTTTGCGACCAACCTTCTTGCCCAGAAAGCCATTCTGATGGGCAGGCTGGTTGGTCGCTTCGCTTCAAACCGTCGTCGAAGCTCAGCGCGGCTGAGGCGACCGTGATCATCGCGCGGCGATCACCTAGTGATCCATGAGGAGAGCCAACGCGAGGACGGCCTTGGCGGAGATTCACGCCCAGCCCCGTATCCATCGCAAGAAATCAGTGTTTGAAGCAGTTCTCTCGATGCCACTGGAGAAATCGAGGGTGCGGCCGCTCGAATGGCCGCGACGGAACGATCGCCCTGCCAGTCCTGTTGATAACAGCTCGAACGCCGTCTGGATCGTTCGCTTGCCGTGAAATCAAAATGTCGAGCTCGTCCGTAAGACTGATCAGTCCACGATCGAACATCCAATGCGCCGTGCCGGATAGGGCAATACCATTGCTGAGAATGTCGGGGCCATTTGCCTCCACCGGCCGAATATGCGCGGCATCGACTTCCGCGCGTCCACCGCCATTGATGAGCTTCAGTCCGGTGACCGCGCAGCGTTTGTCATAGGCATGTAGAACTAGTCGACGGAATAGTCGGCTGCGGACAATCCGCGACGACAATTGCACAACGCGCTGGCGCTCTTCCTCGAATATGAACGGCGCTTGAGCTCCGTTTTCGAAACCGTCGACAGGTCGCGAAGCTGTCCCGTCGTCCAAGCGAGGTAATTCTGGCTCATGTTCATCAAGACCAGCCGACAGGATACGATTGAAATCCTCCGCGGAAATAGGCCTAACGGCAGCCTGCGCCCTTCCAGAAATTCGCCCTTCATTGTTGAGGACGCCACGTTCAATAACGCCATCTGGTCCACTGAACGGAACAACATTGATGAAATCGAGGTAGCTGCCTGGTTCGATCAGCGCCAGGTACATGCCTGTCGCCTTCGGATCCGGAATGACCTGAGCAACCTTTGCGACGGCAAAATAGCCGCGCGTTGCAACAACCTTACGCGGCTCATAGTAGATGATCCAATCTCCGGCACAGGCTAGAACACGGCCAAGATACTGGCTCGGGAACTGATACTGTTCCGCCGGACTGTCGTCGTAGATCGAATCTGAACGATGGATGAAAACCCCGAATCCCATGCAGCATGATTAGCATAGCCGACACCAATCGGCACATCGGGCCTTGTCGTCTGCACTGAAATTAAGGGCGGGCGCGAGCCCGGCTCTGTGAACGAGCATGAAGTGGCGCGAACGTTTCAGTGTGCGGTGCCTGGTTTCTCCTTTGCCCTCACAATGGCGTCCGCTTCCTTGCCGTATAGCTCCTCGAAGTGATCGAAGGTCTTGGAAAAATAACCAATGCCCTGCGTCGCCGAGCGCAGCGCCCGCGCCAGTTCCTCAAGTGCACCGCCCGGAACGAGCGCCCGGAAGATGTCCCAACCCTTGGCGGTTTCATCCCGGTCGAAGCCGAGAACCTGGCCGTTGAGGGCAGAGACGATCTGGACGAGGCTGCCCGAATAGACCGACGGAATGTGAATCTCGCTGCGGAAGACCGGCTGCATCAAGACGGTCGATCCCTCGGCAAGCGCCTGACGCACCCCCATTTTCGACGCAGTCCGGAAGGCGTGTTCCGAACTGTCGACGGCATGGTGCTGACCATCTTGCAGCGTTACGCCGACATCGATGACCTCGAAGCCTAGCGGTCCTTTCTCCATCGCTTCGCGCGCGCCCGCTTCGACGGCGGGGAAGTAATTGCGCGGAACGGCGCCGCCCTTGACTGTTTCGCCAAAGGTGAAACCCTGGCCGCGCTCGTTGGGGTGAATGCTCAGCTTCACATCCGCGAATTGCCCGGCACCACCGGTCTGTTTGCGATGGCGGTAATGAACCTCCGATTGTTTCGTGATCGTCTCGCGGTAGATCGGGCTGGGCGTTCGGTCGGTCACGGAGATGTGAAAGACTTCCGCCAGCGTTCGGCAAAGTTCACGCAGATGTACCGGCCCCTGGGCGCGGACGAGTTGAGCGCCCGTGCCTTCCTCCTGCAAGACTTTCAGGCCGCGATCCGTCTCGGAAAGTTTTGCCAGCGTTTCGGAAAGCTTGTTTTCATCGCGCTCGCTGCCCGGAACCAGGATCCTTTCAAGCATCGGCGTGGGTGGTTCCGTCCACTCAGGCGGGGCGATCACCGCGCCGGGGGTCAATAGCGAAGGGACGCGCAGATGGTCGGACTTGACGGTCGCGAAGACATCCCCCGGCGCCGGCAGAACCGCCGAATTGGACCGCCCGTTTGCGAGATTTTGGACGGCGCCGAGGCTGGAGCCGCCCAGTGATGCGCCTTGCCGCAGTCCCTCGCCAAGTGCGCGCACGAGCACCGTCTTGCCGACATTCTGGCGATGATAGGCATGGAAGCTCACGGCCACCAGCTTGCCTTCATCGACAGTTCCCGCATGAGCGAGACGCTGCCTGAGAATCCCGACCGGCGGCGCCTCGTGGCGCAGCGCCTTCATCAGCCTCATCATGCCGTTGCCGTGACTTGCAGCACCGATCAGGACCGGGATAATCCTGTTTTCCCTGAGAACCCGCGATGAAATGGCATAGAGCGCGTCGCTGGGTGGCTCGCGGTCCTCGATCAGTTCCTCGAGAAGCCAGTCATCGAATTCGGACAGATGTTCCAGGAGTTCGGTGCGCGCTTCGTGCTCACGTTCGGCAGTGCTTTCGGGGATGGCGATCAGCGCCGAAGTCTGGCCTTCCCGATAGCGCCACGCCCGTTCCGAAATCAGATCGCAACTGCCGACGATCCTGTCCCCCTCGCGGATCGGGATCTGGCGAAGCAAAAGCGTGTGGTTGGCGTAGTCTTGAAGCGCGGCGATCACATCCCTCAACCGCCCCCTCGGTTCGTCCATCCGGTTGACGAAGAGGATGCAAGGCGTCCCCGAGGCTTCGATTATCCTGAGATAGGGCGCGGCGAGCACAGCCTCCTCGGGTGCCGATGAAACGCACAATATGCAGGCGTCGCTGGCAAGAAGCGCGTGCTGCGCATGCGCCAACGCTTCGTTGGGTCCTGGCGCATCCAGTGCACACCACGCCTCGTTTCCGAAGATGAACTCTGTGAGGTTCAATCCATAAGGGGAGCTGGATTTTCTCGGCGTCCCCTCCAGCGAGCCGAGCTTTTCCACGACTGTCGATTTTCCGGTCTGCGAGGGTCCAAGCACGGTAAAGCAACGCATCAGCATTCCTCCAACTGCCATAAACACAATTTCAGCCATCATAGGATGCCCTGAACCGCTGCAAGGCGCCAGAGGTGTTCAGTTTGACAGCGCTTTGACCTGGACTTGCGTTTATCGTCATGTGAACTGGGCGGTCTGAAGTGTTCTTTCTCGTCCGCTCTCTGCAAATCTGGATGGATGATGGAAAAGCGCGGTCATCGAGCCAAGCTACTTAACGACCATGACCGGGTGAAAACTTCCAGGATAATTGGAGGAGGTTGCCTTGAAGGGAATCGAAATCTCGATCGCGTTGCTCGGTTCACACCGGGAGATGGGCAGGCTGTTACAGATGCTCAACCCAACAGTCCCACGGCCCGCAATTGCTGAGAATTGCTTTGAAGGCTAATAGGCGATCGATCATTCCCAGAGGGAGAGCGATGGCCGACACATTTGACAGTTATGATGCCGAACAACGGGCCATGATCGATTGGTTGACCGGCCGGTCTCCTGATGCTCGCCATGCCATTGCAGAAAATCTGAACTTCGACTTCGCTGAAGATGTGTTCGAGTGGATCCTGACGCAGCCGGACTGCGATCTGGCAACTGCCGCGAGCTATTTCTGGCGAACAGAACCATCCGACCTTCTCGAAAATTCTGACTCCAGGAATGAAGATAGCTTGACGGTGCAGCGGCTAATAGACCGCGTCAATGCGGGCTTTTATAGCCGGTCGGAAATTTACTATGGGGGCCAAGAGCTGTGGGAAGGCGAAGAGGTGTACAGTTGGACGGTTGAAGAAGCCGAAGACCTGCGAGAGTTCGCCCGCGCCCATGGGGCTTCCAATCTTCCCTGGACTTTACCTGAGGCGCTGGTTCCGCCGTTCGGGCACCGCGCAGTTCGCATCTTAGATGAAGAAGATCCCCTTAAATCGGAAGAACTCCAAAAGCTCTTTGCCGGGCTCGGGACAGGTTCCGGACTAATTCCAGCAAGCCTGATGGCGGCAGATCCGCCTCCAAGAAGTATGCCGCAGCCAGCGCAGCAACTCAACGTCGGAAAAAGAATAGCGACGTTGCGCAGTTCGGCTTTCACGCCGCTGTACCTTTACCTCGCATTCGTTGCGGCGGGATGGGGACTTATCTATGTCTTTGACCCTCCGAGGTTCGTATATACGCTGATGATCATCTGCTGCTTGCACTTCGGGCCGATGACATTCTGGATGGTGCGATCTGAAATGAAACGGAAGACTGAGAAACTAGCGGCCCGCTAGTAGCAAACCGCCTCATCCCAACACACGCAAAAGCCCCGCGGTCGTTGCCACACCGCGGGGCTCTTTGACGCCTAACCCGGGAGAAAAAGGTCAGGCGGCTTTAACTTTGTTGGATGTGCGGGCCCATTCCGGCAGCCAGTCGCCGTGGGTGGCGAGCAGGTCGTCGACCAGCGACCAGATCTGGTCGAGGTCGAGTTCGGCTGCGGTGTGCGGGTCCATCATCGCGGCGTGGTAGATGTGCTCGCGATTTTCCGTCATCAGCGCCTGCACCGTCAGTTCCTGGACGTTGATGTTGGTGCGGATCAGCGCGGTCAGCTGCGGCGGCAGGTCGCCGATGAAGGTCGGCTGGATGCCTGAGGCGTCGACCAGGCAAGGCACTTCGGCGGCGCAATTTTCCGGCAGCGAGGTGATGCAGCCATTGTTGCGGACGTTGCCGTAGATGACGGAGGGTTCGCCGGTCCAGACCGAGTTGATGATCGAGGAGGCATATTCCTTCGAGGGCGTCACCTCGATCTTGTCGGCGCTGCGATAGGCCTCCGCCTGGCCCTTCCAGCGCTCGATCTGCTCGATGCAGCGTTTCGGATATTCATCGAGCGGAATGCCGAATTTCTCGATCAGGTCGTCGCGGCCCTCCTTGATGAAATAGGGCGTGTATTCGGCGAAATGCTCCGAGCTTTCGGTGACGAAATAGCCGAGCCGCGTAAGCATCTCGTAGCGCACCTTGTTCGGGCAGCGCGGGTTCCAGCCGGGCTTCGGCGCCCTGCCCTCGCGGTAGCCGCGGACGAGGTCGGGATAGAGGTTGCGGTAGGAACCGTCGGCCTGGCGGTGCTCGAATTTGAGGTAGAAGGCCATGTGGTTGATGCCGGCCGCGCGGTAGCGGATTTCCTCGTAGGGAATGTCGAGATCGTGGGCCAGCTCCATCGCCGTGCCCTGCACCGAGTGGCAGAGGCCGACCTGGCGAATGGTCGGATATTTCTCCGATATCGCCCAGGTGTTGATCGCCATCGGGTTGACATATTGCAGCATGATCGCCTCGGGGCAGACGGCGAGCATGTCCTCGCAGACCTTCCAGAGATGCGGCACTGTGCGAAGCCCCCGCATGATGCCGCCGACGCCGAGCGTATCGGCGATCGTCTGGCGCAGCCCGTATTTCTTCGGCACCTCGAAATCGGTGACGGTGCAGGGCTCATAACCGCCGATCTGGAAGGCGACGACGACGAAATCGGCGCCGGCAAGCGCCTTGCGCTGGTCGGAATAGGTCTCTGCCTTGGCCTTGACCCCGAGCGTCGAGATCAGCTTGTTGACGACGATGGCGCTTTCCTCAAGCCGCTGCGGGTTGAGATCCATCAGCGCGATCGTCGCGCCCGACAGCGCCGGACGCTGCAACACGTCGCCGATGATGTTTTTCATGAAAACGGTGGAGCCAGCTCCGATGAATGTGATCTTGGGATTTGCTGCCATTATAACCTCCGGCATTCGATAGTCATGCTACCTCGAAAGCGGCTTTGACGAGCCGTTCGGTGTAGGCGGTCTTGGGATGGGATAGAACTTCGTTGACGGGGCCCTCTTCGACGATCTTGCCGTGCTGCATGACGATGACGCGGTGGCAAAGCGCCCGGACGACCTTAAGATCGTGGGAAATGAAGAGGTAACTCAGACCCCGCTCGTCCTGCAGCTTGCGCAGCAGTTCGATGATTTGGGCCTGGACGGAAAGGTCGAGCGCCGATGTCGGCTCGTCGAGCAGGATGAATTCCGGCTCCAGCGCGATAGCGCGGGCAATCGCGATGCGCTGGCGCTGGCCGCCGGAAAATTCATGCGGGAAACGCGACAGGATATTGCCGGGCATGCCGGCTGAGATCAGCGCCTCGCGCACCCGGTCCTGCCGCTCGCCCTTGGTGGCGCCCAGCCGGTTGACGACGAGCCCCTCCTCGATGATCTGGCCGATCGTCATGCGCGGGTTGAGCGAGGAGAACGGGTCCTGGAACACCACCTGCATGCGGGCCCGTAGCGGCCGCATCTCGGCGCGGGAAAGCCCGTGGATCGGCTGATGGTCGAAATGGATCTCGCCGCTATCGGGCGTATTCAGCCGCAGGATCGCCTGGCCGAAGGTCGTCTTGCCGGAGCCGGATTCACCGACGAGGCCGAGCGTCTCGTGACGGCGCAGCGTCAGATCGAGGCTGTCGACGGCGACAAGCTCGCGCATCGCCGGCTTGAGGAAGGAACCGTGGCGCAGCATGAAGGCGACGCGCACGCCCTTGGCGTCGAGGATGACATCCGATCCCGCCGGCAGCGGGTTGGCCTCGCCGCGCGGCTCGGAGGCAAGCAGATGCCTTGTATAGGCGTGCTGCGGATTGGCAAACAGCGCTTCCGTGGTGTTGTGCTCGCGCACTTCGCCATGCTGCATCACATAGACGTAATCGGAAAACTGCCGCACCACCGTCAGGTCGTGGGTGATGAGGATGACGGCCATCCCCATTTCCTTCTGCAGGTTGCGGATCAGGTTGAGGATCTGCGCCTGCACGGTGACGTCGAGCGCCGTCGTCGGCTCGTCGGCGATCAAGACGTCCGGATCGTTGGCGAGCGCCATGGCGATCATCACGCGCTGGCGCTGGCCGCCGGAAAGCTGATGCGGATATTGCCGGATGCGTGCGGCGGGGTCGGGGATCTGCACATGTTCGAGCAGTTCGAGCGCCCGCTTTTCCGCATCCCTGCGGCTCATGCGGCGATGCACGCGGATCGCCTCGACGATCTGGCTGCCGATCGTATAGATCGGATTCAGCGAGCTCATCGGCTCCTGGAAGATCATCGAGATGCGGTCGCCGCGCAGCTTGCGGCGGGCCCGCTCGGAGAATTTGAGAATATTGCTGCCGTCATAGGAAACCGTCGATTTGCCGGAGACGACGGCGCGCTTCGACAGAAGCCCCATCACCGTTCTTGCGGTCACCGATTTGCCGGAGCCGGATTCGCCGACGATGGCGATGGTCTCGCCGCGATAGAGCTGGAAGGAGACGTCCTTGACGGCTTCGACCATGCCGTCCTCGACCTTGAAATTTACCGCCACATTGCGGGCGTCGATGATTGGTGCTTCCGAGCGGCCGTCATGGTCGTGGCGGACAAGCGGGGCGAAGGAATTGACCAGGGAAAGAGCCATATCAATCACCTCAATAAGGATCGACCGCGTCGCGCAGTCCGTCGCCCAGCGCATTGAAGGCGAAGACGGTGACGAGCACGAAGCCGACGGGGGAGAGAATCCAGGGATAGGAACCGATGACCGAATAGGTCGCCGTATCCTGCAGCATCAGCCCCCAGGAGATCAGTGGCGGCTTGACGGCAAAGCCGAGGAAACCGAGGAAGGATTCGAGCAGCACGACGCTCGGTATGTGCAGTGTCACCGCGACGATGACATGGCTCATCACGTTCGGGAAAATATGCTGCATGATAATGCGCTTGTCGGTGGCGCCGACCGCCATTGCCGCCCGGACATAATCGATGCGGGCAAGTGCTAAGGTCTTGCCGCGCACCTCGCGCGACATCTGCGCCCAGCCGAGCGCCGACATGACGAAGATGACGAAGGCGAGGAAGACATTGGTCGGCGCCGTCACCGGGATCAGCGAGGTCAGCGCCAGATAGAGCGGCAATTGCGGGAAGGCGAGCACCAGCTCGACGAAGCGCTGCAGCCAGATATCGAAGGTGCCGCCGAAATAACCGGAGACCATGCCGACCGTCGTGCCGATCAGGGTGACGATGAAGACGACGGTCAGCGCGATCATCAGCGAGATGCGCGAGCCGATGATGGCGCGCGACAGCACGTCACGGCCGAACTTGTCGGTGCCGAGGAAATGCACCGGCTGGCCATCGGTCGAGCCGAAGAAGTGGCGGTCGGCCGGGATCAGGCCGAACAGCTTGTATTCGGCGCCCTTGACGAAGAAGCCAAGCAGCCTCGGATTGTCGTAATCCATTCCGACGATCGGCTGGAAGGTGACCGGGTCGAGTTCCTCGGAATCCGACAGCGCATAGACGCGCGGCTGGAAGACGAAATTGCCGTCCTTGTCGTGGAAGCTCATCACCTGCGGCGGGGCGAAGCCGACATCGGTCGCCTTCGGATCCATCGGCGCGACGAAATCGGCAAAGATCGCCATGAGCAGCAGCAGCCCGACGAGGATGAGCCCGGCCATGCCGGTCCAGGAGCGCCTGAGCCGGCGCCAGACCAGGGCGATATAGCTCTCATGCCCGCGCGATGGCTTGCTGACCGAAGGTTCGGTCGTCGTCGGCGGTGGCGGCGAGGAGTCGAAAGCCAGCATCTCAGGCTCCTTCATATTGGCGGACACGCGGGTCGAGCAGCGCCAGCAGCATGTCGGCGATGATGTTGCCGACGATCAGCGTCGCCGACAGCACCAGCATGAAGGTGGCGGTGACATAGACGTCGCCGATCGCCATCGAGCCGACGATCGCCGGGCCGACGGTCGGTAGCGCGAAGATGATGGCGGTCTCGATCTCGCCGGTCAGCATGTAGGGCAGCACGACGCCCTGATACATCACCAGCGGGTGCAGCGCATTCGGCACCGCGTGGCGCATCACCACCGCCCCGCCGGAGAGCCCCTTGGCCCTGGCCGTCTCGACATATTGGGCATTCAGCGTATCGAGCAGGTTGCCGCGCATCACCCGCATATTGTAGGCGAGCCCGCCGAAAGTGGCGATCGCCACGACCGGCCAGACATGGTGGACGAGGTCGACGAATTTCGCCCAGGACCACGGCGCCCCGCCATATTGCGGCGAGAAGAAGCTGCCGATTTCGGACACGTTGAACTGGAAGACCAGCAGATAGACGATGATCAGCGCCATCAGGAAGCGCGGCACCGTCATGCCGAGAAAGGAAACCGCCGAAAGCGTGCTGTCGATCCAGCTGTATTGGCGGGTCGCCGCCCAGATGCCGAAGCCGATGCCGAGCACGGAAGCGAAGATGTGGCAGACGAGCGCCAAGAGCAGCGTGCGCGGCAGCCGCTCGGCAACGACATCGGCGACCGGCTTGTTGTAGAACATGCTGTAGCCGAAATCGCCGCGGGTGACGATGCCGCCGATCCAGTTGACGTATTGCACGACCATCGGCTTATCCAGGCCGTGTTCGACCCGGTAGGCCTGTGCCTGGGCGTCGGCCTGGGCGTAGGAAGCGCCGCCCTGGTTGATCAGCTGCGATCTTATATAGTCGGCGTAGTCGCCGGGCGGAGCCTGGATGATCGCGAAGGTCACCACGCTCAGGATGAAGAGGACGGGGATCGCGGAGGCTATGCGCACGAGCAGGAATCGTAACATCGGACGGTCCGCTTTTCCTTGCCGCCAGTCGCTCCTTGTCGGCGCGGCCGGCTCGTTGGTCATATCCGGCCGCGCGCCACGCGCGGCCGGAAGTTCATTTCAGCTGGGAGGGAGTTCTCCGGCGCGCCGCATCGGATGCGACGCGCTCAGCTCTTTGTCCTGATGACACCGATCAGTTGATCGGGCCCTTGTCGCCGGGCTTGCCGGGCAGCTGCTCGGGGAACAGCTCATATTTGCCCTGCTTGTCGGCGGCCACCCACAGACGTTCACGGATGACCGAATCTTCAGCCCAGTTGAACATGAAGATCGGGGTGCCCTGCGGCACGTTCGAGAACCGCTTGTTGATGATCAGCGCGCCCGGATATTCGGTCAGGCCCACCGTGTTGACGTGCTCGGTCGAGATCTTCTGATATTGCTTCATCAGATCGACGCGCTCGTCGTTGCTCTGGCTTGTCGTGAACTTGTTGACGACGTCGACAAGCTCGTTTTCGAAGGGCATCAGATCGAGCTTGTCATCCTTGCCGGCGCGATGTTGCCAGCTGGTGCGCGGGCCGACGGGGGCGAGCTGCTCGGTATTCTGCACCACCGACGACAGTTCCGTCGTGTTGCGCTGGATCAGCCAGTCGAAGCGGCCGGCATAATGCGCATCGTCACGCTTGGCGCCGTCGAGCGCATTGAGGACGATCTTCAGCCCGAGCTTCTCCATCTGGCCGACGACACCTTCGGCAAGGCTCTTGTCGGTCGTGTACTGATTGTTGATCAGCATGACGATTTCGACATTCTTGCCGCCGGCCGTCCCGGCCGGGAAGTTCACGATGCCGTCGCCGTCGGTATCCTTCAGCCCTGCCTTGGCGAGTTCCGCCTTGGCGCCCTTGAGATCGAAGGGATAGTAGACGGTGGAGTTGCGGTCGTAGAAGCTGGTGCCGGACGAAAGCCCGCCCGGATAGATCGCCGTGAACGGCCCCTTGACCAGCGAGTCGCCGATCGCCTTGCGGTCGAGCGCCATGGTGACGGCCTTACGGAAGTCCTCGTTGCGGTTCAGTTCGCGGATCGCCTGGCCGCGCTCGTCCGGGCTGCCCCAGCCGTTGGCGGAAAAGTTCATGCGCAGGTTATAGCCGATGAGGCGCGGCCCGAAGGCCAGGCGGGCGGGTGCCGTCTTCTCGGCGGCACGCTTCAGCGAGGCCACGAAGTTCTCCGGCTGCTCGAGGTTGGAAATGTCGGCGGATCCCGCCACCGCCTGCACGTCGCGGTCGGCCCAGGTCGAGAGCTTGTAGTGCAGCTCATTGAGGTAAGGCAGCTGATTGCCCTTCTCGTCGACCTTCCAGTAATAGGGGTTGCGGCGCAGTACGATGATATCGTCGGAGCGATATTCCACTGGCACCCAGGCGCCCATCACCGGCATGTTCATGTATTCCGGCGGGAAGGCGTTCTTGAACTGGTCGTAGGTGTTCTTCGAATATTTCGGATGCTGGGGTTTCAGGATATGCGACGGACCCGGGCAGAAGTTCGGGTAGGACATCGTGTAGAGATATTGCTTCGGGAAGGCCTCCTTGAAGGTCCATTCGACGGTGTAATCGTCGATCTTCTTCAGCGTCGTGCCGGCGCCGAAAGCCTCCGGCGAGGCGCCGCCGCCGAGCGGCGAGACGTTCGGATCGATGACTTCGTCATCCCAGTAGAACATGATGTCGTCGGCATTGAACGGCGCACCGTCAGACCACATGGCGCCTTCGACCAGGTGCATGGTCAGCTTGTGGCCGTCGGCGGACCAATCCCAGCTCTTGGCCAGGTTCGGCAGCGGCTCGGTGTCCTGGGCTTTCACCTGGAACAGCGGCGCGGTGCGCGTCAGGCATTCGGAAAGGCCGATATCGATACCGCCCCAGCCCTGCGTCTGGCCGGCGCCGTAGTTCCAGCCTTCCGGCCGGCCGCCGATGACGTGGCGCATCGTATCGCCGTAGACGCCGATGCCGTCGGGCATGTTGCCGGTTTTGAAGACCATCGGCTCCTTCGGCAGACGGTCCTTGACCGCCGGCAGCTTGCCGGCGGAGACGAAATTCTTCGTGACCCAGTCGGGCTCGTGATATTCGGGCAGCGCCTTGAACTCGAGGATGGAGTCGCGCGCCACATAGTTGATCTTGCCTTCGGCCGGGAAATCCGGTGGCACCGGCGGCACGGTTGCCTCGGAGGCATAGGCATTCACCGCCAGAACCGAGACGCCGAGCGCCAGTCCGGCCAGAATGCTTGCGTTGCGGAAATTCATGATCGTTTCTCCCTTTTGTTCCGGAGCGCGGGTCACGCGGCTCTCTTCTCCTCGAACGATATGAAGGCGGGCCCGGTGTCATGGATTTCCCTCCCGGAAACCCATGACGACCAGCCTTCACGAAATGTCAGACGGCCTGTTTCAGCGCCGCCTTTTCCGCGCGCAGCTCTTCGATCGAGCGAACGTTGCGGCGTGCAGCGCCCGCCCAGTCGCGGGTCTGCACCTTGGATTTCGACAGCCGCTCCTTGGCGGCCGGCACGGCATCGGCATATTGCGGCAGCCAGCGCGCCTGGGCAACGACCATCTCGTCGACCATCTGCCAAACCTCCTCGGGCGTCGAGACGGCGCCGACCAGCGGGTCGTGCAGCACGGCAAGCTTCAGCAGGTCGATGTCGCCTGTGATCGCCGCATGCACCGACATGCGCTGGACGTTGATCGAGGCGATGCAGGTAGCGGCACAGGCTTCCGGCAGGGTGACGCCCGAGACCATGTTGATGCCGAAGCGGTCGACGAAGCCGGGCGATTCGATGATCGCATCGGAGGGCAGGTTGGTGATGACGCCGTTATTCTTGACGTTGAAATGGCCGCGATAGACCCGGTTCGTCTCCAGCGCCTCAAGGATGTGGCTCGCATGTTCGTTCGAGCGCTTGGCGGGGTCGATCGGCTTTGAGGCGGATTCCAGGAATTGCGGGAATTCGGTCTCGAACCAGTTGCGCGTTTCTGTGGAATGGCGGAGATAGCCGCCGGTTTCGCCGTGGATCCAGTCGGACATGTCGATCCAGCGGGTGATTTCCTCCGGCCGCTTGCGGTACCAGGGCAGGTACTCCGAAAGGTGGCCGTTGCTCTCGGTGGAATAGACGCCGAACCGCTTCAGAACGTCGATGCGCAGCTTCTCCTGCTGCGAATAGACCGGATGCGCCTCGAAGGCGGCGATCAGCTCGTCCTTGCCGATCCTGCGGCCGTTGAGGCGCAGGTCGATGAACCAGGTCTGGTGGTTGATGCCGGAACAGACATAGTCGAGTTCACCCAACGACTTGGCGCCGAGCACCTCGGCGATCTGTTCGGCGCCGTGCTGGACGCCGTGGCAGAGGCCGACGGTATCGACCTTGCCGTATTCGATCGCCGCCCAGGTGTTCATCGCCATCGGATTGGCATAGTTCAGGAATTTCGCGCCGGGCTCGGCGACCTCTCTGATATCCTTGCAGAAGTCGAGGATGACGGGGATGTTGCGCTGGCCATAGAGGATGCCGCCGGCGCAGATCGTATCGCCGACGCATTGGTCGATGCCGTATTTCAGCGGGATTCTGATATCGTCGGCATAGGCCTCAAGGCCGCCGACGCGCACGCAGCTGATGATGTAGCGCGCGCCGGTCAGTGCCTGGCGCCGGTCGGTCGTCGCCGTCACCTTGGTCGGCAATCGGTTCGCCTCGACGACCCGGTCGAGGATCGCCTTGATCATCTCCAGATTATGTTCGCTGAGATCGGTCAGCGCGAATTCAACGTCGCGAAACTCCGGAACGCACAAAATGTCGGTAAACAGCTTCTTGGTGAAACCAACGCTGCCCGCACCGATGATAGCGATTTTGAAACTCATGATCTTCACCTCGACCCAATCGAATGCTACAGAAAAGACGGCCATGAAGGATCAGGCCGCATGCTAGCGCATGCGGTTGAAAAAGCCGAAAAACTGTCTGTTTTCCTCCCGGCCGCTCTTTCGGCCGTGGTCTCTTCCCTGTTTGTCGAGCGGGATTATGCCCGAAATCGGCAAGCCGACCAGAGAAGGATTATGCTTTCAGGGGTAATTTTGTGCTGCAGAATTTGATTGCCAACGGACAGTCGATGAGGACGGTTTCGCTGCCCCGCGGCCGCCAGCGATTGCATGCCATGCCGACGAGCTCCGGCTATGAAGTGCGCGAGAACGAACCCTATGACTGGGATGGCCGCAGGCGCGGCCAGACGCCCTTCACCGTGCTGCAGCACACGATCAGCGGCACCGGCCGGCTGCGCTACCAGAACCGCAATTATCGGCTTCAGGGCGGCGATACGCTGCTGGTGCTCGTGCCGCACAATCATCGCTACTGGCTGGAGAAAGGCGACCGCTGGGAATATTTCTGGATTTCGATGAATGGCGAGGAGACGCTGCGCATTCACCAGCTGGTGCTGTCAACTGCCGGCCCGGTGCTGAAACTGCAGCCCTCGACCATAGATCACCTCGCCGACTGCAGCCTGCGCCTCGTCACCGGCGCGACCTCGCCGGGGGCTGCCTCGGCGATTGCCTATGAAGCGGCGATGGCGCTCTATGACGACGTCTTCGGCTCGCCGGCCTTTGCCGCCGAACTCAGCCTGATGCAGCCGGTGATCGACCATATCAACGCCAATCTCGAAAAGCCGTTGCCGGTCAGCGAACTTGCCGGCATCGTCGGCCTCAGCCGCGCACATTTCTCGCGCAGCTTTGCCGAGAGCGAGGGCATGCCGCCGGCCGAATTCGTGCTGCAGCAGCGGCTGCAGCGCGCCGTCAAGCTTCTCACCAAAGCGGACTTCCTGCCGGTCAAGGAAGTCGCCATCATGTGCGGCTTCGAGGATCCGAATTATTTCTCCAAGGTCTTCCGCCGAGTCTACGGCACCAACCCGACGGAATTCCGCACCACCGGCATGTATGCCAGCATCGGCAAGCTGAGATAGCCGCCGAAGGACGCCGGTTGTCTTAGGCTCGCACCTCGAACACCATGTTGAACGGGGTTTCCGTGGCGCGGCGGAAATGCGTAAAGCCGGCATCGAGCGCCACCTTGCGAAGCTTCATCTCTCCCGCCTGGGCGCCGAGCCCGAGTCCCACCTCCTGCGAGAGCGATGCCGGCGTGCAGATCATCGTCGAGGCGCCGTAATAGACGCGGCCGACGGGGTTGAGATTGTCCTTGAGATGGTCATGAGCAAAGGGCTCGACGATCAGCCAGGTGCCGTTCGGTCCAAGCGTTTCCTTGACATGCTGGCCGGCGCCGACCGGATCGCCCATGTCGTGCAGGCAGTCGAACATCGCGACCATATCATAGCCGCGGCCTGGAAATTCCGCCGCCCGGCTCTGCTCGAACGTCACACGGTCACCGACACCTGCCTCTTTCGCAGCCGCCTTGGCTTTATCGATCGACGGGCCGTGGTAATCAAAGCCGGTAAAGTGGGAGGCGGGATAGGCCTGCGCCATCAGGATGGTCGAGGCCCCATGGCCGCAGCCGACATCGGCGACTTTGGCGCCGGCCTTGAGCTTTTCCTCGACCCCGGACAGGGCGGGTATCCATTCGGCGACGAGATGGCTGTTATAACCCGGGCGGAAGAAGCGCTCGGTTCCCCGGAACAGGCAGGTGCTGTGCTCGTGCCAGCCGAGGCCCTTGCCGGTACGGAAGGCGTCGGCGACCTTCGGCTCGTCCATCCACATCGATTGCACCACCTCGAAGGCGCCGACGAAGAAGGCCGGGCTGTTTTCCTCGGCAAAGACCATCGCCTGCTCCGGCGTCAGGCTGAAACGATCGGTTTTTTCGTCATAGACGATATAATCAGCCGCAGCCTGGGCGCTCAGCCATTCCCGAAGATAACGCTCCTTCACCCCGGTCTTTTGCGAAAGCTGCTGGACGTTCATCGGCGTCCCATCGGCCATCGCCTTGAAAATTCCCACCTTGTCGCCCAGCACGACCAAGGCGCCCGACATGGCGGCGCCGACATCACCGACCAGCCGGCCGACGAGTGCATCGAGTTTCTGCATATCCGGCTCACGCATTGTTTCCTCCCACGCGCGTGTTTCAGGAATTTAAAAATTAGACTTTAATAATATTCAGTCAATCAACCTTCCCTTTCAGGGCATAAATCTGAAGTATTAAGGGTCGAAAGAATGCGGGGGGTGGAGTAACACGCGGGGTAGCTGTCAGACGCAACCGGAGCGCTGTGCAGGTGGGTTTGTGGCCCCTCCCCAACCCCTGCCACAAGGAGGAGGGGCTAACCCGCAGCATCCTTTCTGCAGATGAAACGTTGAAGTGAAAAGCGTCGGGAGCGGCATATAAGCCCCTCCCCCTTGTGGGGAGGGGTCTTGGCCAATCGCGAACCTAACAGCCGTGCTCACCATCCATGCTCTCATCATCGCTTGTGCAAGATTGCATTTTTTATATAATCCGTCCCACGACACTTTCGACGCAAGGCTATCATGACGGACCTGTCATCCGCCCAATGCCGCGCCGCGCGCGCCCTCCTGGCCTGGTCGCAGGACGATCTCTCCTCGGCCGCAAACGTCGCCAAGGCGACGATCGCCAATTTCGAGGCGGGCAAACGCTCGCCCTATGACCGGACCCTTCAGGATATGAAGCAGGCCCTGGAAGCCGGCGGCGTCGTTTTCATCCCGGAAAACGGTGGAGGGGCCGGTGTGCGCCTTGCCAAACGCGCAAATTCGATCGACACCAACGAGGCCGAAACGGTTCAATATGAAGAGTATCTCGAAAACGACGCGCCGCCCGGCGCGGGTGGCTGACTAATGACAAAGAAAGAAAAGCTGGAACACTCGGAATTGGCCGGAGAATTTACCGATGACGGGATCACCGTGCTCGTCGATATCTTCCGCACATCCGGCAGCAATGAAGACTGGACGATGGAAGTCGTCACCCAGGCCGAGGATCTGATCCGCTGGGACGAACCCTTTGCCACTGACCGGGAAGCTTTCGACGAATTCCTCGCCACTGTCGCTCGCGATGGCATTCGATCCTTTCTCGACGATGAAGAGCCGTCCGTTCACTGAGGAATCGTCGTGAAAAGCATCAATGATCTGGTCGCCTCTGCGAAAACCGTCTGCGACCGATACCGGGCCGGGCGAATGGAACGCGAGACTGTGCGCGAATGGGTCCTCGGCCTTGGCGCCTATCCAGGCCCGCATGGAGACCGCGTGCGCGAAGCGATGGATTGGTTCCGCCTGCACAATCGCGAGCCTGTTTCCGACGACATCGTGCTGGTCGATATCGACCGGCTACAGGCGATTTCAGCGCCGTGATCCCCGGGGGCGCCTGGCGTGCGCCGCTGGCGCAATCACGCCGGTCCTCGGCGGCGTAGGACCAATGACGGTCGTCAGCCTGATGCATAATGCCCGCGTCGCAAGTCGAGGGCGGCTGGCAAAATTTAGTTCGTCCGATCAGTAGAAGGAACAGCACGTGGCAGCATTTCCGGAAAAGGCAAAGGTCGTCATCATCGGCCTCGGCGGTATCGTCGGCGCCTCCATCGCGCATCATCTCGTCGAGCGCGGATGGGACGATATCGTCGGCATCGACAAGTCGGGCATCCCGACCGATATCGGCTCGACAGCCCATGCCTCGGACTTCTGTTACACCACCAGCCACGACTATCTCTCGGTCTGGACGACGCAATATTCGATCGATTTCTACGAGAAGATGGGCCACTACGCCCGCATCGGCGGCCTCGAAGTGGCGCGCACCGGCGACGATGCCTGGATGGAAGAGATCAAGCGCAAGCTGTCCTCGGCCCGCGCTTTCGGCACGCGCGCCCATTATGTCAGCCCTTCCGAGATCAAGGAAAAGTTCCCGCTGATCGAGGAAGATCAGGTGATGGGCGGCCTTTACGATCCGGATGCCGGCCTGGTCATTCCGCGCTCGCAGACCGTTGCCGGCAAGCTGGTCGATGCCGCCGAAAAGGCCGGCAAGCTGCAGGTGTTCGGCAATACGCCGGCCAAGTCGCTGATCGTCGAAGGCGGCCGCATCAAGGGCGTCGTCACCCATCGCGGCACGATCATGGCCGACCACGTCATCGTCTGCGCCGGCCTTTGGGGCCGCCTGATCGCCGAGATGGTCGGCGAAGACCTGCCGGTCATGCCGGTCGATCATCCGCTCACCTTCTTCGGTCCCTATAACGAGTTCGAAGGCACCGGCAAGGAAATCGGCTTCCCGCTGCTGCGCGACCAGGGCAACTCTGCCTATATGCGCGATACCGGCGACCCGGCGACGACCGAGGGCGGTCAGATCGAGTGGGGCTATTACGAAGCCAACAATCCGCGCATGTGCCATCCGCGCGAACTTCTCGAAAAGCACGAAGCCCGCCTTTCGCCGTCGCAGCGTGACCTCGAGATGGAACAGATCATCGAGCCGCTCGAGCGCGCCATGGAACTGACGCCGATCCTCGGCGAACTCGGCTATAACGAGGGTCACTCCTTCAACGGCCTGCTGCAGGTTTCCGCCGGCGGCGGCGCGTCCTGCGGCGAGAGCCAGAAGGTCAGGGGACTCTGGTATTGCGTTGCCATCTGGGTCAAGGACGGCCCGGGCTACGGCAAGCTGATCGCCGACTGGATGACCGACGGCCGTACCGAAATCGACCACAACAGCATCGACTACGCCCGCTTCTATCCGCATCAGTTGACCGAAGAATTCATCGAAGGCCGCTGCTACGAAGCCGCTCAGAAGATCTATTTCCCGGCAGTTCACACCCGCGAACCCTATCTATCCGGCCGCAACGCCAAGCGCTCGCCCTTCTACGAGCGCGAAAAGGAGCTGGGCGGTTACTTCATGGAACTGGGCGGTTGGGAGCGTGCACACGGCTATGCCGCCAACGAGCACCTGCTGGAGAAATATGGCGACCGCGTGCCGGTCCGCGAGAACGAATGGGACAACCGCCATTTCTGGCGGGTGTCGAATGCCGAGCATCTGGCGATGAGCGAGGATTGCGGCATCGTCAATCTCAGCCACTTCCACATGGTCGATATCGAGGGACCTGACCATGTCGAACTGATGGAATGGCTGTGCGCCGCCAAGGTCGGCGGCGATGCCAACATCGGCAAGGGCGTCTACACCCACTTCCTCGACGACGAAGGCATGGTCCGCGCCGACTTCACCGTCTTCCGCATGGCCGACCGCTGCCGTCTCGTCAACGGCGCCGATGCCGGCCCGCGCGACCTGCACTATATGAAGCGCGTCGCCGAAGATCGCGGCCTCGACGTCACCATCACCGACGTCTCGGAAAAATTCGTGACGGTCGGCATCTGGGGTCCGAACGCCCGCGACACGCTGAAGAAGGTCGTGGCCGATCCGGCCGGTCTCGATCAGGAAAACTTCGCCTTCGCAGCGATCAAGCCGATCGAAATCGCCGGCAAGACGGTCACCGCCTTCCGCATCTCTTATGTCGGCGAGCAGGGCTGGGAGCTGCATATGAAATACGAAGACGGCCTCGCCGTCTGGGATGCGCTGCGCTCGACCGGCGTGATGGCCTTCGGCGTCGAGACCTATGCAAACTCGCGCCGCATGGAAAAGAGCCTGCGCCTGCAAAACGCCGACCTGCTGACCCAGTACAACCTGATCGAAGCCGATCTCGCCCGTCCAAAGGTCAAGGAAGCCGATTTCCGCGGCAAGGCAAAACATCTGGAATACAAGGCGCGTGAGCACCAGCCGGCCATGCTCTGCACGCTCGTGATGACGGAGAATACCGACAAGTCGGGCGTCAAGCGTTATCCGCTCGGCAACCTGCCGGTCGTCGATCCCGCCACCGGGGAGGTCCTGGTCGACGAACTCGGCCGCCGCTCTTACACGACCTCGATCGCTTACGGTCCGACAGTCGGCAAGAACATTGCGCTCGCCTACCTGCCCTGGTCGCATTGCCAGGTCGGTCGCAAGCTGAATGTCGAATACTTTGCCGAGACCTATCCGGTGGAAGTCGTCGGCGTCGGCTACAAGCCGATCTACGACCCGGAAAATCTGAAGCCGCGTACGTAGCGCTCAAGCACTTGTGGCGCCCCATTCGGGCGCCACAGTCGTTCTAAGCCTATGTTCTAGTCACCGTCGCCATTGCCGTTTTCGAGGCCATCGCCCGGGGCTCGGCTCGGAACGAAGCGTTTCGAGATCAGCCAGCAGCCGAGCGCCCAGAGGGCCCCGGCGCACCATCCGGCGAAGACATCCGTCGGGTAATGGACGCCGAGATAAATCCGGCTCAGGCCGATGATGACGGCCAAGAAGACACCGGCGGCCATGACGAAGATCCGCGTCGAACGGTAACGCTGCGTGCGGGCCAGCAGTGCCCCGAGCGTCAGATAGGTCACGGCCGAGACCATGGCGTGGCCGGAGGGAAAGCTGAGATCGCTGACCTCGACGAGATGCGGGACGATGTCTGGACGCGGCCTGGCGACGAGAATCTTCAGCAGTGTGCTTGCCAACCAGCCTGATAGTACCGAGGAAAAGACGAAGATCGCGATCGGCCAGCGCCGGTCAAGCAAGAGATAGACTGTGACGAGAGCGGTCATTAGCGAGAGAACGGTGATGCCACCGAGACTGGTGATGTCGCCGACGGCATGCGTCAGCCAGCCGGGGCCGATCGGCACGCCAAGCTCACCCGGCCGTCGCAACGCCAGCAGGATCGTTTCGTCGAAACGGAGCGTCTCGCCTTCGAGAACCTCGCTCGTCAGCCGCTGCAGCACGAACAGCCCGCCCGCGACGGATGCCAGCATGATGAGCGTCAGGGGCTCATATGCGGTGAGCCTCGCCAAAAATCCGCGTCGTTGAACCTCGCTCATGCCCGCCGTCACGCTCCTTCACTTCATGTCGATCTACGCCAGATCGGCAAGGTGAGCCGCAAATTCAAGCCCTTGCGGCATTCCGAGCCAGCCGGTAGCAAAAGCTCAACCTTCTTTTGTTATGGCTGGAGCGGATTGTCCTGGAGATGATTTCGGCGATGAAAATTCTGACAGTGATGGTTCTGATGGCGGCTGTCCTGCAGCCGGTCGCGGCCTTGGGCGAGACCGAATGGATGGGTGGCGCAAGACAATGGTCGGTCGGTTTCTCAAGCGAGCGCCCTGCCTATTGCCGGCTGCTGTGGAACAGCGAGCTCGGCAAGACCATGGAATTCCGCCAGACCGTCACAGAAACCTTCTGGCTGGTCACCAAGGACAGCTGGGATATTCCGGCCGGCACCACGACCGAGGTGACGCTGACCGATCGTTCGATGACGAAAGTCGTCGCCGCCGAATTCTTCGACAAGACCACGCTTCGCCTCTGGCCGCCAGCCAGCAAAGGAAGCGGCGGCCTGAAGAAGATTATCAAGAACGCTTTTGCCGGAACCCCTGACGTACAGCTGACCTTTGCCGGCGACGAAGGTGACTGGACGCTGCCGTTGTCGCGGGTGGATCAGCTCTACCCGACGTATCGTGAGTGCCTCAAGCGGCTCGAGGCCGGCGAAAAGCCCAAGCAGGATTCCGCCACCAGCAAGCCGTTCTGACAATTTTCTGGTTCAAACGACCGCCGGCGGCGCGGTCTCGCGGATCAGGCTGCGCGCGGCCTCGATATCGCCGTTCAGCGGCCGTTCGTCGCCATAATGGGAGATGCGCTGCCGCACCGCCTGATAGACGAGATCCGTACCTGGCGCCCGCGGCGCGGTCGCCGCCAGGAAATCATGCGCCTGGGCAGCCGCCATCAGCTCGATCGCCAGAATATATTCGGCATTGTCGATCACTGCGAGCAGCTTGCCGGCGGCGGCTGTCGGATGCGCAAGGAAATCCTCCTGCAGGCCGGAGGTCAGGCCGCCGTCCATCGCCGCGGGTGCGGCGAGGCGGCGGTTGTCGTTGCTGAGGGCGGCGGCGGTATATTGGGCGATCATGAAGCCGGAATGGCTGCCGGCATCGCTCGCAAGAAACGGCGGCAGGCCGCTCACCAGCGGATTGACCAGCCGGTCCATGCGCCGTTCGCTGATCGCACCGATCTGCGCGAGCGCAATGGCGAGGCTATCGGCCGCCTGCCCGAGCGCCGGGGCGACGGCATGCGCCTCGGAGGAGACGATCGGGTTCTCCGGCGTGCCCGACACAGCCGGGTTGTCGGTGACGGAAGCGAGTTCCTGATCGGCGATGCGGGCGGAATTGTCGAAGACATCGCGGGCGGCGCCATGCGCATGCGGCACCGAGCGAAGGCTGAGGGCATCCTGGGTGCGCCGGCCGAAGGCGGCGGCGACGAGGCCGCTGCCCTGGAGGCGGGCGCGCAAGCTGGCTCCGACCTTGTCGATCCCGGCAGATGGGCGCAGCGCCAGCACCGCCTCGTCGAAGGCGGCGATCTGGCAGCCTGCCGCCTCAAGCGTCAGGGCCGCGATGGCATCGGCCCAGTCGAGCAGCGGTTCGGCGCGCGAAAGCGCGATAGCTGACAGCCCGGTTGCGCAGGCCGTGCCGTTGACGAGGCTCAGGCCCTCCTTGGCGCCGAGCACCAACGGCTGCAGGCCGATCGCCGCCAGCGCCTCGCGGCCGCTCATGCGCCGCCCGGCCACGGTGGCACTGCCTTCGCCGACCAGGACGAGCGCGGTGTGAGCGTTGTGGGTGAGATAACCGGCCGAGCCCTTCGACGGCACGTCGGGAATGCAGTCATGCTCCAGCATGGCCGTGAGATACTGGACGATCTCGCGCCGCACACCGGAATGGCCATGGGAAAAATTGGCGATCTGGGCGGCGATGATGGCGCGCACTTCGCGAGCCGCCAGCAGCGGTCCCACGCCGCAGGCGTGACTGAGCACGATGCTGCGTGACAACAGGCTCTGCGAGGCCCGATCGACCACGGTATCGGCGAGCGCTCCGACGCCGGTGTTGACGCCATAGGCGCGCACGCCGGTCTCGACGATGCGCGCAACGATGCGGCTTGCCTGCTCGACCCGCGCCCAGGCGGCCGGCGACAGCGCCAGCGCTTCCCCTGCCCCGACGCGCGCGACACCGCGCCAGGTCAGCACAGTCTCGATGGTGATCGTCATTGACCGCTTCCGAAATGGCCGATGAACTGGCGGAAGGCGGGTGTGGCGCCGCCGGTGAACATGTCGTCGGGCTTGCCGCTGCTTTCGACCAGCCCTTCGCGCATGAAGACGACGCGGTTGGAGACGTTGCGGGCAAAGCTCATCTCATGAGTGACGACGAGCATGGTCATGCCTTCTTCGGCAAGCGCGCGCATGACGCGCAGCACCTCGCCGACGAGTTCCGGATCGAGCGCCGAGGTCGGCTCGTCGAAGAGCATCACCTTCGGCTTCATCGCCAAAGCGCGGGCAATTGCGGCGCGCTGCTGCTGGCCGCCGGAGAGATGGGCGGGATAGGCGTGGCGTTTATCGGCGATCCCGACCTTTTCGAGCAGCGCTTCGGCCTCGGCAATACAGTCGGCGCGCGGCCGCTTCAGCACATGGATCGGGCCCTCGATGACGTTCTGCAGGATCGTCATATGGGACCAGAGATTGAAGGACTGGAACACCATGCCGAGCTCGGAGCGGATATGGTCCACCTGCTTCTGGCTCGCCGGCTTGCTACGCCCGTTCTTGTGCACCATCTCGATGTGCTCGCCATCGACCCAGATCTCGCCGCCGCTTGCGGTTTCGAGCATGTTGATGCAGCGCAGAAAGGTGGATTTGCCGGAGCCGGAGGCGCCGAGCAGCGAAATTACATCGCCGTCCTCAGCATCGAGGGAAATGCCGCGCAGGACCTCGTGTGTGCCGAAGCTCTTGCGGATATTGCGGACCGAAAGTCGGGTAACGCCTGGCATGATTGCTCCAATCTTCAAAAACCGCTTACGCCTTCAGCGGCTGCGGCGCAGCGCGGCGGTGTCGGGACAGCGAATATTCGAGCAGGGCCATGCCCTGCAGGATGATGAAGTTCAGCACGAGATAGATGATCGCGGCGCAGAGGAAGACTTCCATCGTGCGGTAGGTCTGCGAGATCAGCCGTTGGGCGACACCGGTGACCTCCCAGACAGTGACGAGGCTGGCGAGCGCCGTCGATTTCATCATCAGCACGATCTCGGTGGAATAGGCCGGCAGCGCATGGCGAAAGGCGATCGGCGCCAGGATGCGGCGCACCAGCAGGAAGCCGGACATGCCGATCGAGCGCGCCGCCTCGATCTCCTTCGGCGAAACGGCGCGAATGCCGCCGCGAAAAATCTCAGCCGTGTAGCCGGCGGTGCAGAGCGCCAGCGACAGCACGGCGCAGACCATCGGCTCGCGCAGGAACGGCCAGAGGAAGGAATAGCGGATGACGCCAAACTGGCCGAGGCCATAGAACACCAGGAACATCTGGATCAACAGCGGCGAGCCGCGGAAGACGAAGATGTAGCCCTTGGCGAAACCGGACAGATAGCGGTTGCCGCTGACCCGCATCGAGACGATGACGAGCGCCAGCAGGCCGCCGAAGAAGATCGACAGCGAAAACAGGATCAGCGTCGTCGGCACGGCCTTGAGCAGGGTAACCATGGTTGACGCGAGAAAGGTGAAATCCATCATCGCCTCCTTACGCCTGGCCCATGGCGGATGCCGGCATGCTGCGGTTGGCGCGGCGTTCCGCACCGTTGAAGATGCGGTCGGAAAGGCTGGTCAGGATCAGATAGAGGCAGCCGCCGGCGATGAAGAACAGGAAATATTGCCGGGTCGAACCCGCCGCCACCTGGCTGGTGCGCATCAGTTCTGCAAGGCCGGTGACCGAGATCAGCGCCGAATCCTTGAGGCTGAGCTGCCAGACATTGCCGAGGCCGGGAATGGCCAGCCGCAGCACCTGCGGCATGATGATGCGGCGAAAGCGCATGGCGCGATGCATGCCGATCGCCGAGGCCGCCTCGAGCTCACCCTTGGAGATGGCGAGGAAGGCGCCGCGGAACACCTCCGCCTGATAGGAGCCGGAAATGATGCCGACGGCCAGCGCGCCGGCGGCAAAGGAAGGCAGGCCGAGAAAACCCTCGAAACCCATCGCCTTGCCGATCGCGGTGACCGCCGAGGAGCCGCCGAAATAGATGAGATAGATGATCAGCAGTTCCGGCACGCCGCGAAACACCGTCGTATAGACATTGCCGAGCGCCACAAGAAAGGGATTGCCGGAGAGCTTCGCCCCCGCGACGATCGCGCCGAGCACCGCGCCGATCGCCAACGCCGTCGCGGTGACGGCGAGCGTCATCAAGGTGGCGAGAATGAGCAGCGCGCCCCATCCCGTCGAGCCGAAGCCAAGCAGTTCCAAGCTTGCCATATCGTCCGTTCCCCGTCCGTGGCAGTATTTTCTGGATCGAGAATAACACGCGGTCTCCGGCGACAAAGCCGGAGACCGGCGCCTGCGGCCAAAAGGCCGAAGCGCTTACTGCTGCGGGCTGACGTCGACCTGGAACCACTTCATCGAGAGGTTCTTGACGGTGCCGTCGGCGAGCGCGGACTTGATCGCCTCGCTGAACTTGTCGCGCAGATCGGTATCGGCCTTGCGGACGCCGAGGCCTTCGCCCTCGCCCCAGATCGAGCCGACGATCTCCGGACCGGTAAAGTCGAGCGCGCCGTTGGCGGTCTTGAAGGCATTGGCGAAATAGACGGCGTCGTCGAAGCCGAGGTCGATGCGGCCGTTCTGCAGGTCGAGGTCGCGGTCGGCGCCGGTCTTGTACTCGCGGATCTCGGCAATATCGCCGAAATTGTCATAGACGAACTTGGCGTAGACGGTGGCCGCCTGGATGCCGATCGTCTTGCCCTTGAAGGCTTCCTTCAGCGCGTCGATCTCCTTCACGCCGGTCTGGCCGGGCGTCATCTTGATCGTGGCGCCGGTGCCGGCGGCTTTCGCCAGCGGGCTGTCCTTGGCGGTGGCGAAGGCGGCGGGCGTGGCTGCATAGGGAATGGTGAAATCGATCACCTGCTTGCGCTCTTCGGTGATCGACAGCGCGTCCATGATGACGTCGAACTTGCCGGCGTTCAGCGCCGGGATCATGCCGTCCCAATCGGAAGCAACAAGCGTGCATTCGATCTTGGCGCGTTCGCAGAGCACCTTGGCGAGCTCCGGTTCGAAGCCGCCGAGCGTGCCGTCGGCATTGGTGAGGTTCCACGGCGCATAGGCGCCCTCGAGCGTGATCGTCGCCTTCGTCCAGTCCTTGGCGAAAGCGGGTGCTGCGAAGGCGGAAAGAGCGGCGACGCCGCAAAACAGGATTGTGCTGAATTTCATTGATGAATTCTCCTCTGGAGTTGAAACAGACCTTGCGGCACCACGCCGATCTTCGCCGGCTTGCCCTTTCCGTCCTATTTCTGTGTCGAGGACCGATTGGGAGGTTGTATATGGTACCATATGAGATATTTTGTGATATGCAAGAGGAAAGTCGATTTAGGTGGCGAATTCCATTCGTGCAAAAGGAATAGGCAATGAAGCGTTCCGGCGAGATGAAGCGCGAACTGGCGGAAAATGATAGCACGCCGCTTTACGCCGGCGTCAAGCAGGTGATCCTCGACCGCATCCACAGCGGCGAATGGCCGCCGAAATACCGCGTGCCGTCGGAAAACGAGCTGGTCGTCGAGCTCGGCGTCAGCAAGATGACCGCCAACCGGGCGCTGCGCGAACTTGCCAATGAAGGCGAACTCGTCCGCATCCAGGGCGTCGGCTCCTTCGTCGCCGAACGCAAGGGCTATTCGGCGCTGTTCGAGGTGCGCAACATCGCCGAGGAAATCGCCGAACGCGGCCATGTCCATGAGGCCTCCGTCGTCGTTCTCGCCCAGGAAACGGCCTCTCCGGAGATCGCCGACGCGCTCGAACTTGCGATCGGCGCGGCAGTCTTCCACTCACTGATCGTGCACAGCGAAAACGGCGTTCCGGTGCAGATCGAGGACCGTTTCGTCCATCCGGAGGCCGCCCCCGAATATCTCGACCAGGATTTCACCACCTTGACGCCGAACGCCTATCTGACGGCGGCCGCCCCGCTCAGCGGCTCCGAGCACGTCGTCGAGGCAGCGATGCCGCAGGCCTGGGAATGCAAGCTCCTGACCATCCTGAAGACCGAACCCTGCCTGACGATCCGCCGGCGCACATGGTCGGCAAAACAGGTGGTCTCCACAGCCCGCCTCGTCTATCCCGGCTATCGCTACCGGCTCGAGGCGCGCAGCGGCAAGATGTTCGAAGACTAAAACACCCGCGACATTGTATATGGAACCTCCGGCTACTGCTATTGCGACGCCGGCGTGAAACGCGCCACCAGGGCGTGGCGATCGCCGGGATAAGTGAAGCGCACATGGGTCACCGGCCCGGCGCCACTCCAGGTGCGGCGCTCGACCACCAGGCAGGCGGTGTTGCGGGCGATGTCGAGGGCCGCCGCCACCTCGGCGCTGGCGGAGACGGCGTGGATCCGGTGTTCGGCGGTGCTCCACGGCACCTGGTTGAGCAGCCACGGCCCCGGCGCCACCGTCAGAAAATCGGCATCGGCGGCCTCAGGTACGGTCGCAAGGCTGATCAGCCGCTCCTCCAGGCAGAAGGGCCGCGTGCCGGCATTGTGGATGCAGACCACCTCGACGACCGAGGACGCCACAGGCAGCTCCAGCCGGCGGCTGTCCTCAGCCTTGGCCTTGCGGCTCGCCGTCTTCGACACCGCGTAGGAATAGGGCAGGTTCAGCGACTGCACCTCGGCCTTGATGTCGTGGATTTCGAGAACGGCCGATTGCGCCTGCGGCTGGGTGACGAAGCTGCCGGATTTCTTGCGGCGCTCGATGAGGCCGGCCTTGGCGAGCTGGGTCAGCACCTTGTTCACCGTCATGCGCGAGACGTCATATTGGGTAGCGAGATCGACCTCGAAGGGAATACGGTGTCCCGGCGGCCATTCGCCCGAGACGATACGGCCCTCGATCTCGCCGAGGATGCGCTGGTGCAAGGTGGGATCCCTGCTTTGGTTCATCGCCACGTTCCCATTGATCTCCCGCTCTAGATCGAATGCCTGCTTATGAAAAGCGCTTTTTCAGCCAGCCAGCAATTCGCCCATCGCGGCAAGGAACCGCCGGTCGATAGCCTCGCGCCCGACATGACGCCCACCCACCACCTGCTTGCGGCCGCGCGCCCAGACGCAATCGATGGAAATGCCGCCGGCAAACAGCCAGTGATCGAGGATCTGATCGCCGGAGAGATAGGGAACGGCTGACATATCGAGCGAAACGAGATCGGCGTGATGGCCTTCGGCGATACCGGCCGGGGCTTTCAGCGCCGCACCGCCGCCGGCAAGCGCCTGGTTGAACAGGCAAAGCGCCGTCGAACCGCCGGGTGCTGCGACGACATTGCGGGCGCGCAGCGCCAGGCGCTGCGAATATTCGAGCTGGCGCAATTCTTCCGGCAAGGAGATCAGCACGTTGGAATCCGAGCCGATGCCGTAACGGCCGTCCTCTTGAAGGAAAAGGGGCGCGGCAAAGGCGCCGTCGCCGAGATTGGCCTCGGTGATCGGGCAGAGGCCGGCGATCGCGCCGCTATTCGCCATACGCCGCGTCTCGTCCTCGGTCATGTGAGTCGCATGGATCAGGCACCAGCGCTCATCCACTGGCATATGATCGAGCAGCCATTGCACCGGCCGCGCGCCCGACCAGGCGACGCAGTCCTCGACCTCCTTCACCTGCTCGGCGACATGAATATGGATCGGGCCATCGCCCGCCATCGGCACGAGCTTCGCCAATTGCTCCGGTGTTGCGGCGCGCAGGCTGTGCGGCGCAAGTCCGAGTTCGGCGCCGTCGAGCCGGCCAGTCACTGCCCGACATCCCTCCATCAGCCTTTCGAAGCTTTCGAGCGAATTGATGAATCGCCGCTGGCCGTCGATCGGCTGAGCGCCGCCGAAACCGGAATGGGCGTAGAAGACCGGCAGGAGGGTCAGACCGATCCCGGTCTCTTCGCTTGCCGCACCGATACGTTCGGCAAGCTCGGCGATATTGGCATAGGTGCCGCCATCCCTGTCGTGATGGAGATAATGGAATTCGCCGACGCGGGAAAAGCCAGCCTCAAGCATCTCCGCATAAAGCTTGGCGGCAACCGCCTCGACATGTTCAGGCGTCATCGCCAAAGCGAACTTGTACATGACCGTGCGCCAGCTCCAGAAGCTGTCGTTTGCCGGGCCGCGCACTTCGGCAAGAGCGGCCATCGCCCGCTGGAAGGCGTGGCTGTGCAGGTTGCCGATGGCCGGAACGATCAGAGCATGGCGCTCATCACCGGGCGCGGAGGCAACGCCCACCTCGAGCCGGGCGATGCGCCCGGCCTCGAGCGTCAGCCGCAGGTCCTTCTGCCAGCCTTGCGGCGTCAGAGCAGTCCTCGCGTGAAGTACGGTCATGGCCTTTTCTCCCCTTCTGCCGCGCCGCCGATCTTTCTTTTCCAGAAGAGCGCGCAAAATTTCTCTTGTCACCTGCTTATTATGTATATACATGTTTCAGCATAAGGAAAGGCGCAAAGCTGATGACCGGGAACAATTTTTCTGAAGGAACCGCATCCGCCGAGGTCAGGCCGGCGCTGTGGCGCAATGCGCGCCTGGCGACGCTCGCGCCTGACAAAGCCGGGCTCGGCATCGTCGAAAAGGGCGCCGTTCTGATCGAAAACGGCCGCATCGCCTTCTCAGGCGCCGAACGCGAGCTGCCGGCATCGGCTATCGAACGCTCCGACATCGTCGATCTCGAAGGCCGCTGGGTGACACCCGGCCTCGTCGACTGCCACACCCATATCGTTCACGGCGGCAATCGTGCTCGAGAATTCCAGATGCGCCTTGAAGGCGCGACCTACGAAGAGATCGCGCGGGCCGGTGGCGGCATCGTCTCCTCGGTTCAGGCGACCAATGCGCTGTCGGTCGAGGAACTCGTCGCCGAAGCACTGCCGCGGCTCGATACGCTGCTTGCCGAAGGCGTGACCACTGTCGAGATCAAATCCGGCTATGGCCTCAACCGGACCGGCGAAGTGAAGATGCTGCAGAGCGCCCGCCTGCTCGGCCATATCAGGCCGGTGCGCGTTGCCACCACCTATCTCGGTGCGCATGCGACGCCGGTGGATTACAAGGGCCGCAACGGCGACTATCTCGACGATGTCGTGCTGCCCGGGCTCGACGACATGTACAACCTCGGCCTTGCCGATGCCGTCGACGGCTTCTGCGAAGGCATCGCTTTTTCGACAGTCGAGATCGCCCGCGTCTTCGACAAGGCCAAAATGCTCGGCCTGCCGGTCAAGCTGCATGCCGAGCAGCTCTCCAATCTCGGCGGCGCCAAGCTGGCTGCCGCCTATGGCGCGCTGTCCTGTGATCATCTGGAATATCTCGACGAGGAGGGCGTTGCCGCAATGGCCGCAGCCGGCACCGTCGCCGTGCTGCTGCCCGGCGCCTTCTATGCCATCCATGAAAAACAGAAGCCGCCGGTGGAAGCGTTGCGCCGGGCGGGCGTGCCGATCGCGATCGCCACCGACTGCAATCCCGGCACCTCGCCGCTCACCTCGATGCTGCTGACCATGAACATGTCGGCGACGCTGTTCGGCCTCACCGTCGAGGAATGCATCGCCGGCGCCACCCGCGAAGGCGCCCGTGCGCTCGGCCTTATCGGCGAGACCGGCACGCTCGAAGCCGGCAAATCCGCCGATCTCGCCGTCTGGAATATCGAGAGCCTTGCCGAGCTCGTCTACCGCATCGGCTTCAATCCGCTTCACGCACGCGTCTTCAAGGGCGAAAGGAACGGTCGATGACCATCACGCTCCACCCGGGCTCCGTCTCGCTCAAGGATCTCGAGACCATCTATTGGACCGGTGCGCCGGCCAGGCTCGATCCCGCCTTCGATGCCGGCATCGCCAAGGCCGCCGCCCGCATCGCCGAGATCGCCGCCGGCAATGCGCCGGTTTACGGCATCAATACCGGCTTCGGCAAACTCGCCTCGATCAAGATCGACAGCGCCGACGTCGCCACGCTGCAGCGCAATCTCATCCTGTCGCATTGCTGCGGCATCGGCGCGCCGCTTCCGGAAAATATCGTCCGGCTGATCATGGCGCTGAAGCTTGTTTCGCTCGGGCGCGGCGCCTCCGGCGTCCGGCTGCAGCTGGTGCGGCTGATCGAAGGCATGCTGGATACGGGCGTTATTCCGCTGATCCCGGAAAAGGGCTCGGTCGGCGCCTCCGGCGATCTTGCCCCGCTCGCCCATATGGCGGCGGTGATGATGGGCGAGGCCGAAGCCTTCTTCGCCGGCGAACGACTTTCCGGTGCAGTGGCCCTGGAAAAGGCCGGACTGAAACCTATCGTGCTCGCCGCCAAGGAAGGCCTGGCGCTGATCAACGGCACACAGACCTCGACGGCGCTGGCGCTCGCTGGCCTCTTCCGCGCCCATCGCGCCGCGCAGTCGGCGCTCATCACCGGCGCCATGTCGACCGACGCAGCCATGGGGTCCTCGGCGCCCTTCCACGCCGATATCCACACGTTGCGCGGCCACAAGGGCCAGATCGATACCGCAGCCGCGCTTCGCGGCCTGCTCGAAAACTCCGTCATCCGCCAGAGCCATATCGAGGGCGACGAGCGCGTACAGGATCCCTATTGCATCCGGTGCCAGCCGCAGGTGGACGGCGCCTGCCTCGACCTCTTGCGTTCAGTCGCCCGCACCCTTGAAATCGAGGCCAATGCTGTCACCGACAATCCGCTGGTGCTGTCGGACAACTCGGTTGTCTCCGGTGGCAACTTCCACGCCGAACCCGTCGCCTTCGCCGCCGATCAGATAGCCCTTGCCGTCTGCGAGATCGGCGCGATCTCGCAGCGACGCATCGCGCTGCTGGTCGATCCGGTACTTTCCTACGGCCTGCCGGCCTTCCTCGCCAAAAAGCCAGGCCTGAACTCCGGCCTGATGATTGCCGAGGTCACCTCGGCGGCGCTGATGTCGGAGAACAAGCAAATGTCGCACCCGGCCTCGGTCGATTCGACCCCGACCTCGGCCAATCAGGAAGACCATGTCTCGATGGCTTGCCACGGTGCCCGGCGCCTGCTCGGCATGACCGAGAACCTGTTCGGCATCATCGGCATCGAGGCGCTGACCGCTGCGCAAGGGGTCGAGCTGCGCGCGCCGCTTGCCACCAGCCCGGAGCTTTTGAAGGCGATCGCCGCAATCCGCAGCCAGGTGCCGAGCCTCGACAGCGACCGCTATATGGCGAACGACCTCGCCGCGGCGGCCGAGCTGGTGGCGACGGGCGCACTGAATGCTTCGGTTTCGAATGGCATTCTGCCGGTTTTGGAGGGTTGAAATGATAGTGAAGAAGAAAGTCCCCTCCCCAACCCCTCCCCACAATGGGGAGGGGCTTAACCTGCGGCCCCGGCTGCATTCAATCTTGAACGCAGACCATGCGGCTGGCTCTAGCTCCTCCCCCTTGTGGGGAGGGGTTGGGGAGGGGTTTTTGCCATGACCAATCCCGTCTTCGAAATCCATCGGGGCACCTCCCCCGTCATCCTCGCTTTCCCCCATACCGGCACCGAGGTCCCGCCCGAGATCTACGACCGCCTCAACGACAACGGCCGGATTCTCGCCGATACTGACTGGCACATCCACGAGCTCTATGACGGGCTGCTCAATGATGTCACGACCGTGCGCGCCACCTTCCACCGCTATGTGATCGACGCCAACCGCGATCCAGAGGGCGTCAGCCTCTATCCCGGCCAGAACACCACCGGCCTCGTTCCCGAGACGGATTTCGACGGCAAGGCGATCTGGAAGGATGGGCAGGCGCCCGACGAGGCCGATATCGCCGCCCGGCTGCGGGATTTTCATGCGCCCTACCACGCCGCTCTTGCCGCCGAGATCGAGCGCGTCAGAGCAATGCATGGCGTGGCGGTCCTCTATGATTGCCACTCGATCCGCTCGCACATTCCCTTCCTCTTCGAAGGCAAGCTGCCGGATTTCAACATCGGCACCGATATGGGCAAGACCTGCGACGGCGCCATCGAGCAGGCGACGCTCACCGTCGTCGAAGCCGCGGAAGGCTACGACAGCGTGCTCAACGGCCGCTTCAAGGGCGGCTGGACGACGCGCCATTATGGCAGGCCGGAGACCGGCGTGCATGCGATCCAGATGGAGCTTGCGCAATCGACCCATCTGCAGGCCGAAGCACCACCCTTTGCCTACGATACCGCGAAAGCGGACAGGCTTCGCGTCCATCTCAAAGACATTCTGGTGCGCATCGAACAGATCGCGCCAGGCCTGAAACGATAACGATCACTCGACAGGGGAACCGCCATGAGCAATCCACGCCACAATATCCGCGAAATCCGTGCGCCCCGCGGCAACGAGCTCAATGCCAAGAGCTGGATGACCGAAGCGCCGCTGCGCATGCTGATGAACAATCTCGATCCCGACGTGGCGGAAAATCCGAACGAGCTCGTCGTCTATGGCGGCATCGGCCGCGCTGCCCGCACCTGGGAGGACTTCGACCGCATCGTCGCGACGCTGAAGACGCTGACGGAAGAAGAAACGCTGCTCGTCCAATCCGGCAAGCCGGTCGGCGTCTTCCGCACCCACAAGGATGCGCCGCGCGTGCTGATCGCAAATTCCAACCTCGTGCCGCATTGGGCGACCTGGGATCATTTCAACGAGCTGGATAAGAAGGGCCTTGCCATGTACGGCCAGATGACGGCCGGCTCGTGGATCTATATCGGCACGCAGGGCATCGTGCAGGGCACCTACGAGACCTTCGTCGAGGCCGGCCGCCAGCATTATGGCGGTAACCTCAAGGGCAAGTGGATCCTGACTGGCGGCCTCGGCGGCATGGGCGGCGCCCAGCCGCTCGCCGCCGTCATGGCCGGCGCCTGCTGCCTCGCCGTCGAGTGCAATCCTGACTCGATCGATTTCCGCCTGCGCACCCGCTATCTCGACGCCAAGGCCGAGACGCTTGATGAGGCGCTCGAGATGATCGACCGCTGGACCAAATCAGGCGAAGCCAAGTCCGTCGGCCTGCTCGGCAATGCCGCCGAAATCCTGCCGGAAATGGTCCGCCGCGGCATCCGCCCCGACATGGTCACCGACCAGACCTCGGCGCATGACCCGATCAACGGCTACCTGCCGAAGGGCTGGACGATGGCCGAATGGAAGGCCAAGCGCGAGAGCGATCCGAAGGCCGTGGAAAAAGCGGCGCGCGCCTCGATGCGCGAGCATGTCGAGGCGATGATCGCCTTCTGGAACGCCGGTATTCCGACACTCGACTACGGCAACAACATCCGCCAGGTAGCCAAGGAAGAAGGCCTGGAAAACGCCTTCGCCTTCCCGGGCTTCGTGCCGGCCTATATAAGACCGCTGTTCTGCCGCGGCATCGGCCCCTTCCGCTGGGCCGCCTTGTCGGGCGACCCGGAGGATATCTACAAGACCGATGCCAAGGTGAGGGAACTGACCCCCGGCAATACCCACCTGCACAACTGGCTCGACATGGCCAGAGAGCGCATCGCCTTCCAGGGCCTGCCGGCGCGCATCTGCTGGGTCGGCCTCGGCGACCGCCACCGCCTGGCTCTGGCCTTCAATGAAATGGTCAGGAATGGCGAGCTTTCCGCCCCGATCGTCATCGGCCGCGACCACCTCGATTCCGGTTCCGTCGCCTCGCCGAACCGCGAAACCGAAGCCATGAAGGACGGCTCGGACGCCGTCTCCGACTGGCCGCTGCTGAACGCGCTGCTCAACACCGCCTCGGGCGCCACCTGGGTATCGCTGCATCATGGCGGCGGCGTCGGCATGGGCTTCTCCCAGCATTCGGGCGTCGTCATCTGCGCCGATGGCACCGACGATGCGGCCAAGCGCCTCGAGCGGGTGCTCTGGAACGATCCGGCGACCGGCGTCATGCGCCACGCCGATGCCGGCTACGACATCGCCCTCGACTGCGCGAGAGACAAGGGCCTGCGCCTGCCCGGCATTCTCGGGAACTGAGCCTCATGCGGATCCTGCGCGCCGGCGACCACAAGCGCATGCCGTGGAAAAACGGTGGCGGCGAAACGGTGGAGATCGCCGTTTCGCCCGAAGATGCCGGCCTTGCCGGCTTCGACTGGCGCGTCAGCATGGCGACTGTTGCAACCGACGGGCCGTTCTCGATCTTTCCCGGCATCGACCGCACGCTGGCGATCCTTAACGGCAACGGCATGACGCTCGACATCGAAGGCAGGGCGCCGGCGCTGCTGACGACGGCGAGCGATCCCCTCGCCTTCCCGGCGGATATCCCGGTCGCGGCCAGCCTCCAGGACGGCGCCATCACCGATCTCAATGTCATGACCCGCCGCGCGGGGATTATTCACACGCTGGTGCGGCTCGAAATCGATGGCGGCAGGACCCTGCCGCTGACGGCGTCGACATGTTTGTTGCTCTGCCACCGCGGCAGCCTGTCGTTCCGGCAGGGCGACGAGACCGGCAGGCTTGCGGTCGGTGACGCGCTGCTGATGACGGATGCGGCGGGAACCGAACTCAAAATCGATGGTGACGCGACATGTTATGTCGCTTCGATCGCCGCCGGCTGATCTTGGTCCAACAGCTTGAAAAAAATGGACAATCGAAAAACGGCCCGGGTATTCGCGTGAACCGTTGCTATTTCGGGCCATGGACGTCATTCCTGCTTTCGGTCTAAACTTCGCCTTTCTGATGCAGAAGAAGACCTAGACTGCCCGCGATACCCAGGGGCAGCAGGGGAGCAGGCGTGACGGATCCATACGATATTCTCGGCGTTGAACGCGATGCGAACGAAGCGCAGCTGAAGGCCGCCTATCGGCGTCTGGCCAAGGTCGCCCACCCCGATTCGGGCGGGGATACAGAGGCTTTCGACAAGTTGCAGAAAGCCTATGGGCTGCTTCTCGATCCCGTCCGCCGCAAGGTTTATGACGATACCGGCTATGACGTCGAACTCGCCGACGCCGCCGAGTTGCAGGCGCTCGTCATGATCGAAAAGCTCGTCACCGACGCCGTGCTCGACGAGCGCGTGCCCGGAAGTTTCGATCCCGTCGCCGTCATGCAGGAAAGCCTTTCCGAGGAACTGCGCAAGGCGCGGTTCAGCAAGAGCGAGCTGGAACGCCACGCCTCGCGCATCGGCCTGCATCTGGAACGGCTCGAAAAACAGTCCGGCCGCGATGTGCTCGCTCACATGTTCCGCGCCCGCATCGAAGCGATTGGCAAGGCGGTCGCGGAAACCGAGGCGAAGATCACGGCAGCCGAACGCGCCGCCGACATGCTCGCCGGCTATGTCTACGAGGTCGATCCGTCACCGCTGCCGGAGGCTTCGGTCGCCAATCTTGAATGGATCGAAACGTCGAGAAACCGCTCCACTGGCTGACGGCCCACGACCTCAATAGGACAGCTTCGGATACCAATCCGGCGCCCGGCCTTCCGGCGTTGAATCGAGCACGGTCCAGAGCGGCATCAGATCGGGCGCGCCGCGCGGATCCTCGCCGGGGTCGGCCGTCACGACGCCCATCTCTCCGCTCCAGAAATGGCGGATGGTGCCGTCGCGCCGGGTGAAGACGTTGAAAGCGGCGTCATCGCTGCCGTCTTTGCCGATGGCGTGATAGTCGCGGCTGTATTCATCCGTCGTGTCGGAATAAAGCGGCAGGTGATGCCAGCCGCGTTCCTTCTTGAAGGCGAGCAGCCGTTCGAGCGGCGAGCGGGCGACGACGGCAAGCCCGACGCGCTGCAGCATATCAGGCACCTCGCCGTCCCAGGCCGACAGCAGCGAGGTGCACATCGGGCACGGGCGCTCCCGCTGCGGCCCGAACATATAGCTGTAGACGACCAGCGTTTCCTTGTCGGCGAAGAGTTCGCTGAAACCGATCGGCCCGTCGACGCCTTCGAAACGGTAGTCTTTCTTCACCTCGCCGCCCGGCGGCAGCGCCCGGCGCTGGACGGCCACACGTTCGATATGGCGGCGCAATTCGATCTCTTCGGCGAGCAGCGCGTCGCGGGCGCTGCGATATTCCTGGCTCTCATTGGGAAAGCGGACGCCGTTCTTTGCCGCAAGCACAGCGGCGGGGACGAGATGCTGATGATCCATGACATTTCCTCCTTCTGTTGCCGCACGATTGCAGCACATCTTTAGGATGACGATCGGCGGATGCGAAAATCGACAGCGCCGGCGAAAAAACGGCGGCAAGAAAAAATCCCACTTCGGAATCCCGAAGGACTGCCGCTTCGGGATTCCGAAATCCGCCGGGCTTTTCACGGAGGCACTGCGGAAAAACAGGCAATGATTTCAATGCGCCAACCAATTTCGGGATTCCGAAGTGCTATATAGAGTATGGTGGGAGTTCGTCACGGTCGCCCGGATCGACACAAACGCTTCCGCGAACGCATGTCTGAAAAGCAAAAAGGGCGCTCGACCCTTGCGGGGAGCGCCCTTATCCTGTCGGACAGCAAAGGGTTCGACGACGTCGATACCCACGCATCCATTTTTCAGGCAGGGCTGGTATATGCGCCCTCTCCGCCGCGGTTTCAAGGGCCGATCGGCATCATAATTTTGCGATCCCTAAAAAGCGACGCCGGTTACGGGGTTGACGACCGGCCGTTCGCTTTTGTCGGCCGCCCCAGCCGGCTGCACCGTCGGTGGCGCCAGCGATTCTGCATCGGCAGGCTCCGGCTTGTCGGGAACAGTGCCGACATCTTTGGGGCGGCGCTGCTCAGGCTTTACGTTTTCGTCATTGGTCGACATTGTCTGTCTCCTTTCAGGCAAGAAGTCACGGCCGTAGAGATGGTTCCGATGACGCTATGGAGGATTGCCGATGCTCGACAGATTTCTGCTCCAGGGGCCGCAGGATGCGCGCTTCACCATCCTATTGGCCCATGGCGCCGGCGCGCCGATGGATTCGGCGTCGATGACAGCAGCGGCGGAAGCGCTTGCCCGCGTCGGCTTCAGGGTAATCAGGTTCGAATTCGCCTATATGGCCGCCCGCCGTACCGGAGCCCGCAAGCCGCCGCCGCGGGCCGAAACGCTCAATCCCGAGTATGAAGCAGCGATTGCCGAACTCGGCGTCAGAGGCCCGCTGATCATCGGCGGCAAGTCGATGGGCGGCCGGGTCGCCAGCATGATCGCCGACGATCTCCATGGCAGGGGCAAGATCGCCGGCCTGCTCTGCCTCGGCTATCCCTTCCATCCGCCCGGCCAGCCGACCAAACTGCGCACCGCTCACCTCAAGGGGCTGACAACATCCGCGCTGATCTGCCAGGGAACGCGCGACGAATTCGGCACGCGGGACGAGGTGCCGGGCTACGATCTCTCTGACCGGATCGAAATCCTCTGGCTCGAGGACGGCGACCACGACCTGAAGCCGCGCAAGAAAATCTCCGGCTTCTCCGCTGGCGATCACCTCGCCACGATGGCGAAGACGGCAAAGGCCTGGGCGGAGCGTGTTGTGATCTAGGCCGCGAGCTTCCTGACATCGATGCGCCGGTCGGCGGCGAAAACGGTGATTTCGAAGTGGTCGGCCTGCAGCACATCGCGAATGTTGCGCGGCCGATGCGCGGCGATGTTGACGCCACCCCTCAGCCGGACGCTGTCATAGAGTATGCCGGCGCCGCCACTCAATCGCACCTCTTCACCAAGCACTTGCGACGCCGCATAGCTCGCGCCGTCATAGACATGGGGCCGCAATGTCTGCTCGCCGCGAATATCGAGATAGGCGCCGATCAGCGTGGCCGCATAGCTTCGATAGGTGCGCGCCATCGTCGCCACGCTGCGGGCGACTGCCTCTCGCCTCAAATGATGGCCGACCTCGGCGGCGGCTGTCGTCAGAGCATCGGCGGCATACCAGGCGCCGAGATCGGGGCCGTTGAAGCGCATGCCGCCGGGAGCGACGTGCAGGAACGCCGCCATCACGATGCTGGCATTCGGCGTGCCGTAAACCCATTCATCCTCGGGAAGTCGCTGGATGCGATCGGCGACGAGGCGATCATTGGTCCAGCCGACGAGGTCCATTACGGCTTCGAGATCGGCCGCCCGCGTCACCGTATCGAAAAGTCCGATCGGCGGAAATTGCGATGGGATGAGCCGGTAGGAGGGACGCGGCGCTTCGGCAAAACGCGCGCTCACCGGAAGACGATGTCCGCGTCTTCGTAAGGTGTGAAGGCCTCGTCAAGCCTATTCGGCTGCATGTAGACACCGCCTCTTGCGCCATCGAGAAACCGGCGCACGGTCATCAACCCGTCCTGGGTTCCGTTGGTCACGATATCGAGTGGCGGATACCCGCCGAAAACCGGCGCCTGATGCGGCATGCGCAGCCAGGCAACGCCAGCGCGTTCGTCGGCAAACAGCACGCCGAGCGCCTGATGGATACCGAGCACGGCGGAGATCCGGGTCAGCGTATCGACATCGAGCGTGAAGGCCCCATGCTCACGCGCCTGCTTGGCCCAGCTGTGATAGGTCGACCGGGAGGGGTAGCCGAGCGCGAGCAGACGCTGCTCTTCGCTCAAGCCCCAAAGATCGGCGATCGCCAGGAAGGTTCGCAAGGCCGGTGCACTCAGCCTTTTGCGGTTCGCCGGCGCAAACCGGCTGGTTTCCAGCCGCTGCGGCTCCAGGCTTTCCCGTTGCGCCCTGTGTCGTGCATGCTGCATAACAGCCTCCTGTCTTGAGTTAGACATAGTCCAAATCTGGGCAATTCACAAGCAGATTTAAAGAGCCGAGGCTCAGGACAGCTCGCCGGCCGCCTCGCGGACCGTCTGCATCAGGATCGATTGCGGCACCGACGGTACGGCATCGGCGCGCATCGTCAGCCCGACCGGCCCTCTAGTCTCGCTGGTATCGACCGGCAGCAGCGCCAGCCGCCCGTCGGCGACGTCATCCGCGACCACGCCGTTGGAAATGATCCAGATCGCGTCGCTTGAGCGCAGGAAGGCTCGGCCGAAGGAATCCGACACCGTCTCGATCTGGTTCGGCAGGCTGGAGACGCCGTTGGCGATGAGGAAATTTTCGACCACCGGCCGGATGATCGACCCCCGCGTCGGCATCAGCACCGTGTAATCGCCGAAACCGGCAAAGGGCGATTGGCCGCCGTCGAGCAGCGGATGGCCGGCGCGCACGGCAAACACCACCTGCTCGGAATAAAGATGCTCGAAGGAAAAGCCCGCCATCTTCTCGGCCCCCGCCAGACGGCCGACGACGATGTCGAGATCGCCGACACGAAGCTGCTCCAGCAGCACGGCGTTCTCGCCGGTGACGATCTTTACCCGGCTCCAGGTCCGCTCTTTGAGGAAGAGTTCCATCGCCCGCGGCATGATGCGCGACGACACTGTCGGCAGGGCGCCGATCCGGATCGGCGGCGCGTCGGCGAATTGCTCCTGCGAGACGGAATCGAGACCCTGGCGCAAAGCCGTCAGCGCCGCCCCGGCGTGCCGCAGAAAGACCTCGCCGTAGCGGGTAATCTTGATGCCGCGGCCGTCACGTTCGAAGACGTCGACACCCAGCGCCTGCTCCAGCTCACGGATCGTCTTCGTCACCGCCGGCTGGCTGACATGCAGCAATTCGGCCGCCTTCATGACGCTCTTCTGCCGCGCCACCTCGACAAAGGTCTGCAGGTGGCGAAACTTGACGCGGCTGTCGATCATCGTTCACATAACTCCAGGGTTATTGAAAGGCCTATAAATATCATTTTACTTAACCTGATCAACCGGTCAGTTTTGCGATTAGGAGTGTGTGCAGTTGGATGGGCTTCAAAGGCGAGCTTGGCGAGAAGCGACCCCCGCCCTCCGTCATCCTCGGGCTTGACCCGAGGATCCATGCCGCGGCTGCCGGTGGGTGTCGCGTGGATGCTCGGGTCAAACCCGAGCATGACGGAGGGCGCCAATGCCCCTCACCCTAACCCTCTCCCCGCAAGCGGGGCGAGGGGACGTGCCAAACGTGGCGTTGAGGTTGACGGAGACGGTGCGGCATATCTCCTTCTCCCCGCTGGCGGGGAGAAGGTGGCGGCAGCCGGATGAGGGGCCGCCCCGGCTGAATTGAGGAGATTGACGTGCAGTTCGCCCGCATAAACGACGTAACGATCCACTATCAGGTCATCGGCGCGCCCGCCGACCGGCCGGTGATCGTCTTTGTCAATTCGCTCGGCACGGATTTCCGCATCTGGCGCGATGTCGTCGTGCGGCTTGCCGGGGATTACGCCATCCTGCTTTACGACAAGCGCGGCCACGGGCTTTCCGATGTCGGCCAGCTCCCCTCGTCGATCGAGGATCATGCGACCGATCTCGCCGGCCTGCTCGATCTGCTTTCGGTCAAGGACGCCGTCATCTTGGGCCTCTCCGTCGGCGGCCTCATCGCCCAGTCGCTCTATCAGCGCCGGCCGGATCTCGTCGGCGCCCTCATCCTCAGCGACACCGCCCACAAGATCGGCACGGCGGAAAGCTGGAATGCCCGCATCGCCGCGGTCGAGAAAAACGGCATCGGCAGCATCGTCGACGCCATCATGGAGCGCTGGTTCACGCCTGCCTTCCGCCGGCCCGAAAACACCGCCTATTCAGGCTATTGCAACATGCTGACGCGCCAGCCGGTCGAAGGTTATATCGCCGCCTGCGAAGCGATCCGCGATGCCGATTTCACCGAAGCGGCCAAGAGGATCGCAGTGCCGACGATCTGCATCGTCGGCGACCAGGACGGCTCGACGCCGCCCGATCTCGTGCTTTCCACAGCGAAGCTGATCCCCGGTGCCCGCTACGAGGTCATTCCAGACTGCGCCCACATTCCCTGCGTCGAGCAGCCGGAAGCGCTGACGGCGATCATCCGCGCCTTCCTGACAACTCTTGCGCCTGGAGAAGCCAACCGATGAACGAGACCGCCTCCTCCGAGCGCTACCGGCAGGGCATGGCGACCCGCCGCGCCGTGCTCGGCGACGCCCATGTCGACCGCGCCGCCGCTGCGGCGACCGAATTCGACCGCCCCTTCCAGGAGCTGATCACCGAAGCCGCCTGGGGCCATGTCTGGTCGCGGCCGGCGCTGAGCAAGCGCGAGCGCTCGATCGTGACCATCGCCCTGCTCGCTGCTCTCGGCCAGGACGACGAGGTCGCCATGCATGTGCGCGCCACCGCCAACACAGGTGCGAGCCGCGAGGATGTCTGCGAGGCGCTCTTGCATGTGGCGATCTATGCCGGCGTTCCCGCCGCCAATCATGCGATCAAGATCGCCAAACAGACCTTTGCACAAATGGACGCCGAAAAGGCGGCCTGAGGGGGAGAAATGTCCGAACTACCGAACCGCAAGCCGGAGACCGGCGCCTTCTTCGCCCGCGACCGTGCCTGGCACGCGCCGGCGCTGACCCCCAGCTACAAAACCTCCGTGCTGCGCGCGCCCCAGCGCGCGCTGCTCTCGCTCGACGGCACGATCTCCGAAACAACGGGCCCGGTCTTCGGCCATTCGATGATTGGTGAGCTCGACAACGACCTGATCCTGAATTATGCGCGGCCCGGCGAAAGCGCCATCGGCGAGCGCATCATCGTCCATGGACGGGTGCTCGACGAGCGCGCCAAGCCGGTTGCGGGCGCCTTGGTCGAATTCTGGCAGGCCAATGCCGGCGGGCGCTACCGCCACAAGAAGGAAAGCTATCTGGCGGCGATCGATCCGAATTTCGGCGGCTGCGGCCGTGCCGTCACCGATGAGGAAGGCCGCTACCATTTCCGCACGGTGCGGCCCGGCGCCTATCCCTGGCCGAATGGGATCAACGACTGGCGCCCGGCGCATATTCACTTCTCGGTTTTCGGCCACGGCTTTGCCCAGCGCCTGATCACCCAGATGTATTTCGAGGGCGATCCGATGATCTGGAAATGTCCGATCGTCGGCACCATCCCCGACAAGGCAGCGATCGAACAGCTGATCGCGCCGCTCGACTGGGGCAACACCATCCCGATGGATTCACGCGCCTATAAATTCGATATCGTGCTGCGCGGCCGCCGCTCGACGATGTTCGAAAACAGGCTGGAGGGCAATTGACCATGCAGCAGCTCGGTTATCTCAAGGAAACCCCGTCGCAGACGGCAGGGCCTTATGTCCATATCGGCCTGACGCCGAATTTCTGCGACATAACGGGTGTCTACGACAGCGATCTCGGCACGGCGATGGTCAACGACAAGACGCTCGGCGAACGCATCACCGTCACCGGCCGCATTCTCGACGGCGCCGGCGCCTTGGTGCGCGATGCCGTCGTCGAGATCTGGCAGGCCGACAGCGCCGGCCTCTATAATAGCCCCTCGGAAATGCGCGGCGCCGCCGATCCCAATTTTACCGGCTGGGGCCGCTGCCCAACCCGCGCTGAAGACGGCGTCTACAGCTTCGAAACCATCAAGCCCGGCCGCGTCCCCTTCAAGGACGGCCGCAGACAAGCCCCGCACATCACCTTTTGGATCGTCGCCCGCGGCATCAATATCGGCCTGCATACGCGCATGTACTTCCCGGAGGAGACGGAAGCCAACGCCGCCGACCCGCTGCTTCAGCGCATCGAACATCGCGAGCGGGTCGCCACCGTGATCGCCACCCGCGACGGCGCCACCTGCCATTTCGACATCTATCTGCAGGGTGCCAACGAGACGGTGTTTTTGGATATTTGAGGGGCTGGCCAGCGGCTTGTACGGAGAGCCCGGCGCCCGTAGCCCCCTCACCCTTCCCTCTCCCCGAGGGGAGAGGGGATGTGCCATACGAGATGACAGCCCATAGGCGCCAGCGCTGCCTCCAAATCCCTTCTCCCCTCGGGGAGAAGGTGGCGGCAGCCGGATGAGGGGGCCACGACCACGAACGAGCAACCCATGACCGCATCGCCCTTCGACCACCCCTTCCTCTCCGGCCTGCTCGGCGACGATGAAATCGCGCCCTATTTCTCCGCCGAGGCCGACATCCGTGCCATGCTCTTCATCGAGGCTGCGTTGGCGAGGGCCGAAGCCGCGCATGGCCTGATCCCCGCCGAAGCCGCAAGGCGGATCGCCGAAATCTGCGCCGCCTTCTCCGCCGATCTGCATCGTCTGCGTGCGGCAACGGCAAGGGACGGCGTCGTCGTTCCAGAGCTTATCAAGCAGCTGCGCGCCAAAGTCGGCGAGGAAGCGGCCAAAAGCCTGCATCTCGGCGCCACCAGCCAGGATGTGATCGACACCAGCCTGATGATCCGCTTGAAGGCGGTGGTCTTCCTGTTTGCCGGCCGGCTTTCCGCCATCGTCGCCGGGCTCGATGAGCTCGATCGCCGGTTCGGCCGCAACCGGCTGATGGGTCATACCCGCATGCAGTCAGCCATCCCGATTTCCGTCAGCGACCGCCTCACTGCGTGGCGCGCGCCATTGGAGATCTATCGCGACCGGCTGACCGAGCAGAGCTTCCCCGTCCAGTTCGGCGGCGCCGCCGGCACCCTCGACAAGCTCGGACCGCAAGGCCCGGCCATCCGCGCCGCGCTCGCCCAGGAACTTGGCCTGACCGATTGCAGGCAATGGCAGAGCGGGCGTCTGCCGATCGCTGATATCGCCGGCCTGTTTGTCTCGATCTCCGGCAGCCTCGGCAAGATCGGCCAGGATATCGCTCTGCTTGCCCAGGCCGGCGGCGAAATCGAAATCGCAGGCGGCGGCACCTCGTCGGCGATGGCGCACAAGCAGAACCCGGTCGCCGCCGAAACCCTGGTCGCGCTCGCCCGCTTCAACGCCACTGCGCTGTCGGGCATCCACCAGTCCCTCGTCCATGAACAGGAACGCTCGGGTGCCGCCTGGACGCTCGAATGGCTGCTGCTGCCGCAAATGACGATGGCGACCGCCGCTTCGCTGCGGCTGGCGGGGGAACTGACAGGCAATATCAAGCGGCTCGGAACTGCCTAAAGCCGCGCGAAACGGGCATCAACCGAGCTTGGCGATGGCCCGCAGATTGTCGGCCGTCGTTGTCGGGAATTCGAAGAATTCAAGATAGGCGGGGATTTGTTCGAACAGCATATCCGTGCCGACCTGAAAGGTGCAACCGCGCGCCCGGGCCGCCTCGAGGAAAGGGGTGATCTCCTTGCTCAACACCACCTCGCCGACGAAGGTCGATGGGGAGATGCGGTCGACATCGATCGGCAGTGGGTCACCCCGCCGCATTCCAAGCGGTGTCGCGTTGACGACGATGTCGAAGCCCGTCGGGTCGAGAGAGCCGATCGTGACGTGGAGGTGGGGGTAATATGTCTTCAACCGGTCGAGCAGCGCCGCCGCGGTCGCCTCGTTGGCGTCGACGATCGCCAGATGGGCGACGCCCGCCTTCGCTAGGGATGCCGCGATCGCCGAGCCGACGCCGCCGGCGCCGACGACCAGCGCATTTGCCCCCTCGACTTTTTTGCCCTTGCGCAGAACTCCCCGCACAAAGCCCTCGCCATCGAACATGTCGCCGATCAGCCTGCCGTTCGGATCGAGACGCACCGCATTGCACGAGCCCGCGACTTTGGCGTTGGTCGAGGCTTCGTCGAGCAGTGCCATCGTCGCAATCTTGTGCGGCATGGTGATGAGCGCGCCGTGAATATTGGAGAGCCGGAAGACAAGCTTCAGGAACGCCGGATAGTCTTCCGGCCTGCAGCCCATCGGCACGACGACCGCATCGATGCCGTTCTTCTCGAAATAGGGATTGTAGATCAGAGGCGCCTTGAAGGACTCGGTGGGGTAGCCGAGGTGGGCGATGAGTTTGGTCGTCCCGGTGATCATGTGGCTAGACTTTCTGGGGATCGGCACAGGCGCCGGCGTCAGAGAGGTGGATCATCTGCCCCGAGCGCGCCGATCTCTTGATCGCTTCGACGACCCTGAGGGTGGCAAGGCCCTCCCGCCCGCTCACGAGAGGTGCTGCTTCGCCGCGAATGACATCGCAAAAATGGCTGAGCTGACGGCAAAGCGGATCGGCGGCTTCGTAAGCCACGCGCTCTTCGGCAAGCGGCTCCAGCCAATCCGGTTTCGCCGTCGCTGTCCAAAGCGTCAGATCGGGAATGCCGAGCGAACCCTTCGTGCCGCCGATCTGGTAGCAATGTCCGGCATAGCGGGGAAATGCAGGATTCTCGCCCGTCGTCGCCTCCCAGCTCCAGGGTGCGGCCACCGCATCGCTGCCGGTCAGCGTGGCGAGAACGCCGTTTGCGAACCGCAATGCGACGACTGATGTATCCTCGACGGCGTGGTGGCGCACGGCGTGCGATTCCATCGCATGCACGGCCTCGACCTCACCGAACAGAAATCGGAACAGGTCGACATCATGGATCAGGTTGACGAAGATCGGGCCGGCGCCGGCTTCCCGCCGCCAGGGGATGTCGAAATAGTCGTCCGGCTTGGCGACCCAGAAGGTGCCGTGCACCGTGACGATCCGCCCAAGCCTGCCGCTGTCGACGATCTGTTTGGCCACCTGGATCATCGGGTTGTGGCGACGATGATGACCGACGAGGAGCGGTATCCCTGCGCTTTCGCCGGCGATCACGAGCGCTGCGGCAGCGTCGACGTCGTCGGCGATCGGTTTTTCGATGAGGACGGGAATGCCGGCGGCGATAATCTCCATCGCATTCTCGACGTGAAGCTGGTTCGGCGTTGCCACGATGACGCCGTCGGGCCTGTCCTCGGGGCCGATGTCCTGGAACGACGGGTACCATTGGATGCCGGCATTGCCGGCGAAATCGCGACCGACTGGGGACGGATCGATCAAGGCGGAGAGAAGCGTTCCGGGCTCGGAGATCACGCGCTCGGCATGGCGTCTGCCGATCAGGCCGGCTCCCATGACTGCAATCTTCAATGGCTTCATCATCGGCTCCAGAATTTGACGAGGTGTCGGCCTTGAAACGGCTTATTTCCGCAGGATTTCTCCGAGAAACTTTCTGGTTCGCTCGTGCCGTGGGTTTGTGAAGAATTCGGTGGGCGGGGCTTCCTCGACGATCGCGCCGCTCGCCATAAAGATCACCCGATCGGCGACCTGGCGGGCAAAGCCCATCTCGTGGGTGACGCAGATCATCGTCATGCCCTCGTCGGCCAGCGCGATCATCGTATCCAGCACCTCCTTGACCATCTCCGGGTCGAGCGCCGAGTTCGGCTCATCGAACAGCATCACTTTCGGCCGCATGCAGAGCGCGCGCGCGATGGCGACGCGCTGCTGCTGGCCTCCCGAGAGCTGGACCGGATATTTGTCGGCCTGTTCCAGGATCTTGACCCGCTCAAGCAGCCCGCGCGCCCGGTCCTCGGCCTCCGCCCTGCCGACGCCGATCGCCTTCATCGGCGCCAGCATGCAGTTCTGCAGCACGGTCAGATGCGGAAACAGATTGAACTGCTGGAAGACCATGCCGACCTCCCGGCGGATGGCGTCGATGGTCTTGGCCTGGTCGCTGAGAACGATGCCGCCAACCCGGATCTCGCCCTTCTGGTAGGTCTCGAGATGGTTGATACAGCGGATGAGCGTCGATTTTCCGCTGCCGGAAGGCCCGCACAGGACGATCCTCTCGCCGCTGCGCACCGTCATGTTGATGTCGTGAAGGGCTTGAAACGAGCCGTACCACTTTTCCACCTGCGCCATGGCGATCATGGTTTCCGCGGCCTGGGCGGGAATGGGGCTGGTCATCGGTAGAACTCCACAATTGGCGGGCAAGGCCGCATCGAAGAACAAGGGGATGCGGATCAGCGCGCGGAAGCGGCAAACTTTCGCTCGAGGTGCGCGCCAAGGATCGTCAGCGGGCAGCACATCAGGAAGTACAGGATGCCGACGACGCCGAAGACCGTCAGCGGTTGGAAAATCTGGTTGGAGATGATGTTGCCGGCCCGCGTCAGCTCGGTGAAGCCGACGATCGAGGCAAGCGAAGTGCCTTTGATCAGCTGCACCAGGAAGCCTATCGTCGCAGGCAGCGAGATGCGCAGCGCCTGCGGCAGGATGACATCCCTCATGCGGGAGACGTATCTGAGGCTGAGCGCCTTTGCCGCTTCCGTCTGGCCGCGCGGAACCGCTTCGATCGATCCGCGCCAGATCTCGCCGAGATAGGCGCTGGCATGCAGCGTCAGGCCGATCGCGACGGCCACCCAGGCATCGAGCATCAGCCCGAGCAGGGCCAGGCCGTAATAGACCACGAAAAGCTGCATCAGAAGCGGTGTTCCCTGGAAGACGGCGATATAGCCGGCGGTCAGGCGTTCCAAGAGCGGGTTGCCCGAGACGCGGGCGAGAGCGACGCCGAGCCCGGCAATGCAGCCGCAGACAAAGCCGACGGCGGAAAGAAGCACGGTCCATTTCAGACCGATCAGGAGGAAGACGAACTCGTCGTGACCCATGGAATCCTCCTACTTGACGGGATATTTGAAGTAGCGGGCGGAAAACGCCGCAAATAGGCGCATCATCACCCAGGAAATCACGAAATAGAAAAGCGTGACCGTGAAGTAGACCTCGAAGCTCCGGAAGCTCTCCGATTCGATGCGCTGGGAAACGGAGGTCAGCTCATAGGCCGAGATCGCCGAGGCGATGCTGGTGGTCAGCGTCAACAGCACGAACTGGCTGGTCAGCGACGGATAGATCGCCCGCAATGCCGGCTTGAGGATGATCAGCCGGAAGACCTGCGCCTTGTGCAGGCCAAGCGCCAGGCCGGCTTCCATCTGCCCCTTCGGGATCGATTGGACGCCGCCGCGAATGATCTCGATCGCGTAGGCGCCGCCGTTGATGCCGAGCGCGATGATCGCCGTCGGCGTCGGATCCAGCCGGATGCCGGTGAGCGGAAGCGCGAAATAGATGAAGAAGATCTGCACCAGGAACGGCGTGTTGCGGATCAGTTCGACGAAGGCGATGACCAGCCACCGCAAGGGTTTGAGCGCGGAATCGCGCAGGGCAACCCCGCCGATCCCGATGACGATCGCCAGCAGCATTCCGCAAATGGCAAGCAGGAAGGTCCCGAGACAGCCGAGCAGAAGGCTCGGCAGCCCATCGATGACAGGGGTGAAATCCAGCTTGTAATTCATGCTTTCGCTGCTCCCGCCATGTCGGCCATTGCTTCGATGGCAAGCTCATAACCGCGGGCGCCGAAGCCGATCATGATGGCGGTGGCGACGCGCGAGATCAGCGAATTGTGGTAGATGCTTTCGCGCGCATGAACATTCGAGATGTGCAGCTCGATCTTCGGCGGATCGAACATCTTCAGCGCATCGAGAAGGGCGATCGAGGTGAAGGTATAGCCGGCCGGATTGATGATGATGCCGCAGGCTTCTTTGCGGGCCTGATGCACGCTTTCCACAAGCTCGCCCTCGAAATTGGTCTGGCGGAAGTCGACGGCAAAGCCGAGGCTCTCAGCCTTTGCCAGGCACCTGTCCCTGATATCGGCCAGCGTCGTCGAGCCATAGATCGCGGGCTCGCGCTCCCCCAGCAGGTTGAGATTCGGTCCGTTGAGCACAAAAATGGTTCTGGTCATGTCGCGCACCTCAAACGGGCCGGGCCACAAGCATGGCGGTTGTGTTGACGGGCATGGCTGCCAGCCTTCATGGATAAGATTCGTCTGGAGACGGCCGCCTGCCCCTCATCCGGCTGCCGCCACCGACCGGGGTCGAGCCGCGGGTCTCGACCCGTCCTTCGGACCCCCGTAAACGGGGCGAAGGGGATATGCCGCATCCTCTCAATCCCTCACCAGCGTTTCGTGAGGCAAGTCCCCTCGCCCCGTTTACGGGGAGAGGGTTAGGGTGAGGGGCAATCGGCAGCCACCGACGCAAACCGACGCTCGCTCAGTTCGCCGCGAACGGAATGCCTTCAAGCTTTTCCGGGAATTCCGGGACCGGCACCTTCATCCACTTGTCGTAGACGGCCTTGAGATCGCCGTTTGTCTTGATCTTGTCGATGAAGCTGTTCAGCGCCGCATTGATTTCCTTCTCGCCGAGACGCGTGCAGGCGCCGTTGTAGAGCTTCTGGAATTCAAGCTTGTTTTCGAATTCGCCCGGGCGCGCCTTGTTCACCCGGTCCATGTAGAAGATGTTGCCGCCCAGCGTATCGACCTGGCCGGAAACCAGGGCCTGAACGCTCGCAGCGTCTCCGTCATAGCGCCGGATCGTCGTGCCCTCAGGCGCGTTCTTCGTCACCTGCGTATCCTGCGCTGCACCCTTGGCGACGCCGACGCTGAACTTGGCCATGTCGGCATTCGTCTTGATCTCCGCCGATTTGGGACCGATCAGGACGATGGCATTGGCCACATAGGGCTTGCTGAACTGCACGGCCTTTGCGCGATCCGGCAGCATTGCCATGGTCGCGAACAGAACGTCGACACGCCCCGCCGTCAGCGCCGGAATGCGGTTGTTGACTTCGAGCGGCACGAACTCGACGGAAACGCCCAGTTCCTTGGCGAACAGCGTGGCGATGTCGGCGTCGAGGCCGTCCTGCTTACCGCCGCTGGTCACAAAGCCCCAGGGCGGGTTGTCGCCTTGAATTCCGACAATGATCTTACCGCGGGCCTTGATTTCGTCGGGCGTGATGGCGGCGGCCGGTTGCGCCAAGGTGACGGCAGCCACCAGGGCCGCGGCTCCGAGTATCGCGTTTCGACGCGTCAGCATAGATTTGAACATTATGTTTCCTCCTCTTTGGCGGTCGTTCGACCGGACAGCCACCTCACCTTTTGACTGTGGGAAGAATGATTGCCAGAGACGAACGTGTAAATCAACAGAGTTTTTTAAAATCATATGAGATTTTATAATGCATCAATCTATTTGAATTCCTCAAGAGATTAGCGATAATAGGTGAGAGCGATTTTTCGCAGCTGGCGGTGGATACCGAAAGGGCTTTGACATGAAGACCTCGATTGCGACTGTGACGATCAGCGGCGAACTGCCGGAGAAGCTCGAGGCGATCGCCCGGGCGGGCTTCGACGGCGTCGAAATCTTCGAGAACGATTTCCTGGCCTTCGACGGAAGCCCGGCCGATGTCGGTAAACTGGTGCGCGACCATGGACTGGAGATTACGCTGTTCCAGCCGTTTCGCGACTTCGAGGGCATGCCGGAGCCGCTTAGAAGCCGCACTTTCGACCGTGCCGAACGGAAGTTCGACGTGATGCAGCAGCTTGGAACGGATCTGGTGCTGGTCTGCTCGAACGTCTCGCCGGCCGCCATCGGCGGCATCGACCGGGCGGCCGAGGATTTCCGGGAGCTCGGCGAACGAGCCGCCCGGCGTGGTCTGAGGGTGGGCTACGAGGCGCTCGCCTGGGGTCGCCATATCAGCGACCACCGCGACGCCTGGGAGATCGTGCGGCGCGCCGATCATCCGAATGTCGGCCTCATCCTGGACAGTTTCCACACCTTGTCACGCAAGATCGACGTCAACTCGATCCGCTCGATTCCGAAAGAGAAGATCTTTATCGTCCAGCTTGCCGATGCGCCGCTGATCGACATGGACCTACTCTACTGGAGCCGCCACTTCCGCAATATGCCTGGCGAAGGAGACCTTCCCGTCACGGCCTTTACCGAAGCTGTCGCCGCCACAGGTTATGATGGCTATTTCTCCCTGGAGATTTTCAACGACCAGTTTCGAGGCGGCCTGTCGCGGCCGATCGCCGCCGATGGCCACCGCTCGCTGATCTATCTCGGCGATCAGGTGCGCCGCCATCTCGGCTCTGGCAGCATGACCGGGGCGGCGATGCCGGAACGGGCGGCCGTCAAGGGCGTCGGCTTCGTGGAGTTTGCCACGGACGAACAGGATGAAGTCGAACTGGTGGCCTTGCTGCGCACCCTCGGCTTCAAACAGACCGCCGTCCACCGCACCAAGAAAGTCTCGCTGTTCGAGCAGGGCGAGATCCGCATCCTCGTCAATGTCGATCAAGCGGGATTTGCCAATGCGGCCTATGCCGTACATGGAACGTTTGCCTATGCCATGGCGCTGGTCGTCGACGATGCCGCAATGGCTTTTGCGCGTGCGCTTGCTCTCGATGCCGAGCCCTTTGCCCAGCCGGTGGCGGAGGGTGAACTCGAGCTGCCCGCCATTCGGGGCGTCGGCGGCGGCATCGTCTATCTGATCGACGACAAGAGCGCTCTCGGCCGCTTTTCCGAAATCGACTTTCGCCCGGTCACCGACGACACCGCCACGGCGTCTGCCGGCCTTCTCCGCGTCGACCACGTCGCCCAGACGGTCGGCTATGATGAAATGCTCACCTGGCTTTTATTCTATACGTCGATCTTCGAGACCCATAAGACCCCGATGGTCGACATCATCGATCCAGCCGGGGTGGTGCGCAGCCAGGTCGTCGAGAACCAGTCGGGCGGGCTGCGCATCACTATGAACGGAGCCGAAAACCGCCGCACCCTGGCCGGACATTTCATTGCCGAGAAGTTCGGCTCCGGCATCCAACACCTGGCATTTTCGACCGACGACATCTTTGCAACCGCCGAAAAACTTCGCAGCTGCGGTTTCAGTTCCCTGCATATTTCGCCGAACTATTACGAAGACGTCGAAGCCCGCTTCGGGCTCGATCCCGTCATGACCGAGCGGCTGAAAGCGGAGAACATCCTCTATGACCGGGACGAGCACGGCGAGTATTTCCAGCTCTACAGCGGCACCTATGGAGAGGGTTTCTTTTTCGAGATCGTTGAGCGCCGTGGTTATCGCGGCTATGGCGCGCCGAACGCAATTTTCCGGATCGCCGCGCTGAAAAGACAGATGCGCCCGGAGGGAATTCCGAAAGACGTCGATTAATTTCCTGGCTTCAAAGCGATGCGCTCTAGAGAATGCGGCCGCTCTTCAGCACATGTTCGACGCCGCTATGGACGTGCCGTTTGACCACCTCGGTCGCACCGGCGACGTCACGCTGAATGGAAAGTTCGAACAACAGCCGGTGGTCGTCGACGACAGGTTTTCCGCGAAAGCTTTCGGCCAGCATATGATAACGGAGAAAGCGGTCGAAGACCGACGACAGGGTCGCCATCAACGTCTCTGAATTGCAGGCCGAGACAATTGCCTGATGGAACTCCCAATCATATCGAACCCAGTCGACCGTGCGCGAGGTGTCGCCCGCCAGCAGCTTGCGCTCCGCGGCAGCCAGGCGGTGATGGGCCGCGACGATGCGCCCTTCCCATTCGAGATTTCCCGCAGCGAATGCAAGGCCGATCGCATGCGTTTCAAGAACGATCCTCAGATCGGCAAGCTCCAGCAGCTCGCGGCGCGAAGCCGGGCTGACTTCGAAACCACGCTGCCCTTCGGCCAGAACAAGGTCTTCCGTGGTCAGGCGGCTCAGAATTTCGCGCAGCGACGAAATGCCGATGGAGTAGCGCTCCTTTGCCTGCTCCAGCTTGATCTTCGCCCCCGGCGGCAATACCCCCGAGATGATATCCTCGCGGATCTGCCGGAAAACGACATCGCTTACCGTTTCAGCCGGGTCGTGGATCTGTTTGAGCATGGCTCTTCCTGATGTTATGGCCCGGCGAGCATCCGTCGTCATTTCAACGTCCCCCGCGCCAAAGCATGCTCGACCCCGCCTTGAATGTGGAAGGCAAGCACCCGCTTGGCGGTCTCCGCATCCCGCCGCAAGGCCGCATCCAAAAGCTGTTGATGTTCTTCGGCGGCGACATCGCCCCGGTAGGACAGGGCGACCATCTGATATCTCAGATATTTGTCGAAGATGACCGAATGGGTCTGCATCAGCAGTTTCGATCCGCAGGCCGAAATCAGCGCCTGGTGGAACTCCCAGTCGTAACGCTTCCAGTCCTCGGCCCTGCTGGTATCGCCGGATGACATGACCTGCTCCATCCGCGCCAGTTTGTAGTGGGCCGCAACCAGCGGCGCCTCCCATTCCACGTCGCCACGCGCAAGGGACTGCTCCAAGGCATGGCTCTCAAGGAGCAGTCTCATCGCCGCCGTCTCCTTGAGGTCGGAAACCGACACCGGGGAGACTTCGAACCCCTTCTGTCCTTCGGCAACGACAAGCCCTTCGGAGGAGAGCCGGTTCAGCACCTCCCGCAGCGTACTGATGCTGGTCTCGTAGGACTCCTTCAGGCTTTCCAGCTTGAGCTTTTGGGCGGGCGCCAGCCGCCCGAAAATAATGTCAGCCCGAATGCGCCGGTAACTGCTCTCGGCGATGGTCTCGTTTACGACAGGCTGCAGCATTACCGAATCTCTTATATTTTTCGTATCATCAGATATATCGCTTTTCGGCGATAGCGATCAAGGAAACATTCGTGCCGCGGCGTGCACAATTTTCTCAGAGGATGCTATTTTCTGCCGAGATTGACCCTGGATGTAAATCCGGCCCCGCCGCAGCCGTGCATGCCTTGCCTTTCGGCCGCCTAGAGAGTTTTAGCGCAAGCGGGTGACAGCGGAATCAGGGTCGGATGGGCGGCAATTGTTTTTTCGATCGCGCGCAACCATCTAATAGGCATGATTTACGGGAAAATGTCCCCGCCCCAACAGCACGTTTACCGAAAACCAACCATACTGGGTTGCTTTCCGAGGCGAAAGCCGATTGCTTAGGAAAATCTACTTCTTCTTCCGCTAGCGGTTAGGAGAATGAAAGGGGACACAGGCAAACCCGTGGAATTCTGCTGCTTCGCATCGGGATAAACTATGTTTACGATGGCGGTGCGGGAAGGCCGGTTTGAAGAACGATGACGACAGAACTGTTTCAGGTAAAATTTTGGGGCGTCCGCGGCAGTATTCCCGTTTCGGGCCCCGAATTCGACCGCTACGGCGGTAACACTTCCTGCATCGAAATTCGCTGCGGAGAACACAGGATGATCTTCGACGCCGGCTCCGGCCTGCGCGAGGCGGGGCTGTCGTTGCTCGCCGACGGCGTCAGCGATGTCGACCTGTTCTTCAGCCACTGCCACTACGACCACATCATCGGCCTGCCTTTTTTCAAGGCGATCTATTACCCCTCGATCAACGTCAACATCTGGTCCGGCCATCTCGACGGCAAGATGAGCACGCGTGAGATGGTCGAGCAGTTCATCAGCCCGCCCTGGTTTCCTGTGAAGACCGATATCTGTCAGGCGACGATGAACTTCCGCGACTTCCATCCCGGCCAGGCGCTGACGCCTCACGAAGGCATCGAGATCAAGACCTTCATGCTCAACCATCCGGGCGGCGCCATCGGCTACCGCATCGAATGGCAGGGCCGGTCGGTCGCTCTGATCTACGATATCGAGCATATTCCCGGCAGCCACGACCCGGTCTCGCTGGAGATGATGAAGGACGCCGATCTCGTCGTCTACGACTGCACCTACAATGAAGACGAGATGCAGCGTTTCAAGGGCTTCGGCCATTCGACCTGGCAGCACGGCACCGAGCTGGCAAAGATCGCCGGCGCCAAACGCTTCGCCCTCTTCCACCACGCCCCCTCGCGCACCGACGAACAGCTGGCGCAGATGGAAGCCCAGGCGCAGGCCGCCTTCCCAGAATCCTTTGCCGCCCGCGACAATCAGACCGTGGTGATCTGACAGGCTGCAGGCCGCTTTCGCCGGCCGCAGTCGGTCGCGCTTGAGCTTGCTACGGAACCGATCCCGAGCCGGACCGTTTTCTCGGCATCGCAAGATCCTCGAAACGGGTGTCAGCCATGACCGTACTTTCCGGACAATGCCTATGCGGGCAGGTGCGCATCTCTGTTGCCGGCGAACCCAGCCGCGTTGGGATCTGCCATTGCATGGACTGCCGGAAGGAAAGTGGTTCGGCCTTCACCTTCTATGGGATCTGGCCCGCCGGCCAATTCGAACATGCGGGGGAAACCGGCGCGTTCCAAGGCCGGCATTTCTGCACCGGCTGCGGTTCGCGACTGTTTTCCGTCGATGACGAAGAGGCGGAAATCAAGCTTGGCATTCTCTCCGATGCGCCGACGCCGCTCGTGCCGCGCTACGAACTCTGGATCAAGCGCCGGGAAGCGTGGCTGCGGCCGGTCGAGGGCGCCGAACAGTTTGAGGAAGACCGAAAGTGAGCGCCGCCGGAGACGCTCCGACAGCGACCCTCGTCCGGCATCGCCGGATCACCGTTGCCGGCGTCGAGACGTTTTATCGCGAAGCCGGAAGACGCGATGCGCCTGTCTTGCTGCTGCCGCATGGATATCCCTGCTCCTCCTATGAATTCCGCAATCTCATGCCGCGCCTGGCTGACCGCTGGCGGTTGATTGCGCCGGACTTCCCCGGTGCCGGCTATAGCGGCACGCCCGACGATTTCGACTACAGCTTCGATGGCTACGCCGCCTGGCTGGAGGCTTTCGTCGACGTGCTGGAGATCGACCGCTTCGCCCTTTACCTCCACGATTTCGGCTCGCCCATCGGTGCGCGACTGGCCATCAAAGATCCCAGGCGCATCGTGGCGCTGATCATCCAGAACGGCGATATTCCCTACGAGGATGCGCTCGGGCCGAAATATGCGGATATCGAGGCGACGTGGTCGCTGCCGCGATCGGAGATGAGGAAGATGCTGGCCGAGGCGATCAGCAAGGAGACCTTCAAGGAGGAATTCCTCAACGACCTGCCGCCGCCTCTGGCCGCCGCCATCCCGCCGGATCTCTGGACGCTGCACTGGTCGCTGATGACGCCGCGGCGCAAGGAAATCGCCATCGACCTGATCGCCGGGCTGAAAGAGAACCGGGCGTGGTTTCCGCAGCATCGGGCATACCTCAGGGAAAACCGGCCTCCGGCCTTGATCGTCTGGGGTCCCAACGACCACTACATGCCGGAACAATCGGCGCGCGCCTATCTCCACGATCTGCCGGATGCGGAACTGCATCTGCTCGGCGGCGGCCACTGGCTGCTCGAGACGCATCTCGATGAGGTCACCGCACTGATGCGAGATTTCCTCGGGCGCGTTCATCCCAGTTGATCGGCCAACTGATCGGCCATCGACCGGCAAGCCTCACGGCTTGAGAAGTGCCGATGCCGCCGACCAGTGGACGGCGGGATGCCGTCCCGTTGCGGCAAACAAGGCCGACAGGAAATCCCAGGCGGCGGCGTCGTGCACCAGATGGTGGGTGAGCACGCCGATCGGTTCGTCGCTGCCGGCAAACCGGTCGCGCAATTCCGCCACCAACTCGGCCACCAGCTCCGCCTCGCTCCGTCCGCCGCGGGTGCCGTGCCAGTCGATGATGTCGACATGGGTGTTGAGAAGCGGTATCGGCCCGCCCTGCCTTGCCCGCCCATAGACCGAAAGCGCTGCGAAGCCGAGATCCGGCAGCGCCGGGATGAGGGTGGCGTCGATCCGGTTCCACGGCGGCACCAGCACCGGCAGGAAACGGGCCGGATGGAGCCGCTGCAGCAGCCGGAACCCGTCACCCAGCTCGCCGAGCACGATCTCCGCCGGCCGGTCACTGCCAAGCTCCTGCTTCTTCCGCTCCGGACCCGCATGGTTGCTATGCGACCAGCCATGCACGGCAACCGTCACGCCGGCCTCTGCCGCCAGCCGCGCCGCCAATGCCTCGCCCGTCAGGCCAGGAATGACGGCCAGCGTCAGGGGCACCTTGCTTTCGCCGGTTAACGCCAGCAGCCTCTCCAGATCAGGCGTCGGCTCGATCGCATCGTCGTCGCGCAGCCACAAGCGGGCCACACGGCCGGCGGCCTGCCAGCGGTCGAGCTCACGGCGCAGCGGCTCCCAGCTCGTCATGTCGGTCATCGCCTTACTCCTGTTGCCGCATTGGCTCGCAAAATTCCGTCCAGCCGCTCGGCCGCCATCGCCAGCGAGCGCTGGCCGAGCACGAAGCGGCGCGCCGCCTGGCCCATGGCGTCGCGCCTCTCCCCATCGTCCAGCAGGGCAGCCACGGCCGCGGCATAGGCGGCGACATCACCATCCGGCGTCAGCAGGCCGGTCACCCCCGCTTCGACCACGGCGGGCACCCCCGCCGTCTCCTGCGCGACGACGGGCAGGCCGGCGGCCTGGGCTTCCAGATAGGCAAGGCCGTAAGCCTCGCCGCAGCCCGGCCAGACATAGATGCCGCCGCGCCCGAGCAGACCGGCGATTTCGGCCGCATCCCGCTCGCCCAGCCATTCGATGCGGCGGGCGGGAAAGGCGGAAAACAGCGCCTCCACCTCGTGCCGCATCGGGCCATCGCCGATGACGGCAAGCGTCCAGGGCCGGTCTTCGATCAGCCGCAACGCTTTTGCCAGCATGGCATAACTTGCCATCTTGTCGCCGGCCCGCATCATCGCCACCGTCATCAGCCGCAGCGGATCGGGGGCCGGCGACACCCTCTCGAACAGCGCCGTGTCGATGAAGGGTTTCAGGCCGGCAAGCCGCGCCTGCGGAAAGGCGGCCGAAAGGCCCGCCTGGTCGCGTTCGGTGAAGCTGATACTGACGGCCGCCTGCAGGATCGCCTCGCCCACGCGTTTCTGCACGCCTGCCCAGCCGGTGCTATCGCGTTTCGCCGCATAGGACGCCTCGGCTGTGACATAGGGGATGGCGAATTCGGCGGAGATCACCGGCCCGAACGGGTCGGGCGATTTGTAATACGGGTGATAGCAGAACCAGAGTTCGGGTCGCGGCGTGGATGTCCATTTTTGCCGCAGCCGCTGCAGTTCGGCACCGATCGCCGGTTCGAGGTCGGCTGCCGCTTCCGGTGTCGCGGCATGGGTGCGGAATTCGGAGACGACCTCGACCTCGTGCCCGGCCATTTCAAGCGCCCGGATCAGCAGCCGCGCCATCAGCCGGTCGCCCGACGGCACCGGATGGTTCGGCGATTTCATCGGCGCGTAAAAAGCCACCCGCATGCACAACCCTCATATGAAGACACAGTGTTTCCGGCCGTCATGCCCGGTGGCGAAACTCCGCTATTGTCCATTTCCCTAAAACTTGCGCATAAACAGATGGAATGTGATCGCGATGGAAGCAATTCCGCCTCTTTCTCAATCTCTATGAGCCTGCGGTTGCATCGACAAGAACGGGAATGAATGACGACGGTCTCGGCCACAGGGATTTTTTCGGAGCGTATGATCAGAAGGGCGAGGCTCGGTTCCGGCCTGGTCATTTTCATCTTCGTCTTGCTGCACCTGTCGAACCATGCGATCGGCCTGATTTCCGTCTCCGCCGCCGATAAGGCTGCCCGCCTGTTCATGGCGATCTGGCGCAATCCTGTCGGGACGACCATCTTCTATTCGTCGGTTCTGATCCATATAGCGCTGGTGCTGCGCGCCATCTATATGCGCCGCAGCCTCGTCATGCCAAAGGGCGAGATGGCGCAGATCGTGCTCGGTCTGCTGATCCCGCTGCTTCTCATAGATCATGTCATCGGCACGCGCATCGCCCACGAGCTCTACGGTTATATTGATGATTACGAGACGGTCGTCGGCTCGCTGTGGATCCGGGCGCCGGCAAACGGCCTCCGGCAGGCGTTCGGTCTCCTCGCCGTCTGGATCCATGGCTGCATCGGCCTGCATTTCTGGCTGCGCTACCGCCCCTGGTACGCCGGCCTGGCGCCGCTGCTGCTGGCGCTGGCAATCCTCGTGCCGGTGCTCTCGCTGCTCGGTTTCGTTGAAATGGGTCGCACGCTGGCCGACCCCTCCTATCAGCAGGCGGTCGCCAACAGCCCCTATAAGGCGACGGTCAACACCCGTTACGCCTCGAACCCGGAGGTTCTCCGCCAGGTCTCGACGATCCGCGCCGGGCTTTACGGCGCTTTCTCAGCCGCGCTGCTGATCGTCGTCGCAGCCCGCGCCCGGCGCAGGCTGAAGGAGGCCCTCGACCAGGTGGCCGTGCATTATCCGGGCGGCGAGGTGATCCGTGTGCCGCGCGGGTTCTCGGTGCTGGAGGCAAGCCGGCTCGGCGGCCTGCCGCATTATTCCGTCTGCGGCGGCAAGGGCCAGTGTTCCACCTGCCGGGTGCAGATCCTCGGCGACTACGAGCACCTGCCGGTCCCCGACAAGATGGAAAAGACGACGCTGAGGCGCATCAATGCCGGCCCGGACGTGCGGCTTGCCTGCCAGCTTCGCCCGAACCGCGATGTCGCGGTCGCGCCGCTGCTCGTGCCGGCGCTCGAAGCCGCCCTTCCCGCCAACAGCCAGGAGACCAGCCCGGGGCGCGAACGTGAGATCGCCGTGCTCTTCGTTGACATCCGCCATTTCACCACGCTGACGGAAACGCGCCTGCCCTTCGACGTCGTCTTCCTGTTGAACCGCTATTTCGCCATCATCGGCAAGGCGGTGGAGCAGGCGGGCGGGCGGCTCGACAAGTTCATCGGCGACGGCGCCATGGCGCTATTCGGCCTCAACACCGCGCCTGAGGAAGCCTGCCGCCAGGCGCTCAAGGCGGCTGCCGCGATCGTCGCCGAGATCGAGAAGCTCGCCGCCGAACTGGCCGAGGAACTGGCGCTGCCGCTGCGCATCGCGATCGGCATCCACACCGGCCCGGCCGTCGTCGGCACGATGGGCTATGGCCGGGTGCGCAGCATGACGGCGATCGGCGATACCGTGAACGTCGCGAGCCGGCTGGAAAGTGCGGCCAAGGAATTCGAAGCGGCGATCGTCATCTCCGAACCGGTGGCGAGCCTCTCCGGCGCCGATCTTTCGGGCATCGAAAGCCGTGAAATCAGCGTACGCGGCCGCGCCCTGCCCTTGAAAGTCTATGTCATTCCGAGAGAGAAAGCGGCAGAACCGCTCGAAGGAAAAGACTGATGCCCGGCAAGCCCTGGCTCACCGCCAAATATTGGAGCCGCCGGCTGCGCAAGGCGCGCAATGCCTCGGCCTCGCGCTTCTTCGGCACTCGCTTCGGCCGCCGCCTGCTGATAGAAAATATCGGCCCGCGCGTCGTCTCGATGACGGTCGACGCCGGCGATCATCTGATGACCTTTTCGCCTTCGGATTATATCGGCCGCAAGGTCTTTCGAAAGGGTCATTTCGAGCGCGACGCGGTCGACCGGCTGATCGTCATCCTGCGCGAGCGCCGTCTCCTCAGAAAGGATGCGACGCTGCTCGAGATCGGCGGCAATATCGGCACCCAGACCGTCTATTTCGCCTTGAGCGGTACCTACGCCCGGATCGTCAGCATCGAGCCCGACCCGCGCAATTTCCCGCTGCTTGAACTCAACATCCGCCAGAACCGGCTGACGGAAAAGGTCCATCTCGTCAATTGCGCCGCCGGCGAGAGCGAAGGCGAGATCGACTTCTTCCTCAACCGCAACAATCACGGCAAGAGCAGCGCCATCCGCCAGAGCCCGACCGACAGGAAGATTAGCGTGCCGGTGAAGCCAGTGTCCGAAATCCTCGCCGGCCTGTCGATCGACCCTGGAGCAATCGGCCTCGTCTGGATGGATATCGAAGGCTACGAGCCGATCGCCTGCCGTTCGATGCAGCCCCTGCTTACCCGCCGCGTGCCGCTCCACATGGAGTTCACGCCGCTGTTCTATGGAGCCGAGGGCACGAGAGCCTTCATCTCCATGCTCGCCGGCTACTACGAGGATTGCCTCGTGCTGTTCGAGGACCGCGAGGAGGAGATGAAGGTGCGGGATCTGCCGGGAGAATTCGATCAGTATAATGTGCTGTTTTTGCCGTAGAGGCGGCCCCGTGCCGTGTAGCCCCTTCATCATCAAGGCAGCGGCGCCGGAGTGTCGGCGAGGGTTCTGAGATAGGCGATCACATCAAGCCGATCAGCTTCATCTGGCGCGCCGCGAACGTCCAGTTCGCGACCTGCCGAGCGGTTTCGATCAATACAAGGTTTTGCCTTAAAGGTGGCTTGTTTCCGGAATTAGCAGGCGTTCTGATTAAATGGCCTCGGTCTTTTTATTCAGAGTTTCCAGTGCCTCAAAGCCGGGTGGTAAGCTCTTGAACATTCCTTTTGGGCCATGTTCATTATGATGATCATCAAGATCCTTGAGAGGCAGCTCGACGACCTGCACATTGGAGAGTTTATTTCCCGAGTGCCGATAAACGGTCCTTTTGAACGGTTCCTTGAATGGCGATACAGCCATTGATCCGCCAAAAAAACCGCAGTTGCAGACAACCACATTGCAAAATACGGTTCTGGAAATAGACTCAGCGACATGATCAAATGTATTAATGTCTTGATTGTACGCAAGTATAAATAGCGTATGTATTTTCCTTCTGTACAAGACTATCCTATCCAGATCCAGAAAATCATAGCGAACTGCAACTCCAAAATTGCCGAGCGCAGCACTCTCAAATAGCCAAACTGTGGGTATTGACCCAAATTCGACGGGGTCAACGAGCTTGTTAAGCTTACTTTTTTCAGCAGGCGCGGCGTACGTTTTACCAACATAACGCGTTGCGGTCTGAGAAGCGATCTTCGTACCCTTGAGGCGAGGAGGCACAATAACCACAGCTTCGTTAGAAACTGTCGGCGGGCTTACGCTCAGAATCTTGTAATCCAGTCCGGCGATAACAATACATTCTAGCTTCTCGGCGATCTTGCGCAGTTTCGTCTCATAGCCCAACGGAATTGCCAGCTCAGGCAGGAGAACGATGTCAGGCTTTTTGTTTAATCCCCTGAGCGCAGAGAAGTAATGCCGTATCTCTTTTTTTGCCTGCCTTTCTTCATTTGGCGAAATTTTTACGGCTTTTTTCCAGGTCGCGTCCTTATCCCAGGCGACGACATGATCAAGAGATGTCTGAATGATGCCTACTATTATTTTATCATTGAGCATCGTTATCTTCCTGTTGAAGACCCTCTTCTCCCAAGGCAAAATCCTCTAATCTAAACGGAATGAGTTGCCGTGGTTGATTCCCGGAAACTGCGATCTGGTTTTTTTCGAGCGCGACTTGCGCCCGATTAATGCTTTCTGTCACCGCTCCCGGATCATTGAGAGGCGGGGCATCGAAATCAATGTCACGCAGCGTTGGTGAATTGTCTTCCCCAAAGAGACGGGGCCTGGAAGTTAGCTGAAAGTTCTCCATGCTGCGCGCAGACAAGCACCCTTCCAAGATTAGAAGCGTTCTAGAAGAAATGGCCAGTCGCTCGTACGCGGCGCGTCGTGCCAACGGATGAGCATGCTCATTCCCGCGGATATTCCATATGCGCGGTCCATCAAAGTCCAGTTGCAAAAGGCCAAGGAGAAGCCGGCCTATGCCAGCTCGTTGCCCAAGCCAGTCATCGGTACCGCTGTTAGCGCCTGTCGCCAGGAACCTGTAATCGACAAGCCTTAGTTCCGGGTCACGAACTTTCGTGGGTGCCTCACGAGCGTGATTGCGCCAGACCTCCCAGCTCGGAATGCCGGCCTCAAATTTCGTGAACCACAATGCAGGAAGCAGTACGTTGGCCGGATGCAGGTTATCTAGAGTAGCCGAACTGGCAAACAGATCATCGAAAAGATTGGCCATCAGGCCTCGAAGAATTTCTAGGGCTGTCCACTCGCTGCGGCGAGGATCAAAAGGCGATAACCCCTTAACGTACTCAAGCCATTCCAATGCACTATGTGCCCCTATACCGTCAGCTGCAAACGAAGATGACGCGCTCAGTGAACGAGCTGCGATCCTGATCGCATCATGCGGGGCAGATTCAGCGTTTGCTCTACGATCGGGATGCACCGCAATAGCCTCCCGCCACCATCCTGCGTCATCAGCAGGTATGTGTGCTTGAGGTGACAGATACCGGCGCCACCATTCCTCTGGCAAAAGCTCCGGATAACGTCGCATCGCAAGCACATCTAACCCCGTACCTGCATCCAGAGCGGGAAGGAATAGCCTTTCCCATGCATGCGAAGGACGCCCGGTGAGGCTCAGCTTCCGCTCCGTAAATTCCGCCCAGATGCCCGCGGGCCAGCCAGTCGCGGATACCCATGAAGGCGCAATTGCATCAGCCTCTTGCAGCGGTCTGCGCAACCGTGCCGCTGCACCGTATACCCTCTCGGCAAGCGGCTTATCCTCTAACGCGTCGCTCAACGCACCAACTGCAGTCAGTGATGCAAACAGCTCTTTGCGGCCGATCTCATGGAACCAAGCAGCCCGTTCGTTCGGGACGACGAACACCTTCTCATTGAGGTCTGCAATATCCTGGATATGCGCCCTGGCAGCACGTTGATCAGAGATAAGAGCGTCGGAGCTGAGCATGGTTCTGCTTGCTCTAAGCAAAGTATCTGACAATATCTGCAAAGTCAGAGCAGCATAATAATCCGCCCACACAACATTGTTGCAATCACGCTGCTCTACAATCCACAACGCAATCTCTTTGAGGCCGGCGTGACCCGTCAACAAGCAGTAGTGGCATAACCTATAAAAGAGACGCGGCTTACCTGGAAATTCCTTAAAAGCCCGCATCAACAATGAGAAACAGTGGCGATATTGCGACTTTTCATGCCTCTGGCTTTCGCTTTCCTTCTTACGAAATTCTGACCTGGCCAATTTTATTTTGTCGTCTATGCGTCTGAGTTGGGCTTTAGACGCACCGTTATTATAAAGCGCTTGACGCTCTCTTTCGAGGTCAGCGACTTCTCGTGCCTTGTCGATGAGGCCATCACTTTCCTGGACAATGAGAGGAACCAGTAGGGCAATCTGACCTGCAGCGAATGCTGCTCTCGTGTCCGGTCGAATTTCTCGCTCTGGGATGTCTGCAAGCAACAGCCATTCAAGGAGCTTAAGACGCTCTTTGAGGTCATCATCATCCATGATGTGCACATTACCGGCTGCAATTGCAGAGACCTGCCCAAGGGTCTTAGTCAGAAGTTTCGTGGGATTGAAACCGTCAATTCTCGTTTCGTCCTGAGCCTTCTGGCGTGCCATCTCAAGAGCGTCTGTTTTCTCAGCGGTGTTATTCTCTTCCGTTAGCTTCAGGTAGTCGCCCAAGCTTATAGGATCGAATTTATCTCCATTTATAGAGACACCAATTTTCTCTTCCTCAATCAGACGACGATACTGCCTAATCCATCTGCAAAGTTCATCAAAATCATATGCCAGAATTGTGTGATCATCGACATAACGGAAGTGAGCGACCGAGCGCTTTTTTTCAAGAAGCATATTCACCTTCTGATCAACAGGGATCAGAGCAGCATTGGCGAGAAAACCTGCCGCAAACAGCCCAGTTGGAATGCCCTTATCACCAGCGAACTCTGAGAACAGAGGCTCCACATTTGCAAGTAAATGATGGGGCATATCCGAGGCATCAACTTCGAATGCCAGCATCCGCGAAATCAGTATATCAAAGACCGCACGTTCGGCTGCCGGCAGATTTGCGATTAAGGCTTTGCGAATCGCCATTCGGCTGATATTCGGAAAGAAGCGCGCCAAATCAATGGACGCATGAAACAGCTCCGATCCCCTAAAATTCTTGGGTTTCTTCCAAAATTTTGGGCGAAAGTATGCTAGGTCATCAGCCTTTCCGGCAAGGAACGCCTTTTCCTCCGCTTCATCCTCTTCAGTGATAGGGGTGTCTTCAGCGCGCACTCCTGTCATCAGCCGGGCAGTTCGCACGACATGGCGGCGAAACAGCGGCCAGCTATGTTGAAACTTTCGATAAAGATGGCCGCTTGCGTGCCGGTATGGACCAATTTCAAGCTTCTTAGACTGAGGCCATTCACCGTCGTCGAACCAGGCTGCGCGATATATCCGATTGCCGTAGTTCCAAGCTGGCATGAGCGGATCCAAGCGCGGACCCAGAATGTTGACCACAGCAATCCAGGCAACCTGATCTCTTACGGCGACGTGAAAATACTGACGGTTGGCGAACGTTCCCTTGTCCATCTTTTTCGGGCGAGGAAGAGGACGTAGCTGTCTCAGAACATATGAATTGGACCGGAATTCGGCCTGGATCGACGCTAATTCGTATTCAAGATTGAGTTCAAATGCGATTATTTCAGCGTTATCGACATACCCGTCTGCACTGTGAAAAAGAGTTCTAGCTTTCTTCCAAGCGTAGTTGAGATTTTCTGGTGCAGCCAAATCATCAAACAGCGACATCATGCCCCCGAAGCATCAGATATTCATTTAAGTCCTTAACGTGGGGATTTGGTCTATTCTTTCGTACGCAGACAACACCACGAGAGGCCAGCTCGGATCGCAATTTCTGAGCTTTCGTCTCGCCTTTCAGATCCCAATCCAACAAAAGGACTATTCGCCGCCCAAGCAAGCGCAAGATTTCATCTTCCTGCAGAGCATTGGACACTCCAAGCAGCCCTATCGCTCTGAAGCGCAGTTGGTGAGCCGACATGGTATCAGGAATGCCCTCGCAAATTGCAATTTCGCGCGCGTCTGACCCCAGCACATCGAGATTATAAGTTTGTGGGCGCTTGCCGGTGAGGTAGAGATATTTTGGCCCGCTGCCAATCGATTGAGTTTGGCGCGCCTGAAGCGAGACGATCCTCCCAGCTTCTATTATCGGAAAGACGAGGTATCCTGGGCGAAATGTGAGCCGGAAGTTACCGGCGGTAGACACCTTGCTGAGAAGTCCGGCGGCCATCAGCCGCTGGAAGCCAAACTCTGCAGCCATAGACGAAGCTAAATTGCCACTCGGCATTTGGCCGACGCGGAAGTGATCAATCGTCGCGTCAGTGAAGGCTCTCGAATGCAGATAGGCGCGGCCTGTATCGCCCAAAGGGCAATTCGTCAGAAAAGCCTCATAGACTTCCGTGTCAAGGTCGGTAGGTAGCGGGGCGGAAATGCGCTGCGTTGGCGAGGGAGCTTTGAACCTGCGAGCTACAGCCGCCTGAGGATTTTCCGATCGATCGAGCAACCATTGTTTGGCTTCTCTAAAGTCGATTCTCCGATAGAAGCGAACGAAATCAATGGTGCCGCCGCGTCTGTCGCATGCGTGACATTTCCACCTAAGGCCGCAGCGGCGAACTTCAAACGAAGGATTCTTGTCCTCGTGATCCGGGAACGGACAACGTAGTGAGCCGGAACGCGGCAGGGTAACACCAAGCCACTCGCCAGCCTGCTGGACTGAAATTTGATTTAGTTTTGAAGTAACATCTTTGAAGTTCATGCCTTTAATTCGCCCGCCCAGTATACGATTTTAGGTGAGCATTGACTTTAAATGCAACGGAAAGTTCTGGTGAACTTAGGCCATAAACAGTTATTTGCATGGCAGATTGAAATGAACACCTCCGACGCAAAAAGTTACCCGTCTTCGCTATGATGAGCCGTTGCATGGCAGCAAAGCAATTGTAGCGTTGTTCTAGCCATGTCGATTTCGGAGTCTAAAGTCGGCGCGAAAGCCCAATCAGAACCGCAAGCGAGCCGTGCGGCAGCACCCAATCCCCGCCTATCCCTTCCGATACAAAAAATACCGCCCTTCCTTGATCCCCTCCGGCAACGGCAGCGCCACCAGCTCGGCATGCTCCAGCGGCAGGCCGCTCACGGCGATGCCGTTGGGGGTGAGCACGCCGGCCATCAGCTGCGGCAGCCAGGTCAGCGTCACCGCATCGATCTCGTCATGGCCGGTGCCGATATCGGCGTGGGCGAGTGCCGCGCCGATGCCGAGGAAGGCCTGGCCGGACTCGCGGATATTGCCGGTCACCATATCTTCCGCCGCCGGTGTCGAGGCCGAATAGGAGCGGACCTCCCAGTCAAAGGCGACGATGCGGCGGCCGGGGAAATTTTCGCGCAGATGGTCATAGGTGCGGCCGTTGCCGAGACCGAATTCCAGCACCGGGCCTTCGATTTCGCCGACCAGATCGATGATCGCGTTCAAAATGTCGCGTTGGGCCGTCAACCGGCGAATGAAGCTGTCGAGGCGGCTCATCTAATCCATATCCGTCATGAAATATCGTGAGCGCGTGCTAACACATGAAACCTTGCCAAGTCGATTGCCGTAAATGGGAAATGGCGTTGCAGTGGCAACATGGGTCTGTGCTAAGCTGGATGACATGAAAACCGTGACCGACGAAGAATTCTTTGCCGCCGTGCCGTTGTTCAGCGCCTTCGAGGGCGTGACCGATGCTGCAAACTACCGGCCGCTGCCGGATGGGTGGGTGCTGGCGCTTGCCGATATCGTCGGCTCGACGCAGGCAATCGCCAGCGGCCGCTACAAGGACGTCAACATGGCCGGCGCCAGCGTCATTTCGGCTGTGTTGAATGCCGTCGGCAAGGGCGATTATCCCTTCGTCTTCGGCGGCGACGGCGCGCTGATCGCGCTTCCGGGCTCGTTGGAGCAGACGGCACGCGATGCCCTTGCCGCCGTGCAGATCTGGGTCGAGGAGGATCTCGGCCTGATGCTGCGCGTCGCCATCGTTCCGGTCGCCGACACCCGCGCCGAGGGCCTTGACGTGCGCGTCGCGCGCTACTCGGCAAGCCCGCATGTCACCTATGCGATGTTCTGGGGCGGCGGCACCAGTTGGGCGGAGAGACAGATGAAGCTCGGCCATTACGCGGTCGGGCGCGCGGCGGCCGGAACACGCCCGGATCTGACCGGCCTTTCCTGCCGCTGGAGCCCGATTGATGCGCAGAACGGCGAGATCGTCTCGATCATCGCGGTTCCAGGCGAAGGCCGGCCGGGCGAAGAATTCCGCGACCTCGTCAACGGCATCGTCGCGATCACCGGCGAACAGAACCGCGGCAGCCATCCGGTGCCGGCCGATGGCCCGGAGCTTGCCTTCTCGCTGCACGGCATCAATCGCGAGGCCAAGGCCACAGCCCCCGCCGGCCGGCGCTTGCGCCAGAAGCTGATCATCTTCCTGCAGCTCGCCATCACCGTGGTCTGCTATCGGCTCGGCATTCCGCTCGGCCGCTTCGACGCACGCCGCTACAAGCGCGACGTCGCCGGCAATTCCGATTTCCGCAAGTTCGACGACGGGCTGAAAATGACGGTCGACGTCGACGCCGAACATCTGAAACGGATCGAGACGCTGCTGGAAGCGGCACGCGCCAAGGGTATTGCCCGCTACGGCCTGCATCGGCAGGCCTCGGCGCTGATGACCTGCTTCGTGCCGACGCCGATTTCGCGCGACCATATGCATTTCATCGACGGCGCGTCAGGCGGTTATGCGGTGGCTGCCAGCCGGATGACCGGAAAATCGCTTTCCGGCGTTGCCGTCACGCCTTGATGACGTGATCGGCCGAAAGGCCGAGCCGGTTGAAAACGTTGCGGGTGTCGATGATCAGCGCAGCGCTTTTTGCCAGCGTCGCATAATCGACGCTGTCATGGTCGGTGGCGACCAGCACCGCATCGTAGCCGGCGATAGTATCAGGCGTCAGCGCCGCCGATCGGCGGCCCTTCAGCGCCTGGTATTCACGTGTCGGCGGGATCTCGGCGACGAAGGGGTCGTGATAATCGGCCCGTCCGCCGCGTTCCTCGATGATCTCGATCAGCCGCAGCGACGGGCTCTCTCTTATGTCGGCGACGTTCTTCTTGTAGGCGAGCCCGATCACCAGCACCTTGCTGCGGCTCAGCGCCTTGCCGGCGCGGATATCGAGGGCTTCGGCAAGCTTGCCGACGACGTAACGCGGCATCGCCGAATTGATCTCGCCGGCGAGCTCGATGAAGCGGGTGGGCAGCTCGTATTCGCGCGATTTCCAGGTGAGATAGAAGGGGTCGATCGGGATGCAGTGGCCGCCAAGGCCGGGGCCGGGATAGAAGGGCATGTAGCCGAAGGGCTTGGTCTTGGCCGCGTCGATCACCTCCCAGACGTCGATGCCCATCGCCGCATAGACGGTCTTCAACTCGTTGACGAGGGCGATGTTGACCGAGCGGAAGATGTTTTCGGTGAGCTTCACCGCCTCGGCCGTCGCATTCGAGGAGACCGGAACGACGGTCGAGACCGCCGCGCCGTAAAAGGCCTTCATCAACGACAGCGCCTCGGGCCCGTCGCCGGCGACGACCTTCGGGATGGTGGCGGTGTGATAATGCTGATTGCCGGGATCCTCCCGCTCCGGCGAGAAGCCGACGAAGAAATCCGCGCCGGATTTCAGTCCCGTGCCTTCGAGGATGACCTTGACGATATCGTCGGTGGTGCCGGGATAAGTGGTCGATTCCAGCACGACGAGCTGGCCGGGCCGCAGATGTTGCGCGATCGAGCGCGACGTCGCCTCGACGAAGGAGAGATCGGGATCGCGATGTTTGGTCAGCGGCGTCGGCACGCAGATGATGATGACGTCGCACTCGGCAAGACCGGCAAAATCGGTGGTCGCCTGGAAGCGCCCGGCCTCGATCTCGGCCGACAGCGCCTCATTGGTGACGGCATCGATGTAAGAGCGGCGGGCATCGAGCGCCACCATCTTGGAGGGATCGATGTCGAAGCCGGTGACCGCAAAGCCGCTGCGCGCCACCGCGATTGCCAGCGGCAGGCCGACATAACCGAGCCCGATGACGCCGGCACGGGCGTTGCGGGTTTCGATCTTCTGCAAAAGCGTGTCGAAGGTGGAGATGGCCAAGGCGGGATCTTTCGGAACGGGGAAGAGGAAGCTGATCTAATGCATGATCGCGGTGAATTAAACCCGGGGGGCTCTTCTCCCCGGCGGCAATAGCGTCGGTTGGCGACCAAGACCCTTCCCCAACCCTCCCCACAAGGGGGAGGGCCAACCTGCGGCACCGGCCTGCCCTCTTTCAGCCCCAGCGTTCTCGGCGATAATTTTGAGTAGGACGACGCGGCAAGCTAAGCCCCTCCCTTGTGGGGAGGGTCCTGGGCTGCTCAAAGATCCTTACCCGGGTGTGGCCAAAATGCCCCGGCACAATCCTTTGTTGCAACTTGAGCGCACAAAAAAATTCCGCTCCCATTGTTTCGCATTTGCAGCATCCCTATTTTGACTTTCAACAATAAACTGCCGTGAAAGGACTGCCCGTCCGGTCTCCGATAGGGGACGCAGAGGGGTGCCGCTGTCGGGCTTTCGGCAGATCGTTGACAAATAATACCGCTCGTACATCCTGATTCCTTGTGACCTGCGCATAAAAATGTGCCGGCCGAGGGATTTTTGGCTCTTGGGGATGGCGTGCCTTATGAGGATCATACCGAGAATGAGCACGATCGAATCCAGCGTGTCCTCCATCCTGTTGGACCGGGTCGCTGAATGGCTGACGAACTCTTCGCTGGCCGGAGACGAGCTTGAAAACATCGTGAGCGGTTTCTGCGAAAGGATCGCGGCGGCCGGCCTGCCGATCGCGCGCGTGCATCTGACCTTTTCGATGCTGCATCCGCTTTATGACGCGCTGAGCTTTACCTGGCGGCGCGCCAGCGGCGTCACCATCGAGGGCTTCCGCATGCCGGCCGGGCAGAAGCCGGACCGTTTTCTGCAGAGCCCCTATTATTACCTGCTCGACAACAACCTGCAGCACATCCGCCGCCGGCTGATGCAGGAAGGGCCGGCCGAATTTCCGATCTTCGAGGACCTGCGCAAGGACGCAATCACCGATTACCTCGCCTTCGTGCAGCCCTTCGGCGACGGCTCGGTGCAGGGCATGATGGGCTCCTGGTCGACCGACCATCATAACGGCTTTTCCGACGACATGATCGACGCGCTTCTCCGGATGCAGAACCATCTGGCGGTTGCCGCCAAGATGGCCGTGCTCGGCAAGCTCGCCAACAACATGCTCACCACCTATCTCGGCGGCGATGCCGGCAAGCGGGTGCTGAACGGCCAGATCCGCCGCGGCGACGGCGAGACGATCCGTGCCGCGCTCGTCATGGGCGACATGCGCGAATCCACCATGTATGCCGAAAAGGAAGGCCGCCAGGCCTATATCGACACGCTGAACCAGTTCTTCGACGCGATCGCCGCGCCCTTCAACCGCAACGGCGGCGAGATCTTAAGCTTCCTCGGCGACGGCTTCCTCGCCGTCTATCCCTGCGGGCGCCACAAGGACCCGTCGAAAATCGCCTGCGAGGCAGCGCTTTCCGCCGTCCATCAGGCGCAGGCGCGGGTCGCCGAGCTCAACAAGGACCGCGAGGCGAAAGGCCTGAGCAAGGTCGGCTACGGCATCGGCCTGCATGTTGGCAACGTCATGTTCGGCAATGTCGGCCTGAAAGACCGGCTGACCTTCTCCGCCTTCGGCTCGGCCGTCAACGAGGTGCAGCGGCTGCAGATCCTGACCAAGAAATATGGCCGTGAGGTCGTCGCGAGCCAGGCTTTTGCCGGTTATTGCGGCGGCGAATGGACGACGCTCGGCGAAGAGAAGCTGCGCGGCATCCGCCAGAAGGTGACGGTGCTGCAGCCACGGGCGCCGGCCCCCGAGATCAACGTCGACGATGGCTTCCGCGAGGCGGTGCAGAACGGGCTATCCGAAGCCGAGCAAGTTATTCTCCTGCACCGCGACGCGAAGAAACACGTCGAGCGCACAACCATGGAGAAGTTCATCCAGTAAAGCCTCGAACGCCTGCTATGAATCTGCGCTTCTCGCCTGGGGAACTTCGGCGCGATGTGGTGGTTTTCCCTTGATTGTCATCAACTAGACACCCCGTTTGCGGTACGATAGTGTGCCTTAACGGGAACATAGAAGACTGGGGAATTTCATTGGTATGGCGTCTGCAGCCGATTTGTTGCGTATTGAAAATCTCGACGTCTCCTTCTCGGTTTTCGGCGACCGGCTGCGTGTCGTAAAGGAAGCCAATCTTCGCATCCTCCCGGGCAAGGTTACCGCTCTCGTCGGCGAATCCGGCTCCGGCAAGTCGGTGATCAGCCAGTCTGTGATGGGCATCCTGCCCAACCCGGCCAAGGCCTCCGGCAGCATTCTTTTCACCGATCCGCTCGACGGCAGCACGACCGATATCCTGTCGCTCTCGCGCGACAGTGAGGAAATGCGCGACCTGCGCGGCCGGCGCATGGCGACGATCTTCCAGGAGCCGATGACCTCGCTTTCGCCGCTGCATACGGTCGGAAACCAGATCAGCGAAGTGCTTTTGATCCATACCGAGATCGACAAGCAGGAAGCGCGTGAGAAGACCGAGGAAATGCTTGGCCTCGTCGGCTTCACCAATCCGCATCGCACCTACGACATGTATCCGTTCGAACTGTCCGGCGGCATGCGCCAGCGCGCGATGATCGCCATGGCGTTGATCTGCAAGCCGGCGCTGTTGATTGCCGACGAGCCGACGACGGCGCTCGACGTGACGATCCAGGCGCAGATCCTCGAATTGCTGCGCGAACTGCAGGCCAAGCTCGGCATGGCGATGCTGCTTATCACCCACGATCTCGGCATCGTCGCCAACATGGCAGACGAGGTGGTCGTCATCTATCACGGCGAGATCATGGAAGCCGGGCCGGTCGAAGCGATCTTCCGCAATCCGCAGCATGCCTATCTGAAGGCGCTGATGGCCGCCGTTCCGCATTTCGACATGAAGCCCGGCGAGCGGCTGAAGGCGCTGCGCGACGTGCCGGTCAATCTCGAGACCCTCGTCGGCAAGAAGAAGCCGTTGCAGGCGGAGGCGCCGGGCACGCTGCTTTCGGTCGCCAACCTCTCGAAAACTTATAAGACGCGCAAGCGCAGTTTTCTCGGCAAGCACGAAGCCGCCGTCGTGCACGCCGTCGACGACGTCAGCTTCGACATCCGTCGCGGCGAATGCCTTGGCCTTGTCGGCGAATCCGGTTGCGGCAAGACGACGCTCAGCAAGATCCTGATGCGCGCCATCACACCCGACAGCGGCTCGGTGGTGTTCAACGACGGCAAGGACGTGATCGACGTGCTTTCGGTACGCGGCGAGGCATTGCAGGACATGCGCACCAAGATCCAGATGGTGTTCCAGGATCCGGTCTCCTCGCTCTCGCCGCGCATGACGGTGCGCAACATCCTCAGCGAACCGCTGGAGATTCACGACCGCGGCGACAGTGACGAGCACAAGCGCAAGGTCGAAGGGCTGATGGCAGCGATCGGCCTCGACAAGCGTTACCTCAGCCGTTACCCGCACAGTTTTTCCGGCGGCCAGCGTCAACGCATCGGCATTGCCCGCGCGCTTGCCCTCGGCCCGAAGCTCATCATCCTCGACGAGCCGGTCTCGGCCCTCGACGTCTCCGTCCAGGCGCAGATCCTCAACCTGTTGAAGGACCTGCAGAAGGAACTGGGGCTGACCTATCTGTTCATCTCGCACAATCTCGCCGTCGTCGACTACATGGCCGACCGCATCGCCGTGATGTGCAAGGGCCGTATCGTCGAGATCGCGCCGCGTGAGATCATCCTGCGCGATCCGGTGCACCCCTATACGAAATCGCTGCTCGCCGCCGTCCCCTTCCCCGATCTCGATCGGCCGCTCGATTTCAAGGCGCTCCGGGAAAACGGCGCGGCAGACAAGCAAAATTGGGGTGTGACCTTCACCGCCGAGCATGACGACGCGGCCGAGCTTGCCTATGCCGATCTCGGCGACGGCCATCTAGTGCGCGCCCGCAAAGGCGCCGATGCCAAGGAGTTGCGAGGATGGTGACGCGTCGCACCTTTCTGGGCGGCCTTGTCGGCGCTGCAATCGCCCCTGCAGTGCTTCGGGCGGAGCCGACCGGCGAGCCTGAGTTTCTCAAGGAGCGGCTGGCATCGGGCAGCCTGCCCCCGATGGCCGGGCGCATTCCCGCCCGCCCGCGCATCGTCAACCTGAAGGAGATGGGGCTTGCCCCCGGCAGCTACGGCGGCACGGTGCGCACCATCATCGGCAGCCAGCGCGACATCCGCTTCATGACGATCTACGGCTATGCCCGGCTGATCGGCTACAACAAGCACCTGCAGTTCCAGCCGGATATCCTCGCTGATTTCAGCTCGGAAGACGACACGGTCTTCACCTTCAGGCTGCGCGAAGGCCATAAATGGTCCGATGGGGAGCCGTTCACGGCTGACGACTTCCGCTACTGGTGGGAAGACGTCATCCTGAACGACAAGCTGACACCGGGCGGCGGCGCGCTGGAGCTTCGCCCGCACGGCAGCCTGCCGCGTTTCGAGGTGCTCGATCCGCTGACGGTGCGCTACACTTGGGAAAAACCCAACCCGATGTTCCTGCCCACGCTGGCAGGACCGATCCCGCTCGTCATCGTCGGGCCGGCGCATTATCTCAAGCAATTCCATAAGAAGTTCCAGCCCGACCAGGCGAAGATGGAACAGATGATGCAGACCAACCGCGTCAAGAAATGGCAGGACCTGCACATCAAGATGGCCCGCTCCTACCGGCCTGAGAATCCCAACCTGCCGACGCTCGATCCCTGGCGCAACACGACGGCACTGCCGGCCGAGCAGTTCGTCTTCGAGCGCAACCCGTTCTTCCACCGCGTCGACGAGACCGGCAGGCAGCTTCCCTATCTCGACCGGTTCATCCTCAACGTCTCCTCCTCGTCGATCATCGCCGCCAAGGCGGGTGCCGGCGAGGCCGACCTGCAGGCGACCGGCATCGACTTCAACGACTACACCTTTCTGAAAGAAGCTGAGAAGCGCTTCCCGGTGAAGGTCAATCTCTGGAAGGTGGCGCGCGGCTCGCGCATCACGCTGCTGCCGAACCTCAACTGCGCCGACGAGGTATGGCGCGGCCTTTTCCGCGACGTGCGCCTGCGCCGCGCCTTGTCGCTGGCGATCGACCGGCACGAGATCAACATGGTCGCCTTCTACGGCTTGGGCACGCCGAGCGCCGATACCGTCCTGCCCGACAGCCCGCTGTTCAAGCAGGAATATGCCGACGCCTTCGTGAAGTTCGATGCCGACGAGGCCAACCGGCTGCTCGACGAGATCGGCCTGACCAAGCGCGGCGATGACGGCATAAGGCTGCTGCCGGACGGACGGCGCGCCGAGATCACCGTCGAGACCGCCGGCGAGAGCAATCTCGATACCGACGTGCTGGAGCTGGTGCACGATCACTGGGCTAATATCGGCCTTGCGCTTTATACACGCACGTCGCAGCGCGACGTCTTCCGCAACCGCGCCATGAGCGGTTCGATCATGATGTCGATCTGGTACGGCCTCGACAATGGTGTTCCCACCGCCGACATGTCGCCCTCGGGGCTGGCGCCGACGCTGGACGATCAGCTGCAATGGCCGCTCTGGGGCATGCATTACCTCTCCGCCGGCCAGGAGGGCGCCGCCCCCGACCTGCCGGAGGCGGCCGAACTGGTCGACCTGCTCGGCCAGTGGGGCTCGACGGCGAAATTCGAGGAGCGCCAGGTGATCTGGCACAAGATGCTGTCGCTCTATACGCAGCAGGTGTTCTCGATCGGGCTGATCAACAGCACGCTGCAGCCGGTCCTTTGCGCCGCCAAGCTGCAGAACCTGCCGGAGAAAGCCCTCTACGGCTTCGATCCCACCTCCTATCTCGGCATCTACATGCCGGATACATTCTGGTACAAGGAGGCCTGAGGCGTGCTCAGATACATTCTCTGGCGCATCGCCGCCATGGTGCCGACGCTCTTCGTCATTTCGGCGCTGGTTTTCACCATCATCGAGCTGCCGCCGGGCGACTTCTTCGAGAGCCAGATCGCCGAGCTGCGCGCCTCCGGCGAGACTGCCAACCTCCAGGAAATCGAGGAGATGCGCCAGCAATACGGCTTCGACAAGCCGGAGATCGTGCGCTATTTCTACTGGGTCGGCGGCATGCTGCACGGTGATTTCGGCTATTCCTTCGAATACCAGATGCCGGTTTCCGACGTGGTCGGCGAGCGCCTGTGGCTGACGATCCTCGTCTCCTTCACGACCATCCTGCTCACCTGGCTGATCGCCTTTCCGATCGGCATCTATTCGGCCACGCACCAGTATAGCTGGAGCGATTACGGGCTGACCTTCCTCGGCCTGCTCGGCATCGCCGTTCCGAATTTCATGCTGGCGCTGATCCTGATGTATTTCGCCAATATCTGGTTCGGCATCTCGATCGGCCATCTGATGGACCAGCAATATATCTCGGCGCCGATGAGCTGGGAGAAGGCGCGATCGATCCTCTCCCACCTGTGGATTCCCGTCATCATCGTCGGCACGGCGGGGACTGCCGGCATGATCCGGCGGCTGCGCGCCAACCTGCTCGACGAGATGCAGAAGCAATATGTGACGACGGCGCGCGCCAAGGGCCTGCATCCGATGCGGGCGCTGTTGAAATATCCGCTGCGCATGGCGCTCAACTTCTTCGTCGCCGATATCGGCTCGATCCTGCCGTCGATCATTTCAGGCGCCGAGATCGTCGCGATCGTGCTGTCGCTGGAGACGACGGGACCGATGCTGATCAAGGCGCTGCAAAGCCAGGACATGTATCTCGCCGGCTCCTTCCTGATGTTCCTCGCCTTCCTCAACGTCATCGGCGTTCTGATCTCCGACATCGCCCTCGGCTTCCTCGATCCCCGCATCCGTCTGCAAGGCAGGAGCACCAAATAATGTCGCCCCTTCCCGCGCCCGGCGCGCCGCTTCCCCATTACGTCTCGACCGCGCCCTTCGATCCGCTGGCGACCGAAACGATGACGGCGGCGCAATCGCGCATCCATCTCGCTTCGCAGAAACAGCTGATGTGGTGGAAGTTCAAGCAGCACAGGCTGGCCTTGATCTCCGGCATCTTTCTCGCCGCCGTCTACGCGATGATTCTGATCGTCGAGTTCCTGGCGCCCTACGGCCTGCATTCGCGCAATGTCGATTTCATCCATGCGCCACCGCAGCGCGTCCATTTCTTCGACAAGGGCAATTTCGTCGGCCCCTTCGTCTATGGCCGCAGCATGACGCTCGATCTCGACACGCTGCACCGCGTCTATACCGACCGGCCGAACGACGTGCAGCCGATCCGTTTTTTCTGCCGCGGCGATGCCTATAAATTCTGGGGTTTTGCGGCCTCGAACTATCATCTGGTCTGCCCGGCGATCGGCGGGCAGATGTTCCTGCTCGGCACCGACCGGCTCGGCCGCGACGTTCTCTCGCGCATTCTTTACGGCGCGCGGATATCGCTGACGATCGGCCTGATCGGCATTTCGATCAGCTTCCTGCTCGGCATCGTCATCGGCGGCCTTGCCGGTTATCGCGGCGGCATTTTCGATCTCGTTGTCCAGCGCCTGATCGAAGTGCTGCAATCGCTGCCGAGCCTGCCGCTATGGATGGCGCTGGCCGCCATCATGCCGGTGACCTGGAGCCCGATCGTCATCTATTTCGGCATTACCGTCATCCTCGGCATCATCGACTGGACCGGACTGGCGCGAGCCGTGCGCTCCAAGCTTCTGGCACTGCGCGAGGAGGATTACGTCCAGGCGGCACAGCTGATGGGCGCCAGTACGCCGCGCATCATCGGCCGGCATCTGGTGCCGGGCTTCATGTCGCATCTCATTGCCTCGGCGACGATTTCGATCCCCGGCATGATCCTCGGCGAGACCGCGCTCTCCTTCCTCGGCCTCGGCCTTCGCCCGCCGATCACCAGCTGGGGCATTCTGCTGACCGAGGCAAAAAGCGTCAGCGTCATCGCCTTTTATCCTTGGCTGCTCTATCCGATCATTCCTGTTGTTCTTGTCATTTTGGCGTTCAACTTTCTGGGAGACGGCTTGCGTGATGCGGCAGATCCCTACAAATAGCAGAAAACCCGGCGGCGCCTTATGGCACCGCCCCCGCCACGTGGCCTCCGGACGGTGGGGGTACTAACGCATGCTGTTCACCCCGGAGGGAACACCCATGGCCAGACGTCTCGAAGATGCGCGCATCCTCATGTACAGTCACGACACCTTCGGCCTCGGCCATCTCAGGCGCTGTCGCGCCATTGCCCATGCGCTGGTCGAGGATTATCGCGGCCTCAACATCCTGATCATTTCGGGCGCGACGATCGCCGGCGCCTTCGACTACCGCGCCCGCGTCGACTTCGTGAAGATCCCGAGCGTCATCAAGCTGCGCAACGGCGAATATACCTCGCTTGCCAGCCATATCGACCTGCACGAAACGCTGAAGATGCGCGAATCGAGCATCCGCCACACCGCCGAGACCTTCCAGCCCGACATCTTCATCGTCGACAAGGAGCCGATGGGATTGAAGGGCGAGGTCGAGGATACGCTCGCCTATCTCAAGGCCCGCGGCACCGTGCTGGTGCTCGGCCTGCGCGAAATCATGGACGCGCCGCATCTGCTCGACGCCGAGTGGAAGAGGAACGGCATCATGCAGAAGATCGACCAATATTACGACAGCGTCTGGGTCTATGGTCCGCCTGATTTCTACGATCCGCTTATGGGTCTCGACGTGCCGGCCAGCCTGCGCCGAAAGATGGATTTCGTCGGCTTTCTGCAGCGCAGCGTCTCCAAGGGCAAGAGCTCGATCAACGCCCGCAAGGATAATTACCTCCTGGTCACCACAGGCGGCGGCGGCGACGGCTCCGATCTCGTGCACGACGTGATGAACGCCTACGAGGCCGATCCGACGCTGACGCAGAAAGCGCTTGTCGTGCTCGGGCCCTATATGCCGGCCGCCGAGCGGGCCAAGCTGGTGCAGAAGGGCGAAGCCATCCCCTATATCGAGGTGATCGAGTTCGACAACCACATGGAAGAGCTGATCGACGGCGCCACCGGCGTCGTCGCCATGGGCGGCTACAACACCTATTGCGAGATCCTTTCCTTCGACAAACCGGCCCTCATCGTGCCGCGCGTCAAGCCGCGCGAGGAACAGCTGCTTCGTGCCCAGCGGGCAAGCGCGCTCGGCCTTGTCGATATGCTGCTGCCGGAACAATCGGCCGATCCCACCATCATGTCCGAGGCTCTGAAACGTCTGCCTTCCCGCCTGCCGCCGTCGAAGAGCGGCAGCAACATGCATCTTGAAGGGCTGGACCACATCTCGCAGACGGTCGGGCGATGGATCGACGGCCGCGCCAGCCACCTTTCCCTCGTCGCGGAATAGGGCACAGCCTTGCCGCCACGCCGCAAGATCCTCGTCGTGCTGAAAGGCTATCCCCGCCTTTCGGAAACCTTCATCGCCCAGGAGCTGCTCGGCTTGGAAAAGGCCGGCTTCGACCTGACGCTGATTTCGATGCGCCGGCCGACCGACAAGAAGCGCCATCCCGTGCATGACGAGATCAGGGCGCGGGTCGTCTACCTGCCGGAATATCTGCATGAGGAGCCGATCCGCGTGCTGAAAGGCCTGGTTGCCGGCTTCTCAAAACCCGGCTTCAAGGTCCTGATCAAACGTTTCCTCGCCGACCTCAAGCGCGACATCTCCCGCAACCGCTTCCGCCGTCTCGGCCAGGCGCTGGTGCTGGGACGCGAATGGCCGGATAGGGGCGAATGGCTGCATGCCCATTTCATCCACACGCCGGCTTCGGTGACGGAATATGCAAGCATCCTCACTGGCACACCCTGGACTTGTTCGGCCCATGCCAAGGATATCTGGACGTCGCCCGACTGGGAGCTGCAGGAAAAACTCGGCAGCGCCCGCTGGGCCGTCACCTGCACCAGGACAGGTTATGAGCACATGCGCGCCCTGACATCCCGCAAGGATGCCGTGCACCTGAGTTACCACGGTCTCGATCTTGCCCGTTTCGGCCATTTTGCCGGCGAGCGTTCGCAGAGAACCGGCAGCGACCCCGACGATCCCGCCTTCATCCTCAGCGTCGGCCGGGCCGTCGAGAAGAAGGGCTATGACGTGCTGCTGCGCGCGCTCGCCCTGCTACCCCATGACCTTCATTGGCGCATGGACCATATCGGCGGCGGCGAGGAGCTTGCCAAACTGAAGGCGCTCGCCAGCGAGCTCGGACTCTCCAACCGCATCGTCTGGAAGGGCGCCATGGCGCAGGAAGACGTGCTCGATCACTACCGCCGCGCCGACCTCTTCGCGCTCGCCTGCCGGATCGCCGCCAATGGCGACCGCGACGGCCTGCCGAATGTGCTTGTGGAGGCTTCGAGCCAGCGCCTCGTCTGCCTCTCGACGGCGGTATCCGGCGTGCCGGAACTTTTGGAGGACGGCGAAAACGGCCTGGTCGTGCCGCCGGAGGATCCGGGTAGGCTTGCCAAAGCGCTGGAGACGGCGATCCGCAATCCGGCGCTCCGCAAGCGCCTCGGCGACGCCGCTGAAAGGCGGGTGCGCGACGATTTCGACTATCACTCCAGCATTCGGCAGCTCACCGGCCTGTTCGAGGCCGAATGGCAGAAGGCGTCATGACGGCACCGCGCATCTTTTTCTACGTCCAGCACCTGCTGGGCATCGGCCACATCGCCCGCGCCAGCCGCATCGCCAATGCGCTCGTCAAGGACGGTTTCGACGTCACGGTAGTCACCGGCGGCCTGCCGGTGCCGGGTTTTCCCGGCGACGGCGTCAAGACCGTGGCCCTGCCGCCGGTCGTCGCCAGCAATGCCGGCTTTTCCGGCCTCGCCGACGCCAATGGCCGCCCCGCCGGTGAGGATTTCCTCAATGCCCGCCGCGATCTGCTGCTTGAGGCCTTCCATGCCGCCAGGCCCGATGTTGTCATCATCGAAGCCTTCCCCTTCGGTCGACGGCAGATGCGCTTCGAACTGCTGCCGCTGCTGGCGGCGATCGACCAGGCCGAACCGCGACCGAAGCTCCTGAGTTCGGTGCGCGACATCCTGCAAGAAAACCGCAAGGCCGGCCGCGATGCGGAGACCGCAGCATTGGTCAAGGAACATTTCGATGCGGTGCTCGTCCATGGCGACCCCGATTTCACCAGGCTTGAGGATACTTTTCCGCTGACGGCAGAGATCGCCGACAGGTTGCGTTATACCGGCCTCGTTGCAGCGCCGCCGGCGCCGGAACCGACTGAAACCTTCGACATTATCGCATCGGCAGGCGGCGGCGCGGTCGGGGCCGCGCTGATCGGCGCGGCAAAAGACGCGGCGGCCCTCCTGCCCGGCAATCTTCGCTGGCTGCTGATAGCAGGCCCGAATCTGCCGGAAGCCGATTTCGCGGCATTGTCTGAGGATGCGGCACCAAACGTGACGCTGGTCCGCTTCCGCAAGGATTTTCCCTCGCTGTTGCGCGGCGCCAAGGTCTCGATCTCGCAGGCAGGCTACAACACGGTCGGCGATCTCCTGCGTACCGAATGCCGGGCAATCCTCATCCCCTTCGTCACCGGCGGCGAAACCGAACAGACGGTGCGCGCCGAGCGGCTGCAGGCGCTGGGTCTCGCCGACATACTGCCGGAAACGGGACTGACGCCCGGCCATGTGAAGGAGGCGGTCGAAAAAGCGCTCGCCGCGCGGCGCCGCGGGGCGGTCTCGCTCGATCTCGACGGCGCTGAGAAGACCGCCGGTATCATCCGCTCCATGCTGGTCGGCAATTCGAAGTCTTGAGTATCTCAATGAGCGCAGGCGGCTAAAGAAGTGGGCGCACGGTTTCGGCAAATCCGGGCAAATCTCATCCTGCCAGTATCTGGCAGCAGCAAGCCTGTATAAGCTTACCGCATGTCCCGTTCCGAACGCCTTCTCGACCTTCTCCAGGTATTGCGCCGCCACCGCCGGCCGGTCAGTGGCGGGGTGCTGGCCGACGAGATCGGCGTCAGTATCCGCACCCTCTATCGGGATATCGCCAGCCTTCAGGCCCAAGGCGCAGCGATCGAGGGCGAACCGGGTGTCGGTTATATTTTGAAACCCGGATTTCTCCTGCCGCCGCTGATGTTTCCGCCGGAGGAGATCGAAGCGCTCGTCCTTGGCTCCCGATGGGTGGCGGATAGAGGGGACGATCATTTGCGCGATGCGGCGCGAAATGCGCTGGCGCGGATTGCCGCCGTGCTGCCGCCCGAATTGCGCGACGCACTGGATGCATCCGCCCTCCTGGTGGGGCCTGGGGTCAAACTCCCTGTCGACCAGGTCGATCCGGCGCTTCTGCGCAAGGCGATCCGCACCGAACGCAAGCTTTTGATCTCCTATAGCGACGGGGCCGGCGTGGCATCGGAGCGTGTGGTGTGGCCGTTCGCGCTGGCTTTTTTCGACCAGGTGCGCCTCCTCCTCGGCTGGTGCGAACTCCGCCAGGATTTCCGCTCGTTTCGCACGGATCGAGTTGGTCATGCGCAAGTGCTCGACGCACGGTATCCCAAGCGCAGGCAGGCGCTGCTGAAACAATGGCGGGAGATCCAGGGAATATCGCATCGTGACGCATGATACTGCCAGAATTTGGCAGTGTCTGGTCATAAGCTTCTACTGTCCAACGAACAACAGGAGCGCCTTATGACCGCCAGCAACAGCATTCTTCTCTACGTGACCGATGCCCCGACAAGCGCCCGCTTCTACACCAGCCTGCTCGGGAAGGAGCCCGTGGAGGCGAGCGCGACCTTCGCCATGTTCATCTTGCCCTCCGGCCTGGGGCTCGGTCTCTGGGGCAAAGCGGGCGTGGAGCCCGCGCCGGCAGCAGCGGGCGGCGGCTGCGACATAGGTTTTAAGGTCGCGACATCAGACATCGTCGATGCGACCCACGCCGATTGGCGGGCCAAGGGCGCTGATATTGTCATGGCGCCGACCGATCTCGATTTCGGCCGAAGCTTTGTCGCCGCCGATCCCGATGGGCATCGCCTGCGCGTCTACACCGTGACCGAGGAGGGTTGAGCCATGGCCAGAGCCTGGATCGCCGTCGCTTCCGCAGAGCATGTCCGCATCGGCCGTCAAGCCGGCTTCATGCAGGTCTGTCACGGCAAGGCATCACCCCTCAGGCGCATCACGCCTGGGGATCGCGTGATCTACTACTCGCCCACCGTCGTCTTTGGCGGCAAGGACCGCCTGCAGGCTTTCACCGCGAGCGGCGCGGCTCGTGACGGCGCGCCATACCAGGTGGAGATGGAAAGCGGTTTCAGGCCCTGGCGTCGCGATGTCGATTGGCAGCCGGCAGAGGAAACCCCGATCCGGCCCCTGCTTGACCGGCTGGCCTTCACACGGGTCGGCCCCAATTGGGGCTATCAGCTTCGCTTCGGTTTGTTCGGCATCAGTGATGAGGATGCCGACATGATCGCGGAAGCGATGAGCTGCTCCACTGCAAACGCCATGCTGCGAGCAGTCGCGGCTTGAGCGCGACCTCTCTTGAGATCTGCAATTGACGAGCCCCCGGATTTTTTCCGGGGGTTTCTTTTGCTCGCAGCGCCGATCTCCGGATGATCGCCGAGCCGCCTGCTGCCCCGCATTTCCGTTAATCGGAATCGATTCAAGGATAAAATTATTCAGCAATTCCAAGTGCTACGATGTCCTTTTCGCGTCTTTTCAGACGCACGGCGCTGCAATCCAAAATTCCTGTGATATAAGCAAAGTTCCGGCGAGAATCGGCCTTTCTGCAGCCGGTCTCTTCGCCTTGTTTTCATTGCGATATCGGCGGTCCGGCTGCATGGTCCTGTTCTCAGAATTGCTCCCCATCCCGGCCCCCGGAATTTCCCAGCACGCTGACGGTTAGCCATGGAAAAAAGCCTCGCCCGCTACATCTGGAAGAACACGCGGCTGCAGCAGCTGTGGATTCTGGCTGTCGTCGCCGCCTCGATGGTGCCCTATTTCCTGTCTTTCGACCTGCCGAAGCAGATCGTCAACGGACCGATCCAGGGCGACGGTTTCGAAGGTCCAGGCGCAAGGCAGACCTTCATGCACATCGCCTACGACATTCCGCTGATCGGCCATGTCGAATTCTTTCAAGGCTTGCAGCTCAACCGTTTCCAGATGCTGATGGCCCTCAGCCTGGTGTTCCTTGCGCTGGTGGTGCTGAACGGCCTCTTCAAGTTCTATATCAACACCTATAAGGGCCGGCTCGGCGAGCGCATGCTGCGCCGTATCCGCTTCGAACTGATCGACCGGGTCTTACGTTTTCCGCCTATCCACTTCAAGCGGGTGAAATCGGCCGAGATCGCCACGATGATCAAGGACGAGGTGGAGCCGATGGGCGGCTTCACCGGTGATGCCTTCGTCTCGCCTGCCCTTCTCGGCGGCCAGGCGATCACCGCCCTCGCCTTCATCATCGTCCAGAATTTCTGGCTCGGCATGATCGCCGCCGGCATCGTTGGCGTGCAGGCCGTCGTCATTCCCCGCATGCGCAAGCGCCTGCTGGACCTTGGCCGCCAGCGGCAGCTGACGGCGCGCGAGCTTTCCGGTCGTGTCGGCGAAATCGTCGACGGCATCGGCACGATCCACGGCAACGACACCTCCAACCTCGAGCGCGCCGACATTGCCTCGCGGCTCGGCCGGATCTTTTCGATCCGTTACGACCTTTACCAGTGGAAGTTCCTGGTGAAGTTCATCAACAACTTCCTTGCCCAGGTGACACCCTTCCTGTTCTACGCGATCGGCGGCTACTTGGCGCTGCAGGGCCGGCTCGACATCGGCCAGCTCGTCGCCGTCATATCAGCCTACAAGGACCTGCCCGGGCCATTGAAGGAGCTGATCGACTGGGACCAGATGCGCCAGGACGTGCAGGTGAAGTACCAGCAGGTCTACGAGCAGTTCAATGTCGAGCCGCTGATCGACAGCCGCATCCAGGAGCTGGCCACCGCCCCCGTCGGCGCGCTGACGAGTGCGCTCGTCGTCACCAATCTCTCACTCTCCGACGACAGCGGCGCCCGCCTCGTCGACCACGTCTCCGTCGAGATCAAGCCGAACGAGACGGTGGCGATCGTCGGCCCGAACGGCAGCGGCGCGGAAGCCTTCGCCGAAGCGCTCGGCCGCATGGTCTGGCCCGATTCCGGCCGCATCACTATCGACGGCCGCGACCTGCTGGATCTGCCGGAATCGATCACCGGCCGGCGGATCTCCTATGCCTCGGCCGATACCTTCTTCTTCCACGGCACGCTCGCCAGCAATCTGCTTTACGGCCTCAAACACGCGCCGATGACCGATCCCGTCTACGACGAGAAGGAAGCGCTCGAATATAAATGGCATTCCGTCGAGGCAGTGAAGGCCGGCAATCCGACGCTCGATCTCAACAGCGACTGGGTGGATTACCAGGCGGCCGGCGCCAGCGGGCCGGAGGATCTGCTGAAAGCCATCCGGCCGGTGCTCGACGCCGTGCTGATCTCGCAGGACATCCTCGACCTGGCGCTGCGCTCGACCGTCAATACCCACGTGCATGTTGCAGTCAGCGACCATGTCGTCGCCCTGCGCGCTTCGCTGAGAGACCGGCTGCGCGACGAAGGGCTCGACGGCATCGTCGTGCCATTCGACTTCGACGCCTATAACGCCCAGGCAACGGTCGGCGAAAACCTGCTCTTCGGCACCATGAAGCGGCCGCTGATGACCAATCGCCGGCTTGCCGCCCATCCCTATTTCCAGCAGCTGTTCCGCGAGACGGGCTTGAGCACCGATCTCTACGCCATGGGCCTGGAGATTGCAGAGAACGCCGTCGAACTCTTCCACGACCTGCCGCCGGACCATCCGTTCTTCCAGCAACTGACGTTCATGACGGCGGACGACATTCCGACCTACCAGGCGCTGCTGCAGAAGCTGCAAAGCCGCCGCTTCGAGGACGCCACACCCGAGGAACGCTCGGCCATCATCCGGCTGAGCTTTGCCTATATCGAACCCCGTCACCGCTTCGGTCTGTTGACCGACGAGCTGATGGACAAGATCGTCAGCGCCCGCAAGCAGTTCCACGAGCATATCCCGGCCGATCTCGGCGAGCTGATCGAGCGCTACGACGCCGAGCGTTTCACCCCGTCGGCAAGCCTGATGGACAATGTGCTATTCGGCCGCATCGCCTACCAGCAGGCCGACGCCTCCGATCGCATCCGCGCCATCATGGGCGAACTCTTCGACGCGCTCGATCTTTATGACGATGTCCTGTCGATCGGGCTGGAATTCGACGTCGGCTCCGGCGGCAAGCGGCTGACCATGGTGCAGCGGCAGAAGCTCAACCTGGCGCGTGCGCTGTTGAAACGCTCGGACTATTTCATTTTCAACCGGCCGCTGTCGGCGCTCGACCAGCGCGTTCAGGACCAGATCACCCGCAACATCGTCCAGGACCTGCACGAGGAAGGCAAGCGGCCGTCGATCATCTGGGTGCTCTCCAATGCGCGCCTTGCCGAGATGTTCGACCGGATCCTGCTCTTCGACCGCGGCGGCTTGGCCGAAGCCGGAAACTATCCCGAACTTTCCGAGAAAAACGGGATGTTCAAGGAACTGTTATCGTAATATTCTATAGGGGCGGCGATAGTAGGCGTTCCCGGGGGGACGCCAGGAATTGAAGGCGCCAGGTTCCAAGAACCCTGCGTCAGGGGATTGAAACGCTCATGCTGTTGAGAGACGAAGTGGAAATGCTGAGGCGCGTGCCAATCTTTTCAAGGATCGCGCCAGCCAAGCTCAAGCTTTTGGCCTTCACCTCCGACCGCATGACCTACAAGGCCGGACAGAACCTCTTCCATCAGGGCGATGTGGGCGACGCCGCCTATGTCATCCTCTCCGGTACCGCCGATATCATCGTCTCCTCGCCGGCCGGCGAGATCAAGGTCGCCGATGTCGAACTCAATTCCATCGTCGGCGAAATCGCCATCCTCTGCGATGTCTCGCGCACGGCAACGGTGCGCGCCACCTCGCCGCTCGAGGTGCTGCGCATCAGCAAGGAACACTTCCTGAAGCTGCTCAGCGACTTCCCCGAAATGGCCGTTGAAATCATGCGCGTGCTCGCCGACCGCCTGAACCACACCACCGCGGAACTGACGGCGGCCCGGGCTGCGAAGCAGCCGCAAATGGCGCAATAAGATTGCAGATCAAGATTTCGCTGGCCAAAAACGATGTGCTTGAAATGACCAGTTCGCGCGCCATCTTCTTCAACAACTTCGTGCGGAATCCAGACCGCCTCGGATCAGCTCCCCTACCCTCCCGTCATGCTCAGGCTTGCCCCAGGATCTGCAACCTGCGCAACAGGCACAGGCCATGTTGCCCGATTCGCGACGAGGATCCGCCCCGCGGCCGAGCGCGTTGGCAAAGGCGCGCACCTGCGCCGGATTGAAACCACGCTCTCATTCATATCCATCTCATCCCATCCTTGCCTAAGCGGGCTTTGCTTTCGCAAGCGGCCCCGGCGACTGTTCGGGTTCAATGGAACGGCGGACGGAGACCTGGGCTTTCCCACGGGCTTGGTGTCCCAAAGGGTGCAACGGTCTTCCATCCGCCACTGCAATAGGCAGTACTACGCCAATAGCGGGTAAAGGGAAGCTACAAAGGTGCCGGCAGGCCGATGAGGGGCTGGCGACCCGGCGGAGTAGCCTACTAAGGTCAGCCGAAGTGACGCAGATATGCGCTATGCGAAGAGGCCTTCGATGAAAGCGGCAATCTCTGCCCGTAACGGAGATCCAGCTGTCAGCGCGTCGGTACGGTAAAAATCGTGCTGCTTGCCGGCATAGGATTTCCAACGCTTGGGAACAATGTTGTTCCAGCTTTCAGGCGGCCGATATGGATCGAGTTCTCCCCAGGCTACCATTGTGGGTATATGCAATGGAGACGTTTCGAAGCGCAATCTGGTTGATGACACGCAGATCAGGGCCTGAAGCTCCAGCCCCTCTTTGACCGCATTCCACAAAGCAGTTCCACCGGCGCTAAAACCGATCCCCAAGCACGTGCGTCCGTCCATCTCGCGAAGTGCCCGAACCGCATGCCGCATGCCGTCTTCGTTGAAAAGATGGTGGTGAAGCTCGTCTCCGCGCAGACCGGCGCGACCGCTCAGGTCGGCCAGCTGTAGTAAGCGGTGCTCAGGGCACCCAACATCCAAGAGTTCGGCGAAAGTTTCGGGAAAGCCGTGGATATCGCTCACGACCAACAAGTGCTTCATCAATTTGGCGGCGCCGCTCTTCGATACCATAGAGAATGAGGCAGCACGCCGGACTTTCCGGCGTGCTGCTGCAGTTTACACTATTCGCGCTGTTCCAGTGCCCTGCTGAAGGCGAGTGCGGCCAGCGTGCAAATGGCGCCGGAGAGCAGGTAGTAGCCGACGAAGGTCAGGCCGAAGCGGCTGGAGAGGCTGAGCGCTACCAGCGGCGCGAAGCCGGCGCCGATCAGCCAGGCGAGGTCCGAGGTGAAGGCAGCGCCGGTGTAGCGATAGCCGCGGCCGAAGCGCGAGGAGATCGAGCCGGTCGCCTGGCCGAAGGACAGGCCGAGCACGCCGAAGCCGATGATGACGAAGGCGTCATGGCCGCTGTTGCCCGACGCGATCAGGATCGGCCCGACGAAGCTGAAGACGGCGATGATGACCGCGCAGATGGCAAGCTGGGCGCGCCGGCCGATGCGGTCGGCGATCAGGCCCGACGCGACGATGGCGACGATGCCGACCATGGCGCCGACCACCTGCACCACCATGAAGGCGCCGATCGGCTGGTTGCCGTAAAGGCTCATCCAGCCGAGCGGGAAAATGGTGACGAGGTGGAACATGGCGAAACTGGCGAGCGGCACGAAGGCGCCGATCAGGATGTCGCGGCCGTGAACGCGCAGAACGTCGAGGATCGGTGCGGCTTCGAGCTCGTGCTGTTCGAGCAGCGTGCCGAATTCCTTGGTCATGACCAGGCGCAGACGCGCAAACAGCGCCACGACGTTGATCGCGAAGGCGACGAAGAACGGATAACGCCAGCCCCAGGAGAGGAAATCCTCGCTGGAAAGATTGGCGACGAAATAACCGAACAGCGTGCTTGCCAGCGCAAAGCCGATCGGCGCGCCGAGCTGCGGGATCATCGCATACCAGCCGCGGTGATTGGCCGGCGCATTGAGCGCCAGCAGCGAGGCAAGACCGTCCCAGGCGCCGCCGAGCGCAAAACCCTGGCCGAGACGGAAGAGCGCCAGGAGCGCGATCGACCAGACGCCGATCTCCTCGTAACCCGGCAGGAAGGCGATCGAGGCCGTCGAGCCGCCGAGCAGGAAGAGCGCGATGGTCAGTTTGGTGCCGCGCCCGTACATCCGGTCAATCGTCATGAAGACGACGGAGCCGACGGGACGAGCGAGGAAGGCGAGCGAGAAGATGGCGAAGGAATAGAGCGTGCCCGTCAGCCGGTCGGGCGCAAATGGGAAGACGAGCTGTGGAAAGACCAGGACGGAGGCGAGGCCGTAGACGAAGAAATCGAAGAATTCCGACATGCGGCCGATGACCACGCCGATGGCGATGCTGCCTGGCGAAACCGGTTTGTCGTCGTGAATACGCCGCGCGTCGCGTTCCAGCGACGATGACGACGGTCCGTAATGCGATGTTGTTGCCATAAACGCCTCCTCGTTAAGGCGCTTCCGGCAAGGCGCCCCAAGCGTGATCTTGATCAAACCCGCAGGCTTATCAAGTCCGCAAGACTGAAATAGTTGATCATCGCGGCGCAAATGAAGCGTGGATGGGAAAAATTTGCGTGATCCGGACGGTGATTTCCCCTGCAAATGCTGGCCTGGCCGGTTCTTGCGGATATATTGAGTTGAAACATGCGCTGGCGAAAGAATCCTTCTGGATTTCCTCAGGATTTCAACGCTATAGGACAACGGCATTTACGCCGCAGTGCGGCATGCTTGCTGCACTGCGACCAAACACCTCATGTCGCGATCTGGTTCAGTGCTTTAGTCGCGGAACAAACGAAACAACAAGAGCTTAGAGACGTGCCAAAACTCATGAAGTTTTCCCGCCTTCTATCCGTCTTGCCGCTGCTTTTCCTGGCAGGATGCAACATGGTGGTCATGGCGCCGTCCGGCGACATCGCCGTGCAACAGCGTGATCTCATCGTCATCTCGACGGTGCTGATGCTTCTGATCATCATCCCGGTGATCTTCCTGACGCTGCTCTTCGCCTGGCGCTACCGCCACTCCAACACGGCCGCAACCTATGCGCCGGAATGGCACCATTCGACCCGCCTCGAAATCGTCATCTGGGCTGCGCCCCTGGCGATCATCATCGCGCTCGGCGCCGTCACCTGGATTTCCACCCATAAGCTCGATCCCTACCGCCCGCTCGACCGCCTCGATGCGGCGCGCGCCATCCCGGCCGATACCAAGCCGCTGACCGTCGAGGTCGTGGCGCTCGACTGGAAGTGGCTGTTCTTCTATCCCGAACTCGGCATCGCCACCGTCAACGAGCTCGCCGCGCCCGTGGATATGCCGATCAATTTCAAGATTACCGCCTCCTCGGTGATGAACTCCTTCTATATCCCCGCCCTTGCCGGCCAGATCTACGCCATGCCGGGCATGGAGACCAAGCTGCACGCGGTCATCAACAAAGAGGGCGAGTATGAGGGCTTCTCCGCCAATTACAGCGGCTCGGGTTTCTCGCATATGCGCTTCAAGTTCCACGGCCTCACCCGCGAAGGCTTCGACGCCTGGGTGGCCAAGGTCAAGCAGCAGGGCACCATGCTTAACCGCGACGCCTATCTGAAGCTCGAAAAGCCGAGCGAGAAGGAGCCGGTGCGCTATTATGCCGGCGCCGATGCCGATCTCTACGAGGCCATCCTCAACATGTGCGCCACGCCGGGCAAGATGTGCATGAACGAGATGATGCACATCGACATGACGGGCGGCGGCGGCAAGGAAAGTGCCGAGAATCACGACAAGCTGCAATATGACAATCGCCATGCCGACGAAGGCATCGTGGCGCCTGCCGCCACCGTGCCGGCGACGGGTGCTCCGGCGCGCAGCGAACCGGCCAACACAAGCGATGGCAACAGCATGCAGCACGACATGCCCGGGATGCAGGGCATGGACAGCACGCCCGGTGCGGGCATGCGGCATGACGGCCATTCCATGCCCGGCATGAACAACGGCGCCGATCCGGCGCCGGCGCAGCTCAACAACAACAATTAACCTGGCGCTTTGCGTCGCAAGACATAATGAACGGGTTGTTCCATGTTTTCCAATCCTGACCTCCTGAGGTTCGTCTTCGGCCGGTTGACCCTCGATGCCATCCCCTATCACGAGCCGATCCTGGTCGTGACCTTCATCGGCGTTGTCATCGGCGGCCTCGCCGTGCTCGGCGCCATCACCTATTTCAAGTTCTGGGGCCCGCTCTGGAACGACTGGATCTGCAGCGTCGATCACAAGAAGATCGGCATCATGTATGTGATCCTCGCCGTCATCATGCTGTTGCGCGGCTTCTCCGACGCCATCCTGATGCGCATCCAGCAGGCGATCGCCTTCAACGGCTCCGAAGGCTACCTGCCGCCGCACCATTACGACCAGGTGTTCACCGCCCACGGCGTCATCATGATCTTCTTCGTGGCGATGCCCTTCGTCACCGGCCTGATGAACTTCGTTGTGCCGCTGCAGATCGGCGCGCGCGACGTCTCGTTCCCGTTCCTCAACAATTTCTCCTTCTGGATGACCACCGCCGGCGCGATCATCATCATGCTGTCGCTGTTCATCGGCGAATTCGCCCAGACCGGCTGGCTCGCCTATCCGCCGCTATCGGGCGCCGCCTACAGTCCGGGTGTCGGCGTCGATTATTATATCTGGGGCCTGCAGGTGGCCGGTGTCGGCACGACGCTGTCGGGCATCAACCTGATCGCCACCATCGTCAAGATGCGCGCGCCGGGCATGACCTTCATGAAGATGCCTGTTTTCACCTGGACGGCGCTTTGCACCAACGTGCTGATCGTCGCCTCCTTCCCGATCCTGACTGCAACGCTTGCCCTGTTGTCGCTCGACCGCTATGCCGGCACGAACTTCTTCACCAATGATCTCGGCGGCAACCCGATGATGTACATCAACCTCATCTGGATCTGGGGCCATCCGGAGGTCTACATCCTGGTGCTGCCGGCCTTCGGCATATTCTCCGAAGTCGTCGCCACCTTCTCCGGCAAACGCCTCTTCGGCTACGCCTCGATGGTCTACGCCACCTGCGTGATCATGATCCTGTCCTACATCGTCTGGCTGCACCACTTCTTCACGATGGGATCGGGTGCTTCCGTCAACTCCTTCTTCGGCATCACCACGATGATCATCTCGATCCCGACGGGCGCGAAGATCTTCAACTGGCTGTTCACCATGTATCGCGGCCGCATCCGCTACGAGGTGCCGATGCTGTGGACGGTCGGCTTCATGGTGACCTTCGTCATCGGCGGCATGACCGGCGTAATGCTTGCCGTGCCGCCGGCCGACTTCGTGCTGCACAATTCGCTGTTCCTCATCGCCCATTTCCACAACGTCATCATCGGCGGCGTTCTGTTCGGCATGTTCGCCGGTGTGAACTACTGGTTCCCCAAGGCCTTCGGCTTCAAGCTCGACCCCTTCTGGGGCAAGCTGAGCTTCTGGTTCTGGCAGATCGGCTTCTGGTTCGCCTTCATGCCGCTCTATGTGCTTGGCCTGATGGGCGTCACCCGCCGCATGAGCCAGTTCGAGGATCCGTCGCTGCAGATCTGGTTCATCATCGCCGCCTTCGGCGTCGGTCTGATCGCGTTGGGAATCGCCGCCTTCCTGATCCAGATCGTCGTCAGCTTCATGAAGCGCGAGGAACTGCGTGACGATACGGGCGATCCCTGGGACGGCCGCACGCTGGAATGGTCGACCGCCTCGCCGCCACCGGATTACAACTTCGCCTTCACGCCCGTCGTCCATGACCATGACAGCTGGTACGACATGAAGAACCGTGGTTATGCGCGTCCGCTGGAAGGCTTCCGGCCGATCCATATGCCGAAGAATACCGGCACCGGCGCCATCCTCTCGGGCATCAGCGTCGCGCTGGCCTTCGGCCTGATCTGGTATATGTGGTGGCTGGTCGTCGTCTCCTTCATCGGTCTGCTGGTCGTGGCGATCGGCCATACCTTCAACTACCGACGCGACTTCCACATCCCCGCCGAAGAGGTGACCGAAACGGAAGGCAAGCGCACCGCCCTGCTTGCCGAGCAGGTGTAATGACCATGAGCGATCAGACCATCGACACATCAGAAAAGCCTGAATTCTACCTGACGGAAGATCATCATCCGGAAAACAGCACCAATCTCGGCTTCTGGCTCTACCTGATGAGCGACTGCCTGATTTTTGCGGTGCTGTTTGCCACCCACGGCGTGCTCGGTCGCAATTATGCCGCCGGCCCGTCGCCGGCCGATCTCTTCGATCTGCCGATCGTCGCCCTGAACACCTCGATGCTGCTGCTCTCCTCGATCACCTACGGCTTCGCGATGCTGCAGATGGAGCGCAACGCCAAGGCGGAAACGCTGTTCTGGCTTGCTGTCACCGGTCTGTTCGGCGCGGCCTTCATCGGGCTTGAGCTTTATGAGTTCATCCACCTGATCCACGAAGGCGCCGGGCCGACGCGCAGCGCCTTCCTCTCCTCCTTCTTCACCCTGGTCGGCACGCATGGGCTGCACGTTACCTTCGGGATCATCTGGCTGATCACGCTGATGGTGCAGGTGTCGATGCACGGGCTGGTCGAAGCCAACCGCCGTCGGCTGATGTGCCTTTCGATGTTCTGGCACTTCCTCGACGTCGTCTGGATCGGCGTCTTTTCCTTCGTCTATCTCCTGGGAGTTCTCGGATGAGTTCGCAAGCACCCGCACATGAGGATGCCCACGAGGCCCACCACGGCCACAGCCACGGCCATCAGGCCGGCCACGGCACCTTCCGCAGCTATATGGCGGGCTTCGCCCTCTCCGTCGTCCTGACCGCCATTCCTTTCTGGCTCGTCATGGCAGGCGTGTTCGCCAGCCCGCTGGTGACGGCGGTGCTCGTCATGGCCATCGGCGCCATCCAGATCGTCGTCCATATGGTCTTCTTCCTGCACATGAACCCGCGCAGCGAGGGCGGCTGGACAATGATGGCGCTGATCTTCACCATCATCATCGTCGCCATCGCGCTCTCCGGTTCCCTCTGGGTCATGCATCATCTCAACACCAACATGATGCCGATGAGCCCCGAGATGATGAAGAACATGCCGTGATGGTCACGGAGCGCCGGCGGCAGCGCCGCCGGCATCGGTTCAGCCCATGAGCGTGGCTCCTTCGGACCAACCTGAAAGACGGCCTTCCCAGGCAAAACGGGCAATCTTCTGCGTCTGCCTGGTGCTGCTTGCCGCAGCCCTCGCAGCGCTCGGCACCTGGCAGGTGCAACGCCTCTTTTGGAAGCGCGACCTCATCGCCCGCGTCGATCAGCGTGTGCATGCGGCACCGGTTCCGGCGCCGGGGCAGGCCGATTGGGATAAGGTCAATGCCGCCGAGGACGAGTATCGGCGGGTGAGTGCGACCGGGACATTGGCAAACGATAAGGAGACGCTGGTCTATGCGTCGACCGCGCTCGGCCCGGGTTATTGGGTGATGACGCCGCTGACCCTTTCCGACGGCACTGCCATTCTCGTCAATCGCGGCTTCGTACCGATGGACAGACGCGATCCGGCCACGCGCCGCGCGGGCGAATTGTCAGGCCCGATCGAGATTACCGGTCTGATCAGGATGACCGAACCGAAGGGATCGCTGTTGCAATCCAACGATGCCGCGGCCGACCGCTGGTATTCGCGCGATGTCGCGGCGATCGCTGAAAAGCGCGGCGTCGGCGCGGTCGCGCCCTATTTCATCGATGCCGATGCAACCTCCAATCCGGGCGGTCTGCCCGTCGGCGGCCTGACCGTCATCCATTTCCCCAACAACCATCTCGTCTATGCGATCACCTGGTACGGGCTGGCGACGATGGCGGTCGCCTTGCTGGTATTTATCCTTCGCGGCGAGATCGGAAGAGGCCGCCGCCAATAGTCAGAGCTCCGGCACGCGGTTGCGCCGGGCGCTTGCGCGCAACCGGATTAACACCGTGTAAAGCGATGTCCGATACTGCTTACCGGAACAGAATATTTAGAAGCTGCCCATGAACCGGCCGGATTACATTCCCAGTCTCGATGGCCTGCGCGGTATCGCCGCGCTGCTGGTCGTTCTGGCGCATGTCGGACTTATCTTTCCAACTGCATCCGCGCATTTGACCACCATGGGCAGCGAAGCGGTCGGCCTGTTTTTTGCCCTCAGCGGCTTTCTGATGGCCCATCTCTACGGTTCGCGCCCGGTGACCAAGGAAAACGTCCTTGATTTTCTGGTCAGCCGCTTTGCCCGCATCTATCCGGTTTATCTGGCTGCCGTTCTGCTTGTGGCGATACTGTCCGGCATGCAGAATCTAGACTTCGTCCAACCGTTCACCGGCGGCATCGACTTTATCCGCCATGTCCTTCTTCTGGGCTCGAGTGGCGTTTTCTGGTCAATTCCACCCGAAATTCAATTCTATCTGCTCTTCCCGATCCTGTGGCTTTGCTTGGCCCGCCCGCAGCGCTACCGCGGGATGATCGTCGGCTTCACGGTGGTCGTCGTCGTCGATGGTCTGCTCGACTTGCCGGGGCCGGGAATCATGCTCCTTTCCAAGCTCCCCTATTTTCTTTTCGGCGCCCTTGCCGGGAAGATGCATTCCTACGGGGATAATTGGACGCCATCCGCCCTCACCGGAATTTTCACGCTCTTTCTTCTGGCGGCGTTCTTCACGTACAGGCATCTCGTACTTGGTTTTTCCCCCGAATTCTGGAGCCTGCAAAGCGCCTTCGCCGCAGCCATCATTGTCGCCCTCGTTGCTCGACAACCTCCCATCGCAGTCCATGTCCTGGCAGCTGCACCTATGCGGTTTCTAGGCACGATCAGCTTCTCACTCTATCTTTTCCACGTGCCGATAATGTTCCTCGTGCATCGGAGTTTTGAATCTCTGATGCCGGAAGCGTCGCTGATCGCGGTCGCGCTTGTCATCGCCGTGGGAGGAGCATGGTTCCTGCACGAGACGATAGAAGTCCCAAGCCGACGCCTGCTCGTCGGCCTATGGCAGCATCATCGGTGGCGCGTCACCGGACGCGACATTCCGGCTGAGCGGATCGAACAGGCGATCCTCGACCTGCAAGAGACCGAGAAGCGCCTGCTGAGCAGCGCGCCGGCAGACACAGCGGTTGAACTCCAGGAGGGAGCCGACCACGACGGGGATAGAGGCGACCAGAAGCGTCGCGCATAGCACAGCCGCTCTAGCTTTTTTCGCTTTTCGCAACTCCGGACGGAAAACCGCTTCACACTTTTCTGGAACTGCTAAGAAGCGACCCGGCTGATCGCGTCGGCGAGCTGCGCCTGCGAGAAGGGCTTGCCGAGGCGGGGCAGATTTGCAATGCGCGTGCCTTCCGGGAGCTCGGCGTAACCCGTTGCGAGAATGATCGGCATCTCCGGCCATTCCTCGCGGATCACCTCGGCAAGCTCCGCACCCGTCATACGCGGCATGGCGTGGTCGCAAATCACCAGATCGACCGGCTGCTTGCGCATGATTTCAAGCGCCTCGGGACCTGCCATCGCCTCGAACACGGTGTGTCCGAGATCCTCCAGCATCAGCGTCGTATTCATCAGGACCAGACCATCGTCATCGACGGCGACGATGCGCAGCCCGCGTGGCGTATTTTCCGCACGTTGCGCCGGGTCGGCGGTGACCTCGGCCGCTTGCTCGAGCGTGACGACCGGGAACCACAATTCAGCTGTCGTGCCTTCGCCGAGGCGGCTCTTCAGCATCAGGCGGCCTCCGGACTGGGAGGCAAGACCCTGCACCATGGAAAGGCCGAGACCGGTGCCCTTGCCAACACCCTTCGTGGTGAAGAACGGCGTAATTGCCTGCTCCATCGTCTTTGCATCCATGCCCTCGCCATCATCGATCACCGCGATGCGGACATAGCGGCCGGACGGCAGCGGCCCCTTGCCCGGCGGCACTGATTCCTCGGCCGCGCGAAGCAATATCCGCCCGCCGGACGGCATGGCGTCGCGGGCGTTGACGACGAGATTGAGGATTGCCATCTCCAGCTGGTTCGGATCGGTAAGGATCGTCGGCAGCCGGATAGGGAAGGAGGTCTCGATCCTGGTGAGGGGGCCGAGCGAACGGCTCAGCATATCCATCATGCCGCGCACCAGGCCGGAGACGTCGATCGGCTCCATATGCAGTTCCTGCCGGCGGGAAAAGGCCAGCATGCGTTGCGTCAACGCCGCGCCGCGCTGGGCACCCTGCATGGCATTGTCGACAAGCGATGTCAGCGACAGATCCTGCGGCATGCGTTTCTTCAGGATTTCGAGACTGCCGAGCACGGCCATCAGCAGATTGTTGAAATCATGGGCGATACCGCCGGTCAATTGGCCGATCGCCTCCATCTTCTGCGACTGGAACAGCTCTTCCCGTGCCTGCTCCAGCGCCCGTTGAGTCTCCATCTTCTCGGTGATATCGCGGGTGATCTTTGCGAAACCAAGAACCTGGCCGTCATCGTCGCGGATGGCGTCGATGACGATACTCGCCCAGAAACGAGTGCCATCCTTGCGCACGCGCCAGCCTTCCCTCTCGAACCGCCCTTCGGCGCGGGCGATGCCCAGCGCGGTCTGCGGCACGCCGGCGGCGCGGTCCTCTGGGGTATAGAAGGTCGAGAAATGCCGGCCGATGATTTCATCAGGCCGGTAACCCTTAATCCGCTCGGCGCCGAAATTCCAGCTACTGACATTGCCGTCGGGATCGAGCATGTAAATCGCATAGTCGGAGACGCCCTGGACCAGCCGGCGGAACTGTTCCTCGCTCTGGCGGATCGCGTTTTCAGCGGCCCGGCGTTCCGTCAAATCACGCGTGATCTTGGCAAAACCGATAAGTTCGCCGGAGGGACGGCGGATCGGATCGATGATCACATGCGCCCAGAAGCGGCTGCCGTCCTTGCGCTGGCGCCAGCCCTCCCCTTCGAACCGGCCTTGCTCCCTCGCGGTGGTGAGCGCGCGCTCCGGAATGCCCGCGGCGCGGTCCTCTTCCGAATAGAAACGGGAAAAATGCTCGCCGAGAATTTCGGAAGGCTTGTAACCTTTGAAACGCTGAGCCCCGGTATTCCAGCTGGTGATGATGCCTTCAGGGCTGAGCATGTAGATGGCGTAGTCGGTGATGGCATCGACCAAAAGGCGAAAGCGTCCCTCGTCGTTAAGAGACGGGTCTTGTCGATTCAGCGCTTCCATCAGCCCCTCTTGATCACCAGCGCTGTATAACGCGGCGGCGGCCGGATGGTTCCGAAGCGGCTTCAATTTTCAGACCGCCCTGACCTGTGGATAGAACCGTTCACCGACCCGCTCGGCAGCGGCATAGGCCTGCGAGACGATTTCCGGCACGAGATCGATATCGGGCAAGCTGCCAAGGCCGAGCGGGCCGATGGCAAAAAGCCCGGCGATTGCCGAGCCGTCCTCGAAAAAAGGCTCGCCGCGCGCGTTCACCGCCAGCCCGAGCGAGAGCTCGTCCGGCATGGCAAGGCCGGCGGAAAACAGGCTCTGGATCAGCGGCGCCGAAAGATCCGGCGCCTGACAGCGGCAATCAATGATGCGCTCGGCATGGATGATCTCCTCGGCGGAGGAACCGGCCGGCGTGAAAAATAGGCCGCTCAGGCCTCGGCGGCCGGCCCGCCCGCGGCGCAGCACCGTGCGGCCTTCGGCAAGCTCGCGTTTCAGGCGCAAGTGCATCGCCTCCGGCAGGCGGTTGCGATGGCTGTCGTAGATTGCCCGCAAATGCCGGTTGAACTGGTGCTTGTCGCGGGCCGGCAACGATCGCCAAAGCGAGCGGGCATGTTTCCTTAGGCCGTTCATCACAGATTGCCAGCTACGACCCTCTTCTTCAGCCTCGCGGCAGGCCTGGCGGATGAAGCGGACGATGTCGGGAAGGCTCTCGGGCAGCGCTTCGGCCGGAAACACCGGATCGGCTGAATTCGGCGTATGGCTCTGAGGCAGGAAGCCGCGCCGGGAAATGATCGTCACCTGGCCGGCATAACCGGAATCGCGCAGCTGCAGCAGCTGGTCGACGACGCGGATGCCGCTGCCGAGCAGCACTGCATGCGGCCGTGCCACGAGGCGCTGGGCCCTGACCGGCGAAGCCTGCCGCTCCCCGGCATCGGGATCGTTCAGTCCGTAGCCGGTTGCAAGGATCACCGTATCGAATAGCGGATTGGCAGGATTGGCGCTCTCGAGCAGGAAGCGGTTGCCATGGCTCCTGCGGATTGCCACGACCGGATCGTTGCAGACTTGGACGGTAATGTCCCTGCGCGCGGCAAGCGCTTCCGAGAAACGCTGATAGACGTAATCGCTGAAGATTTCCTTCGGCACGAAGATCTGCCGGAAACCGGGGATGGCGGCCGGCACCGCGGCGCGGAAGGCGGCATTGCTGCAGAGCCAGTCGTTGAAATCGTCATTGTCGCCGACTGACACCGAGAGATCGCGCACGCGGGTGTTGAGGATCGTCGAGGCCCGCGCTGACGCCAGCGCCTGCCCGCCGCTGACCGACGAATTCGGATCGAACAGCTGCAAATGGAAAGGCGCGCGCAGCGTTTTCATCAAGGCGATGGCCGCCATCATGCCGGAAAAGCCGCGGCCGACGATCGCGATACGCGGCACGGCCGATATCTGTGCCGCCGCATTGGCTCTGGCGGAAAAAAGTCCCTGAACCGTCATCGCAACTCCTTTGCGGCTTCATCCGCACCGTGTGTCGATCGAGGTTTCAACGCATAAAAGCGGATCATGCGTTGATGAGGTTCATGCGGCCATTTACGAACATCTGCCGCAGCATCGAGGTCCGAGCCGGAGGCCTCGACAGTGCCCGAGCGGAGTAATCACGCTCGGTCTATAGTCTATTAAACTAGTCGTGTATCAAAGCGCTAAATCTCACGCATGGCAAGAGCTTTCTTGCCGTGGCGATTCAAGCCATTGAAAGATAACGGGATTTAGAAGAATCGAGGCGTTTTTTCGGCTTCAGCCGCCCTCGCCCGGATATTGCTTAGCCTTTAGAAGGCCCGCCAGATGTGCCGTATTGCGGGCCAGCATATCGACGGCTTTGGTCACTACTTTCGGGACCTTGTCGAGATCGACGAAATTGGTGGAGCCCATCGCTTCGCCGACCCAGTAGGCGACGGCATTGGCCGGTATGGTGAAGCCGACGTCGTTCAGCGCCTGGTAGATCTCGGCCGACACATGATGGGCGCCGTCCTCGTTGCCGACGACGGCGACGGCCGCGACCCTGCCGTAAGAGGCCATGCGGCCCTGATCGTCGGTCTCGTCGAGGAAGGCGTCCATGCGTTCCAGCGCCCGTTTGCAGATGCTGGAAGGCTGGCCGAGCCAGATCGGCGTCGCCATGATCAGGATATCGGCGGCGAGCACCCTGGCGCGAATATCAGGCCAGTCATCGCCTTTGCCCTCATCCGATGTGACGCCAGGCTTGACGTTGAAATCGGCAAGCCGCAGCACCTCCGTCTTGACGTCATAGGCCCACAGCGCCTTGTCGATGAGGCCGATCATCCGGTCGGTCGAAGACGGCTCCTTGGCATCGCTGGATTTCAAAGTTGCATTGAGAGCGAGGGCTTTCAGCGGCATGATCTCTCTCCGGAAATGATTGCCTGACGGGGTTGTCTGCCGCAACCCACCCGCGCGCCGATTGTTCCCTTCGGGATGCGAGGGGACCTCACGTAAAAATAACCAGTTGGTGAATTCTTTACTTGAACCCCCAAATGGAATCGGCAAAAGTGAAGGTGCTATCAATCCTTTCATGGATTTGCCGTCTTTTCGGGCCAGCGTCCGATCACACATCTATTGGAAAAAATACCGTGAGCAGCGATGCGTTAATACGCGCGACGAAGCCTTCGGCTTCGATGGCGCTTGCAACTGCGGCAGGCTGGGGCCGAGGCCTCTTCACATTGGTGCGCATCACCATGATGGCCTTCCGTCACCCCTGGCAATCGGGCTTTGCGATCGGCGCCACGCTTGTTGCCTCCACCTTCCAGCTGATGATCCCCCGCCTTCTCGGCCAGGCGGTCGACCACACGCAGATGGCGATGAGCGGCGGCGCGGCCGGCCAGGTGGCGCAGGACGCGCTTTTGACCACGGCGCTGCTCCTGCTCGGCGCCAGCGTGCTGCGCGGCCTCTTCACCATGATCCAGAACTATTACAGCGAGGCCGTCGGCCATCACATCGGCTACGAATTGCGGCTGGCCTGTTACGAAAAGATCCAGCGGCTATCCTTCAGCTTCCACGACACCGTGCATTCCGGCGACCTGATCACCATCGGCCTGCTCGATCTCGAAGGTGTGCGCATGTATTTTTCCACGGCGCTCGTCCGGATGATCCTGCTGTCGATCCTGATCGGCATCGGCGCCTATATGCTGCTGTCGACCGATATAGTGCTCGGCCTGCTGGCGCTCTCCTTCGTGCCCTTTGTCGGCTGGCGCTCCTCGGTGACGCAGCTCAGGCTGCGCGCCACCTGGCTCGACCTGCAGGAGCGGTTGTCGGTGCTGACCCGCATCATGGAAGAAAACCTCGGCGGCATCCGCGTCGTGCGAGCCTTTGCCGCGCAGGACCACGAAATGTCGAAATTCGAGGCGGCGTCGAAAAACGCGCTGGCGCTCGCCCATCAGCGCGTCGGCATCCGTGTAACCAATACCAGCGCCATGACCTTTTCCTTTTTCGCGGCGATGGGCCTGGTGCTCTTCGTCGGCGGCGGCAAGGTGATGTCGGGCGAGATCACCGTCGGCACGCTTGCCTCCTTTCTGACCTTCATGACCATTTTGCAGATGCCGGTGCGTCAGCTCGGCCTGATGGTCAATGCTTTCGCCCGCGCTTCCACCTGCGGCACACGCCTCTTCAACCTGCTCGACCTCGACATCGCGATCAAGGATGCGCCGGATGCCAGGGATTTGGCGGTGACCGACGGCGTGCTGCGCTTCGAGAATGTCAGCTTCGCCTATCCCGGTTCGGAAAAGCGCACCGTGCTCCACGATGTCTCCTTCGAAGCCAGGCGCGGCCAGACGATCGGCATCGTCGGGCCTCCGGGCAGCGGCAAGTCGACCATCGCCCATCTGATCCCGCGCTTCTACGACGTTAGCGGCGGCAAGATCACCATTGACGGCCAGGATATCCGCAAGGCGAAGCTGCAATCGCTGCGCCGGGCGGTTGCCGTCGTCCAGCAGGATTCCTTCCTCTTCACCACGACGATCGAAAACAATATCGCCTATGGCGACCCCTGGGCGAAGGAAGGCCGCATCGAACGCGCCAGCGAAAGCGCCCAGTTGCACAATTACGTGCTCGGCCTGCCCATCGGCTACGACACCGTCGTCGGCGAGCGCGGCGTTTCGCTGTCCGGCGGCCAGAGGCAGCGTCTTTCGATCGCCCGCGCGCTGATGCTGAAGCCGGCGGTAATGGTGTTCGACGATTCGACGGCGGCGATCGACGCGGCCACCGAACAGCGCATCCGCAGCGCCATGCGCCGCTATGCCGCCGACCGGGTGACGATCATCGTCGCCCATCGCCTGAGCTCGCTGATGCATGCCGATCAGATCCTGTTCGTCGAAGACGGCCGGATCGTCGAACGCGGAACGCATGCGGCGCTGCTGGCGCTTGGCGGACGCTACAAGGCGCTCTACGACCTGCAGGTGCGGCCGGGCGATGAGGTGTTGAGCGCGTGACTCCCCTCTTCTCCCCATCGGGGAAAAGTGCCGAGCAAAGCGAGGCGATGAGGGGCGAGGAGCGATAGCGACGAGTGCGCCGAGCGGAAGCGAAGGGCAAATAAGGGCGCGCGCCGTGCGGCCCCCTCATCCGCCCTCCGGGCACCTTCTCCCCGCTGGGGAGAAGAGGAAAAGCAATGAGATGCAGGCCACCGACGTCATGGCCGCAGGAGGAATGAGATGGCCGAGGAACTGGAAACCGAGCGTCCCGACGTTCGCGAGGATGGACGTCGCCCGCCGCGGGCAGTCGTCGGTTCGCATCGCGTCGAGGAGGAGATGTTCGGCAAGGCCTTCGACGGCAATATCGTCAGGCGCATCTGGGCTTTTGTTCACCCCTATCGCCGCCAGGTCGCCTGGTCGGTCGTCGCCGTCCTGACCTTCACGATGATGCAGTTGCTGATCCCGCTGATCATCCGTTACGCCATCGATCACGGCATGTCGCCGGGCGGCAGCCCTTCGGCGCTGATCTGGTCGATCGCCGCCTTCGCCGTCGCCATATCAATCAATTATGCGGCAAGCTACGCGCAGGAAACGCTGGTCGGCGGCGTCGCGGAAGACGTGCTCTTCGATATACGCAGGGCGATGTTTTCGCATCTCCAGCGCGTCTCGCTGTCCTTCATGGACAAGACCGAGGTGGGCCGGCTGATGTCGCGCCTGCAGGGCGACGTCAACTCGATGCAGGAATTCCTCGAAACCTCGGTTCTCTCGGTCGGCGACATCGTGCTGCTCTTCGGCATCGTCTTCGTGATGCTCTATCTCGATTTCAAGCTGGGGCTGCTGACGCTCTCGGTGCTGCCGGTGCTGTTCATCGTCCGGCTGTTCTGGCTGCCGCTCGCCCGCAAGTCCTTTATGGCCGCGCACGAGACCAATTCGGTGGCCAATGGCGCGCTTGCCGAAGCCATCCACGGAGTGCGCGCCGTCCAGAGCATGGACCGGCAGGGCGTCAACTTCACGCTTTACGACGACAAGGCGCATGCGAACCTCAGGACGCATCTGACGGCGGCGCGTTATGCCCAGGTGATGGTGCCGATCGTCGACAGCCTGACCGGCGTGGCGATGGCGCTCGTCATCGTCGTCGGCGGCGCCCGCGTTCTCAACCAAGCGCTCGATGTCGGCGTGCTTGTCGCCTTCCTGTTCTATATCCAGCGCTTCTTCGACCCGATCCGTTCGCTGACCCTGCAATATTCGGTGATGCAGCGCGCCATGGCCTCCGGCCAGCGGCTGACCGAGGTGCTCGATGTGCCCGTCGATATCAAGGACGCGCCCGGCGCAAAGACCCTGTCGCGTGACATGGACGGCTCGGTGGAATTCAAGGATGTCGTCTTCGGCTACAATCCGAAACATCCGGTGCTGAAACATGTGAGCTTCAAGGTCAATCCCGGCGAGACGGTGGCGCTGGTCGGGCCGACGGGCTCCGGCAAATCGAGCTGCATGTCGCTGATCCACCGCTTCTACGACGTGCAGCAGGGCCAGGTGCTGGTCGGCGGCCACGATGTGCGTGATCTGACGCAGGATTCGCTCGGAGCGCAGATCGCCATGGTGCTGCAGGAACCCTTTCTGTTCACCGGCACCGTCTTCGAAAACATCCGCTACCACAAGCTTGAGGCGACGCGCGAACAGGTGATTGAGGCGGCCAAGGCGGTCGGCGCCCATGAATTCATCATGCGCCTGCCCGATGGTTACGACAGCGTTCTCGGCGAACGCGGCGGCAATCTTTCGCTCGGCCAGCGCCAGCTTTTGAGTTTTGCCCGCGCGCTGGTGGCGGATGCCAAGATCCTGGTGCTCGACGAGGCAACGGCCAATATCGACAGCTATACCGAGATGCTGATCCAGAAGGCGCTGGTGAAGCTGCTCGAAAACCGCACCGGCCTCGTCATCGCCCATCGCCTGGCGACGATCCGCGAGGCCGACCGCATCATCGTGCTGCAGAACGGCGAAATCATCGAGAGCGGCGACCATCGCCAGCTGATGAAAAACAACAAGCTATACTCCAGGCTCTACAACCTCAATTACGCCTCTTTCGACGATATTCCCGAAGATGTCTTGGAGGAGACGACGGCGACGCAATCGGCAACCTGACGTGCGTTACCGACTGTCGCAAAGTTTGAACGAACAAACGCCTTGCTGCCGCATTTTCCTTTTATCCGGGGCGAGTGCCCACTGAGGAGAGCGTTATGAAGAGAATTATTAGCAGCCTGTTGATCGCGACGGCCCTTGTTGGATCGGCTATTCAGCCCGCTGCCGCGCGTGACCACCACCATCACGATAATACCGGCCGCATCATCGCCGGCGGCGTCGCCGCAGGAGTGGTCGGCGGCCTGATCGGCGGCGCAATCGCGAATGGTGGCCCTCGCTACGTCGATGAAGGCCCACGTTACGTAGAGAGCCCCCGCTATGTCGAGCCCCAGCCGAGGTGCTGGTATGAAGACCGCGATGTTCGCAACCGCTATGATGGCGGCTACCACGCCGAAACCGTGCGGGTCTGTGAGTAGATCTGAAGTCTGAAGCGGTGTTGAACTCGTCATCACCGCTCGACCCTCAGCCGGGGCTGCCTTCCACAGCCTCGGCTTTTCTCTGCAAAAATTCCGCCCGCCGCACCGCCTGTCATGCAACTGTCAGAGACGAGCAATAGCTGAGAGCCAATGAATGATGGTCCCGCGAACGACGGCAAAGTGCCAAAAAAAGAGCGCATGCGTTTTGTCAGCGCCGAGCAGGTAGCGCAACGGGCGGGCGTTTCGCGCTCCGCCGTGTCGCGTACCTTCACGCCGGGCGCAAGCGTTGCGCCGGCAACGCGGGAAAAGGTGCTGCGGGCGGCGGAAGAGCTCGGCTATCACGTCAATGATCTGGCGCGCGGCGTACTTGCCAATCAGAGCCGCCTGGTCGGCATCGTCGCGACGCGGCCGGAAGTCGGTTTTCGCGCGCATCTGGCCGCAGCCCTTGCTAAATCGCTGATCCGCCGCGGCAGCATTCCGATCCTCGTCAACACCGGCCAGACGGAAGAGGAGCTGCTTGCCGCCCAGAAGATGCTGATCGGTCACCGCGCCGAGGCGATGATCATCCTCTCCGGCTCGCCGCCGGCAAGTTTCCTCGAACTCGCCCAGCGAAACGGCCAGCCGCTCGTCGTCATCGGCCGGTCGGAGCCCGACGCCGACCATGTACGCGCCGGCAACACCGAAGCCTCACGGAAGGCTGCGACCGCCTTTTACGACAGTGGCCGGAGGCGGCTGGCGGTCATTGGCTCCAACTCCGGAACGCCTGCCATCGTCGAGCGTGAAAACGCCTTCCTGGCGACGGCAGAGACGCTTGGCGCATCCGTCACCGTCGCCCGCGGCGGCGATTCTGATTATGACGGCGGCGTCACCGCCGGGCGGGCGTTGTTTTCGCAGACAATCAAGCCCGACGCCGTCTTCTGCGCCAACGACCAGATCGCCTTCGGGTTGATGGATGTGGTGCGCCTGGAAGCAGGATTGCGCATTCCCGAGGAAGTCGCCGTCATCGGTTTCGACGACGTACCAGAATCCGCCTGGCTGAGCTATCAGCTGACCACCTTCCGCCAGGACCCGCTGATCATGGCGCAACGCGCCGTCGCGCTGATGGAGCGGCGGCTGGAAAATCCGGACTCGCCGCCGGCTTACGAGTGCGTCATTCCCGAACTGGTCATCCGCCGAAGCTTCCAACCGTAAGCTCTTCCCTCATGGCTTTTCGCCGAGGTCATCCTGTGGCAAGAAGGGTCATGACGCTAGAGCATGATGCCGAAAAGTGTGAGCGGTTTTCGGGCGACATCATGCTCTAATTCTTTAAATGTAGAACAGGATTCAGATTTTAGGCCAACCGGGCCTAAAATCATCCCGTTCTAGGCGCTGCATGGGAGGAAGATCGCCAGAGATGAAGGGAATCCGCCAGCTCGCCGAGCATCTCGATATTTCGATCGGTACCGTGTCGCGTGCGCTGAACGGCAAGCCCGACGTCAATGACGAAACGCGCCGGCGCGTGCTCGCTGCTGCCGAAGAACTCGGTTATGTCGCCAACCAATCGGGCCGCAGCCTTCGCCAGGGCATGACCAACGTCATCGGGCTGATGCTCGAAGTCAGCCGCGAGACGGTCGAAAACAGTGACGACTTCTTCCTCGGCGTCACCGACGGGCTGCAGAGCGTCTTTTCCCGCCACAAGCTCGATCTGGTCATGCTGCCCTGCCCCGATGACGAGGATCCGCACGAATATCTGAAGCGCATGGTGGCGCGCCGGCTCGTCGACGCAATGATCATCTCGGCGACGCGGCGCACCGACCGGCGCATCGAGCTCCTGGAAAAGGCCCGCATTCCCTTCGTGGCGCTCGGCCGCAGCGCGTCCGGCGGCAGCTATACCTGGATGGATCTCGATTTCGAGGGTGTGGCGGCCCGCGGCGTCGACCGGCTAGTCGCAAAAGGCCATCGACGGATCGCGGTGGCAGCCCCCTCCTCCGACATCAACCTCGGCTACATCTTCCTCGACAGTTATCGTCAGGCGCTGAAACGCTACGGTATCGCCTTCGACCCCGCCCTCGTCATCCGCGTGAAGTCGAGCGAACAGGGCGGCTATCAGGCAGGCCACGAACTGCTGATGATCGAAGATCGGCCGACGGCGATCATTCTGATCCACGAGCTGATGGCGATCGGGCTTTACCGCCGGCTTGCCGAGGCCGGCATCGTGCCCGGCCGCGACCTTGCCGTCGTCGGTTTCCGCGAGGAGCCGCGCACGCATTTCCTGCAGCCGTCGCTGACCTCCTTCCGCATGTCGCTGCGCGATCTCGGCGCCCAGCTCGGCGAAACGCTGCTCGCCAGCATGCCGGCCTATGCCGAGCACTATCCGCAGGGCGCCCGCAACCGGATCTGGCCGCTGGAACTCGTTCCCGGGGAAAGCGATGCTTTCACGCTTTCGCGCTGACGCCCCTCAGACCCGGCTCGGCGCCGCCGGAGGCTCCCGGCTGGACAGCTGACGCGTGACGAAGAAGACCAGGAGGGCGCCGGCGGCAAGGCAGGCGGCCAGGAAGAACATCGGCGCGATCGTGCTGCCGCTCTGATCCTTGATCCAGGGCACGACGTTCTGGGCGACGAAACCGCCGAGATTGCCGACCGAATTGATGGCGGCAAGGCCAGCGGCGGCCCCCGCACCTTTCAGGAAGCGCGAGGGCAGGCTCCAGAACACCGGCTGCGGCGCGAAGATCCCGGCGGCGGCCACGCAGAGGAAGGCGAACTGCAGGGCGTGGTTCGGGATCAGCGCCGAGAGCAGCAGGCAGGCGGCGCCGATGAAGGCGGGAATGACGATATAGGGCGTCTTCGATTGCGCCTTGTCGGCCATGGCCGGCACGGCATAGAGCGCCACCGCCACCAGCAGCCAGGGAATGATGTTGAGGAAACCGTTGACCGTGTTGCTGACACCAAAGGCCTTGACGATGGTCGGCAGCCAATAGCTCAACCCGTAGGCCGACAGCGGAAAGGCGATATAGCAAAGCGCCATCAGCAGGACGCGCGGGTCGATCAGCGCCTTGAAGCCGTTTCCGGCATGTTCGCCCATGCCGGCATTTTCCGCGGCGAGCCGGCGTTCGAGCCAGTCCTTTTCCTCACCGGTCAGGAAGCTCGCATTTTCCGGCCGGCCGGGAAGATAGAAGAAGGTGACGATGCCGGCGATGATAGCGGGAATACCGGTCGCCAGGAACACCCACTCCCAGCCGGCAAAGCCGTAGAGACCGTCGAGATCGAGCAGCACGCCGCCGAGCGGTGCGCCGACGGCATTGGCGATGGCGCTGAAGATCATGAACAACCCGACCATCCTGCCGCGATACACCGAAGGAAACCACAGCGTCAGCAGATAGAGCACGCCCGGAAAGAAGCCGGCTTCGCACACGCCGAGCAGGAAGCGCAGGATATAAAACATCGTCGCGTTCTGCGTGAAGGCGAGCGCCACGGTGACGATGCCCCAGGAGACCAGGATGCGGGCGAACCAGACGCGAGCGCCGAGCCGGTCGAGGAAGAGGTTGCTCGGCACCTCGAAAAGAAAATAACCGATGAAGAACAGCGAAGCGCCGAGGCCGTAGGCATATTCGCTCATGCCCAGCGCATCGACCATCTGCAGCTTGGCGAAGCTGACATTCTGCCGGTCGATATAGGCGATGAGATAAAGGATGCCGAGAAACGGCATCAGCTTCCAGGTGATTTTCGAGATCAGCCGCTTCTCATCGACCATTGCGTATTCTCCGGAATGACATTGCTACGTCGGAACGTAGATAGCGCCGCCCGTCAATATTCAATTGCGCGAGGTATTTTCTCCGATGCCGCAACCCTGATTGGTGGCCGCACCCGAAACCCGGATGCGGCCTGTCCTGATCATTCGGCGGCGGCAACCGCGGCACGGCGGCCGATCGTTGCCTGGGTCAGCACGAAGGCTGCGAAGGCGCAGACGGCGATGCCGGCGGCCATCGGAACGGCGGTGCCGTCGAAGAACAGGCTCGATATCACCATGGCAACGGCGGAGATGACGAAATGCAGCGTGCCCATCAGCGACGAGGCAGTGCCGGCGATGGCCCCGTGATCCTCGAGGGCGAGCACGGCGCTCGTCGGAATGACGAGGCCGAGAAAGCCGTAGCCGATGAACAGGAAGCTCGCCATGACCGGCAGCTGGTTGAAGCCCGCCGCCATCACCACGGCCATGACGACCATGGCAAGCGCGAAGGCGCTGACCGCGATCCGCATGACGCGCACCAGGCCGAAACGCTCGCCGAGCCAGCCGGTCGCCTGCGACACCGCAAAGAAGGAGACGGCGTTGATCGAGAAGGCGAAGCTGTATTGCGTCGGCGTCAGCCCGTAGTGCTGGATCAGCACGAAGGGCGAGTTGGCGAGATAGACGAGGAAGCTCGAAATGCCGAGGCCACCGATGAAGGTCAGCGTCAGAAAATTGCGATCGGAAAGCAGCAGCCGGTAGGCCGTCATGGCGCTCTTGAGGCCGCTGCCGCTGCGCTCCTTGGCCGGCCGGGTTTCCTCAAGCTGGGTGGCGAGCAAGACAAGGCCGATGAAGGCGGCAATCGTCACCGCCCAGAACACGCCGCGCCAGCCGTAGAATTCGATGACGGCACTGCCGGTCAGCGGCGCCAGGATCGGCGAAATCGAAAAGACCAGCATCAGCAGCGACATCAGCCGCGCGGCCTGCACGCCGGTATGCATGTCGCGGACGATGGCGCGGGGAATGACCATGCCGGCAGCGCCGCCGATGCCCTGGATGAAGCGGAAGGCGATCAGCGTTTCGATGTCGGTCGAGAGCGCGCAGCCGATCGAGGCCACGGCGAAGACGCCGATGCCGAGATAGAGCGGCAGCTTGCGGCCCCACATATCCGACAGCGGCCCGTAGACGAGCTGAGCAAGCGCAAAGGAGATGAAGAAAGCGAGAAGTGTCAGCTGGGTGACGTTGTTATCGGCATGCAGGTCCTGGCCGATGGAGGGCAGCGCGGGAAGATACATGTCGATGGCGAAAGGCCCGATGGCCGAGAGAAGGCCGAGAATGAGGGCCATGCGAAAGAAGGAAGCCGTCATAAGGGTGATCTTTCGTAAAGCGCGGCGAAGGCGCCGGACCGTCGCTCCGCCGCAGTGCTCTTAAGGGGTTCAATGATGATCGTTCTCGCGAAGACGGAGGCGGTAGCTCATATCTTCTGTTGAAACAGACGCGTCAATAAATTTGGACACGGATGTAAAATTAGACGCCATTGTCTAAAACGTCAAGACGCCTTATCTTCTTTGTCATGAAAGATCGCATGACACCGGCAATCCGGATGGGTGGGCATACGCAGCGCGGGCAATGCGCCAAGCGCATGTCGATCCTCGATGCCGCCGCCGACGTCTTCTGCCGCCAGGGTTTTGCCGGCGCCAGCATTGACGAGATCGCCGCCGTCGCCTGCGTCTCCCGCCAGACGATCTACAATCACTACCGTGAAAAAGAGACGCTGTTCGTCGCCGTCGTCGAGGACGTCATGACCCGCGCCAACGCCATGCTATTCTCCGTGCTGTCGAGCTTCCCTGAAAAGGCCGACAATCTGGAGGACGGGCTCACCGCCTTTGCCGTACGCCTCAACAAGAACTGCATCTGCAATCACGACGGAAAATTCCTGCGCAAGCTGGTGCAGACGGAAGGTGAGCGCTATCCGCACCTGTTCGAAAGCTGGCGCCAGCAGGGCCCAGGCAAGCTGACCACTGCCCTCTCCGCGCTTCTCGCACGGCTCGCTCATAAGGGCGCGCTCGTCATCGACGATTTCGACGTCGCCGCCCGGCAGTTCGTGGCGCTCGGCAATGCCGACCTGCAGATGATGACGCTTTTCGGCGAAACACCCAGCGATGAAGAACTGGAAGGGGCGGCACGCAATGCCGTCCGTACGTTTCTCAAGGCCTATGGCAGGCCCGCGGATGTTGCCGGCCGGCCGCCGGAGCTTGCAGCCATAGCCGGCTGACCGGGTCTCGGTCAGCCTCCTGATCAGGCAAAGACCGTCATTTGCGAGGGCACGACCGCGAACATGCCGACGCGGCGTGCGGCAAGATAATTCACCAGCTGCTGAACGACAGAAGGCATGACCGGCTTCTGCACAACGCCGACCGCGCCTTTGACGCCATCGGCGATAACTTCCGGATTGCCGGTCATGAAGACCACTGCAATGCCGTGCTCTTGCGCCAGCCGCCGGCCGATCTCCGGCCCGGTCGGGCCGTCGGCGAGATTGACGTCGACGAAGGCGATATCGGCAAGCGGCGCCAGCCGCAGCGCCTGCTCGCGATCGCTCGCAAGTCCCGCCACCTGCATCCCCATGCCTTCGACGGTCGCCCCGAGATCCAGGGCGATCAGGAATTCATCTTCGACGATCAATACTCTCTGCTTCATGAGATCATCTCGTTGCCAGTGCCGCACGACATTGGTGGCCATGATACGTCCCCTTGTTACGCCCATACTTCTAAAGAGGGATCCGCTGCGGGAGCCTATCCCGCGCGAAACTCACGGTGGTAACGGGCAATTCCACAATATGTTCCGCGGCGGAACGTGATTCGTTGGAATTAAAGTATTGTTAACGTTGATAAATTCTTAAATTGGCTGGGGAAAAACTGAATCGTGCTCAATCTCACGCCAGCCGGCTCGATGGGAGCGTGACAAGGACGATATAATTATTTCTCCCATGTGGGGTCAGAATCTGAAGCGCATTGCCGGGTGGATACCAATTCTTTGGTAGTCTTAAGCCCTCGGGGCGTATTTCGAACCTCCAGTCTCCTGCGGAGAAGGGGTCATGTTGTTTCGAAGAATGCGCGCTGTGGTGTTCTAATACACGTAATTGCATGGCCGCCGAGCAAGTTTTTCGGCGCATGTCGGTCCGCCTCCCTCAACGCCAGTCCGCACATGCACTTCCCGTTCCGGTTTTCCTTCTTGTGGCCATCCTTTCGTTCGTTCCTCTTGTTGGCTTTGCGCAGGACGCCGCCGACGTTTTTGGATTGACAACCGAACGGACGACAGTGATCCGTCTGCCCGACGAGTCGCCCACACCAAGTCTCTTCTTGAAGTCGTCGATGAAACGATCCCCGTATTGGTCTGCGTTCAATGACCCGACAGAACGAGCGTCTGAACCGGCAGGAGCAGCGCTTGAATTCGCAGAATCATCGCATGTACAAGTCCAACGGCGTCGACCATATGCAGGGCAAACCACCTAACCGTACCAATGTTTGGATCGGCGAGCGCGTCGTGATTGTTGGTATAGGCGTTGGCGATGCAACTGCTTCCAGGCGGCACGCCATCGAGCCCTCCCGGATAAAGTGGCTGCAGAAAGACCGTCAGGGTGCCAGGCTGCGCCGTCTGCTGAACGTCGATGAGTTGATCCGTCGCGCGCAATTGTCCGGCCGCGATAACTTCCTGCACGTCGGTCACGACCATCGGAATGATCGTAAACGGCTTTCCGATGCAGGTTGCTTCGGCGATCATCCCCTTTTTCATAACCTGCGCTTCGATCTGGCCGAAGCCGGCGATCAGCGTGCTTTGTCCAGCGCCTTCTGGCACAAGGATCCCGGCAGGACGCAACATTGCATTGACGACGTCCCCGCGACGCAGCGTAAACTGTTGCACAGTACCCGCGACGCCGGCCCTTACGATGGTCTTGTCGAGTTCGACCTGCGCCTGCGCCAGGGCCGCTTCGGCGCTTGCTCTTTGAGCCGGCAACTGCACGGCGATCTGTGTCTCCAGGGTCAGCTTTTTCGCGACCGTCGCATCCAGCGCTCCCTTGCGGCCGTCGATCGTCGTTGCCAGGCGTTCGACCTCGCGCCTGGCGACAGCGTTGTTCGTCAGGAGCTGCGCCTTCATCTCGTATTCGTCGACCGCCGTCTGGTAGGCACCTTGCGCCTCTTTGATCTGGCCATCGACCCCTATAAGCTCGGTCTGGGTCACCTTTATTCCAGCCTCGACTTCTGCGACGCGCCGACGGGCCGTCTCCAGCGCTGCCTGCTGTTCGGAATTATCGAGCCTGAACAGTGGCGATCCGGCCTCGACCTTCTGGTTCAGCCCGATGAAAACTTCCTCTACACGTCCGGTTGCCTCCGGCATGATCGTGACGGTTCGGAATATCGCGGTGGCAGTCCGGGCTGACGGATGGAAGTAGAAAATCATCGTGATCAGCGAAACGGTCAGAAGAAGGCAGGCGGTGATACCCCACCGGAGTTCGTACCACACCGTATAAAGCGTGATGTCGCGGCCGATCCGCTTTCCCTGACCGTAGCGCCGGAACAGATAGTCGGGGAGGATCGTCAGTATGGAGCAGAGAAGCAACTCAAACATTCAGATATCCTCTCCGTGTACGCTGGTCTTGGACGGTGACGGTATTGGCTCTGCTTCCCCAGTATCTTCCACTATCAGAGCAGGATCGCCTGTCGTTTCAGCCTGGCGGCCGGAGAGTTTGCCGAGGGACTGGGCGATTGAGTAAAGCGGCGTGGAGAAGTCGGGAATCTGAATGAAGGCCAAAAGCAGCCCGGCAATCCAGAAAAGATGGTTGTGGGTGAACAGTGAGATGAGCGCCAGGACGGCCACGATCTCCATCTGCACCTTGTTCGTACGGTGGGCTCTGCGTTCGGGAAGGGCGTGCAATTGGAAGTACAGATTTCCAACTGCGAGCACGGCCACCAGCAGAAAGACAACGACGACAACGAAAAGGTAGTCCGTCTGTCCGGGCGGAGTGATGAAAATCGGCAGGTGCTCGATTGCCGCTGGATGAACTGATTGCTCCATTGCTACCACCTAAGAGAAAAAGAGTGAAATGCGCCGTCGTCGAGAGCGTCTTCGATTTCTTTTGCCAGTGCCGCGACCAACTCTTCGTACATCCTACGGCGCTCACCACGCGTCGGATCTATCGAGGCCTCCCACCTCGCGAACTCGGGTTTTGCTTCCGAAAAGTCCATGTGCCCGAAACTGCCGCGTAGCAGCGGCCACGTCTTCGTCCACGTTTCACTCCCAAGGCCACGACACAGACACGTTTGCTTCTCTGATGTAGGGAGACGTTGGCGGGGTTGTGGAGTATGTTACTGTATTATACGGGTTCACGATGACTGTCCCCAGGGGGATGGGAGCGCCGACGAGGCACCGACAACCGGGAGTTCGTTGGAATGTGACCTGATTTCCTGCTCAATGCCCTCACGGATAGGGAATTAGCAACCCGCCGATCATGATCACGTTATTGGTCGCAAAGTGGGGACGACGGTTCCTTATGCCGTCGGCGCCAGAGCGGCCGTAACGGCGCTGAACCCTACAGTTTCCCTTTCTCAACCGCACCGTTCGCATCCATTGCCGCACGGGACGGCGGCGATTCACTTTGAATCGCTGGGCCGCCAATGCGCAGTTGGAAATCCGCGGCCGCCGCTCCGGCCAACGCTGGGCTATAAGCGGTCGTGTCAATCAGCCCTTGGCCTTCACGAGCACCGGTTGGCTGCGGTAGTCGGCCGGAAACAGCGACTTCAAGTTCTCGATTTTCGGGAGGTCATTGTAGACGATATAGGGATAGGTCGGATTGAGCGTCAGGAAATCCTGATGATAGGCTTCGGCCGGATAAAAGCCGGTGGCTTCGGATACTTTGGTGACGATCGGCTGGGCGAAGACATGGGCCTTATCGAGCTGACCGATATAGCGCTCGGCGACCTTGCGCTGCTCGGGACCGGCGACGAACAGCGCAGAGCGGTACTGCGTTCCCTGATCCGGCCCCTGGAAATTCAGCTGCGTCGGGTTGTGCGCCACCGAGAAGAAGATCTGCAGCAGCTTGCCGTAGCTGACCTTGCTCGGATCGAACGTTACCTCGACGGATTCGGCGTGACCTGTCGAGCCGGTGCTGACGGTTTCATACTGTGCCGTTCCGGCCTTGCCGCCGGCATAACCGGAGACGGCGCTCTTGACGCCTTTGACGTGCTGGAAAACGCCCTGGACACCCCAGAAACAGCCACCGGCGAAAATGGCGGTCTCGGTGCCCGGTCCGGCTGCCTCGTCGACATCGGGCGGCGGGATGACGACAGCGTCTTCGGCCGCGCTTGCAACACCCGCAGCGATTGAGAAAATCGTGGCGGCCAGGAGCGCGGCAAGGCTCCGGCGGCGATAAGACAGGGACATGGTGCTACTCCCTGCGATGGTCCAAATCCTTGCCTATTCCTTGAGAGGCCGCAAATCACAAGGCGATCACTCACGCCGATGTGACAGCCAGACGAAAGCGCCTGTGTGAAGTTGAAACAGCCTACAACCTGAGTTGACAATCCCGTGAGGAGTGAGGAGAGTGCCGCCGGTTAGAGCCTGCATTTCCGGGGGGAACCTTATGTCCGTGCGCTCGTTCTTCGCTTTCGCGACAATCGCATTTTCCATGATCGCCGTCAGTTTTCCCGCAGCCGCTGCGGACACCAAGCGCGACATCCAGACGATCAAGGACGCCGATTTCTTCGGCTTCGATCTTCGCACCGAGCAGAACGTCTCGCTCGATCAGTGCAAGACCTCCTGCATCGGCGATAAGAGCTGCAAGGCCTTCACCTACAATCCCAAGGTGAAATGGTGTTTCCTGAAATCCGATTTCAAGACGATGAACGCCTTCCCCGGCGCCATCGCCGGCAAGATCGTCGAAACCGCCGCCCAGAAGGAGCCGGACCTCGGCGCCGCGCCGCGCCTGACCTTCCTGACCAACGACCTGATCCAGCAGGCCCACGACTTCAAGGACAATCTCGAGCTGACCGACGACCAGCAGGGCCAAGGCGCTGACAGCCTGACCGCCAATGCCCGTCTCGACCTCACCGCCAACAATCTGGCCGACGCGCTCAAGTCCTTCCATGGCGCGCTGTCGATCACTCCTGACGACGCCGATCTTTGGCTCGAAACCGCCCGCGCCGCAGCTTCGCTCGGCACCGCCGAGAGCGGTACGAGCGGCCAGGCCGTGCTCGACGCGCTGAACGGCTACGAGCTGACGCGCACCAAACCCAAGCGCGCCGAAGCGCTCGCCGTCCTCGCCGACGCCCTGGACCGAAACGCCAATTACCGCCCGGCGCTCGACGCCTACAAGGCGAGCCTGGCGCTGGTTGCCTCCGACGATGTGCAGGCGGCCTATCTGCAGCTGAAATCGACGCAAGGATTCCGCATCACCGAACACACGGTCGATGCCGACAGCGCCACGCCGCGGGCCTGCGTCACCTTCTCCGAGGCACTCGTCAAGACCACCGACTACACGCCCTTCGTGACGCTGAACGGCGCCGCCCCCAAGGCGCTCGAAACCAAGGACAAGCAGATTTGCGTCGAGGGGCTGACCCATGGCGAGACCTACAAGATCGCCTTCCGCACCGGCTTGCCGTCATCCGTCGATGAGGCGCTCGAAGCACCGGTCAGCATCGACGTCTATATCAAGGACCGCAGCCAGATGGTGCGCTTCACCGGCGACAGCTTCGTGCTGCCCTCGACGGCACGCCGCGGCATTCCGATCGTCTCGGTCAACCTGGCCTCGGCCAACCTCAAGCTCTACCGCATCGGCGATCGCGCCATCGCGCCGCTGCTGACCAATTCGCAGTTCCTGAGCCAGCTCGACGGCTACAGCGCCCAGAACATCCAGGATCAGAACGGCGAACTCGTCTGGCAGGGTTCGATCGACATCGCCAACGAGCTCAACAAGGATATCGTCACCAGCTTCCCGGTCGACGAGGCGCTGCCCGAGCGCAAGCCCGGTATCTACGTCATGACGGCAACCGGCCCGAACGGACCGACGCAGGAGTGGGATTCACAGGCGACGCAGTGGTTCCTTGTTTCCGATATCGGCATCACCACCTATGCCGGTACCGACGGGCTCAATGTCTTTACCCGTTCGCTCGCATCGGCAAAGCCGATATCGGGCGTCGAGCTGCAGCTGCTCGCCAAGAACAACGAAGTGCTCGGCACCGCGACCACAGACGAAAACGGCCGCGCCACCTTCACCGCCGGCCTGATCCGCGGCACGGCGGCGCTGACGCCCGCCGTCATAACCGCCAAGAACGGCACCTCGGACTACGTCTTCCTCGACATGACGCGGGCCGGCTTCGACCTCTCCGACCGCGGCGTCACCGGCCGCGCCGCACCCGGCGCGATCGACGTCCTGACCTTCACCGAACGCGGCATCTACCGCGCCGGCGAGACGGTGCATGCGCAGGCGCTGGCCCGCGACACCGACGGCAACGCCATCGAGAACCTGCCGCTCACCTTCATCTTCAGCCGACCCGACGGGGTCGAAGACCGGCGGATCGTCAGCCAGACCAGCAATCTCGGTGGTTACAGCATCGATTTCCCGACCCAGGAAAATGCCATGCGCGGCACCTGGACGATGAACATCTATACCGATCCCAAGGGCAGCGCGATCGCCAGCAAGAGTTTCCTGGTCGACGATTTCGTGCCGGATCGCACCGACATGGAAATCAAGACCGAGGCTCAGGAAATCGGCCCGGATACGCCGGCGACGATCAATATTTCCGGCAAATATCTCTATGGCGCCCCGGCCGCCGGCCTGACGCTTGAAGGCAATGTCGTCGTCAAGCCGACCCGCGAGAGCGCCGCCTACAAGGGCTTCCTCTTCGGGCTTGCCGACGAGGAGGCGAGCGAGGATTCGCGCCTGCCGATCGACGGCCTGCCGGAACTCGACGAGAACGGCGAAGCCTCGACCGATCTGACCGTCGGCGACCTGCCGGCAACGACGCAGCTGCTCAACGCCACCGTCTATATCAGCATGCAGGAGGCTGGCGGCCGCGCCATCGAGCGTTCGCTGACCCTTCCGGTGAAGAATGAGCGCGCTTCGATCGGCATCAAGCCGGAATTTTCCAGCGATCTGCCCGAGAATTCGATCGCCAACTTCACGGTGATCGGCGTCAATGCCGACGGACAGAAGCAGGAGGCCAAAGGCCTGCGCTGGAAATTCTACAGCCTCAACCGCGAGTACCAATGGTATCGCGAGGGGACGGCATGGAAATACGAGCCGGTCTATACCGCCGAGCAGATCGCCAATGGCGGCGTCGACGCGACGACGGACGGCGGCAAGATCTCCGTGCCGGTGAAATGGGGCCGCTATCGCCTCGAAGTGGAAAGCCCGGATGCCGACGGCCCGACCTCCAGCGTCGAATTCGACGCCGGCTGGTTCGTGGCCTCGACCTCGACCGAAACACCGGACGGGCTGGAAATCGCCCTCGACAAGGACAGCTACAAGATCGGCGACACCGCCAAGCTGAAAGTCACCTCGCGCTATCGCGGTGAGCTGATGGTCATGGCCGGAACCGAAAAACTGGTCGCGGTGCAAAATGCGACGATGGGCGAGACCGGCGGCGAGGTCGACATCCCCGTCACCGCGGATTGGGGGGCCGGCGCCTATGTGACCGCGACGCTCTTCCGCCCCGGCGACGCCCAGGACAGCCACATGCCGATGCGTTCGATCGGCATCAAATGGCTGAAGGTCGATCCCGAGCAGCGGGCGCTGCAGGTCAAGCTCGACACGCCGGAAAAAATGCTGCCGCGCGGACCGCTCAACATCGGCCTGCAGGTGGCGGGCGCCGGCGCCAATGAAGATGCCTATGTCACGGTTGCCGCCGTCGATGTCGGCATTCTCAACCTGACGCGCTATGAACCGCCGAACCCGGAGGATTGGTATTTCGGCCAGCGTCAACTCGGCCTGGAAATCCGCGACCTCTATGGCCGGCTGATCGACGGCTCGCTGGGTGCGACCGGCAAGCTTAGAACCGGCGGCGACGGCGGCGCCATTGCGCTGCAGGCGAGCCCGCCGACGCAGAAACTCGTCGCCTTCTTCTCCGGACCGGTGAAGCTCGACGCCGAAGGCAAGGCCAATGTCTCCTTCGACATTCCGCAATTCAACGGCACGGCGCGAGTGATGGCTGTGGCATGGTCGAAGACCGGTGTCGGCCACGGCGTCAAGGACGTTATCATCCGCGATCCCATCGTCGTCACCGCGAGCCTGCCGAAATTCCTCGCCCCCGGCGACAAGGCCAATCTGCGCCTCGACATCGCCAACACCGATGCACCGGCCGGCGACTACAAGCTGCAGCTGACCGGCAATGACGCGGTCGGCATCGACCAGGCCTCCGCCGCCCAGACGATTCGTCTCGAAGCCGGGGCGAAATCCGAGCTGACGCTGCCGCTCATCGGCAAACAGCCGGGCGCCGGCAGCGTCTCGATCAACCTCTCCGACGCCTCCGGCCTCTCGCTCGACCAGACCGTCGACGTGCCCGTGCGCCCGTCATCCCTGCCGATCACCGAACGCAGGGTACTGGCGCTGAAACCCGGCGCCAAGCTCACCGTCGACAAGAACCTGCTTGCCGACAGCGTGCTGCCCGGCGCCTCGATCAGCGTCAACGTCACCCGTTCGGCCGCCTTCGACATTCCCGCCCTGCTGATGACGCTCGATCGCTATCCCCTCGGCTGCGCCGAGCAGACCACCAGCCGGGCGCTGCCGCTGCTCTATCTCGCCGAAGTGGCCAAGCAGGCCGGCATTGAAAATGACGACGATGTGCACAAGCGCGTGCAGGACGCGGTCTACCGCGTCCTCTCCTACCAGGCTTCGGCCGGCAGCTTCGGCCTCTGGGGACCGGATTCGGGCGACGTCTGGCTCGATTCCTACGTCACCGATTTCCTGACGCGGGCCCGCGAAATGAAATATGACGTGCCGGAGAAAGCCTTCGTGCAGGCGCTCGAAAACCTGCAGAACACCCTCTCCTACACCACCGACATCAAAGGCCAGGGCGACCAGATCGCCTATGCCATCTATGTGCTTGCCCGCAACAAGAAGGCGGCGATCAGCGATCTGCGTTACTACGCCGATACGATGATCAATGATTTCCCGACGCCGCTTGCCAAGGCGCATATCGCCGCCGCACTGGCGCTCTACGGCGACGCCCAGCGTTCGAAGAACATCTTCGTCGACGCGCTGCAGATGTCGCAGCAATCGATGGTGTCGCGTGTGAACCTGTCGCGCACCGACTACGGCACCATCCTGCGCGATGGCGCGGCGATCCTGGCGCTCGCTGCGGAAAGCCGGCCGGTGCCGCCCGTCATCCCGGATCTTGCCAAGGCCGTCGCCAAGGAATGGGGTCGCAGCAAATACAAGAGCACCCAGGAAGAGACCTGGATGCTGCTTGCCGCACGCGCCATTCAGGGCGGCGATGACGGGTTGAAGGTCGACGTCAACGGCGCCGCCCATACCGGCGCCTATATGGCCCGCATGAGCGGCGATGCACTCGCCGACCATCCGCTGACGCTGACCAACCAGACGAGCGACGCGGTCTCGGCTGTCGTCACCACCGTAGCCGCCCCGACCGTGCCTCTGCCGGCCGGCGGCGACGGCTTCATTATCGAGCGCAGCTATTACACGCTCGACGGCGAAGAGGCGAATGTCAGCGAGGCCAGGCAGAACGAACGCTACGTCGTCGTCATCCATGTGCGCGAGACCAACGACTGGCCGTCGCGCATCGTCGTCACCGACCTTCTGCCGGCCGGTTTCGAGATCGACAATCCGAACCTGGTCGATAGCGCCCAGATGACGAATTTCGATTGGATCGGCGAGATAGCGGCCGCCCATACCGAATTCCGTTACGACCGCTTCGTCGCTGCCTTCAACCGCGCCCAGGGCGACGAGCGCGAATTCAACGTCGCCTATGTCGTGCGCGCCGTCACCCCGGGCACCTACGACCATCCGGCCGCCAGCGTCGAGGACATGTACCGGCCGGAGCTTTCGGCCCGTACCGCGACCGGCAAGATGGAGGTCGTGGCAGCACAACAATGAGGCTGTGGCGCAAGATCGCGATCGGGTCCGCCGCCGGCATCTTCTTGCCGGCGCGGCCCTCTTCGCGCTCGACGCCGCCGACACGGCCTTTCCGCCGCCGCTCGATAAGGCGAACCTGGTCTCCGCCGAGGTGCTGGATGCCGACGGCCAATTGCTGCGCGCCTTCGCGACCTCGGAAGGCCGCTGGCGGCTGAAGACTGGAGTCGCCGACGTCGATCCGCAATTCCTGCGCATGCTGATCGCCTATGAAGACCAGCGTTTTTACGATCACGGCGGCGTCGACGCCTGGGCGCTTGGGCGCGCGAGCCTGCAATTCATCCGCAACGGCCGCATCGTTTCCGGCGCTTCGACACTGTCGATGCAGGTGGCGCGGCTCATTGAGCCGCGGGCGGGACGTTCGCTTTCGGCAAAACTGCTGCAGCTCGCACGCGCCGTGCAGATCGAGCGGCGGCTGTCGAAGGAGCAGATCCTCGACCTCTATCTCACCCATGCGCCCTATGGCGGCAATCTCGAAGGCGTGCGCGCCGCAAGCCTTGCCTATTTCGGCAAGGAGCCGCGGCGCCTGACCGTCGCCGAGGCCGCCCTGCTCGTCGCCTTGCCGCAATTGCCCGAACGGCGCCGGCCGGACCGCAATCTCCAGGCGGCGCATGAGGCGCGCAAGCGCGTGCTTGAGCGCGTCGCCGTGGCTGAGGCCGTCGGCGACGGCGAAGCGGCGCGGGCCGAGGTTGTCGCCATCCCGTCGCGGCGCATGCAATTGCCGGCACTGGCCGCCCATGTCGGCGAAGCGGCTCTGCGCAAGGAGCCTTCGGTCCTCAAGCATCAGACGACCTTGAAGAAGCAGGTGCAGCAGGGGCTGGAGGCGGTCGCCCGGGCAGCGGCGATGAAACTCGGGCCGAAGCTTTCGCTCGCCATGGTGATGGCGGATGCCCAGACCGGCGCGATCGTCGGCGAGGTCGGCTCCGCCGATTATTTCGACGCCAGCCGCTCCGGTTGGATCGACATGACGCGCGTCAACCGCTCGCCCGGCTCGACGCTGAAGCCCTTCATCTACGGGCTCGCCTTCGAGCAGGGTCTCGTCTCTCAGGAGACGATCATCGAGGACCGGCCGGCCGATTTCTTCGGTTACCGGCCGCGCAATTTCGACATGAGCTATCAAGGCGACGTCACCGTCCGCGAGGCCTTGCAGCTCTCCTTGAATGTGCCGGCCGTCAAACTGCTCGACGCCGTCGGACCGTCGCGGCTGCTGGTGCGCTTCCGCCGCGCCGAGGTGCGGCCGGCTTTGCCGCCGAACGAGACGCCGGGGCTGGCGATCGGTCTTGGTGGCGTTGGGCTCACGCTGAAGGATCTGGTGCAGCTCTATACGGCGCTCGCCAATCGCGGCCAGCCGGCAAGGCTCGGCGACGGCATCACCGGAACGCCTGATAAGCTCGACGGCGAACCGCTTTTGGAGCCGGTGGCGGTCTGGAATATCGCCGATATTCTTTCCGGCGTCATTCCCCCCACCGGCGCGCCGCAGCGCGGCATCGCCTACAAGACCGGCACCAGCTACGGCTATCGCGACGCCTGGTCGGTCGGCTATGACGGACGTTATGTCCTCGGCGTCTGGGTCGGACGGCCCGACAACAGCGCCGTGCCTGGTTTGACCGGCTATGGCACCGCCGCACCCATCCTGTTCGAAGGTTTCGCCAAGTCCGGCATCGCGACAACGCCGCTGCCCCGACCGCCCGCCGGCGCCGTGCGCATCGCCCAGTCCGAGCTGCCAATCAGCCAGCGGCGGTTTGCGCTGAATGCCAGCGGCCTGCTTGTCGCCTCCGGCCGCGAAGCCGCGCCTCAGATCGTCTATCCGCCCGAGGGTGCTCATATCGATCTCGGCGCAGGCGCAGGCGACCTGTCGCCGCTGATGCTGAAGCTGCAGGGCGGCCGCGCCCCCTTCCGTTGGCTTGCCAACGGCATGCCGCTGCCCGATCTCTCGCGCCGGCGCACGCAGCAGTGGCTTCCGGATGGCGGCGGCTACTCGAAACTGACCGTTATCGACTCGGCCGGACGCGCCGCAAGCGTGGGCGTTTTCATCGACTAGCATCGGCCCGAAAATCGGAATCGCTTTTCGGAAAGCACGATGCGTAGATTCAAAAATGTTACAGCGTCCTTTGCGCGTCTCAAAAGACGCGCGGCGCTGTAAGGGAACCAAACCCCCGGTACAACCGTTGGAAAAGGTCTCCCTCCAACGTCAGACGGCCTCATGACACTTCCGACCGCGACCTACCGGATACAATTCCGCAACGGCATGACCTTCGATCGTGCCTGCGGCCTCATTCCCTACCTCAAGACCCTCGGCATCAGCCACCTCTATGCCTCACCGATCTTCACCGCCGTTAACGGCTCGACCCACGGCTATGACGTCACCGATGCCAACGACATCGATCCGGCGCTCGGCGGCCGGGCGGGGTTCGAACGGCTGACGGAAAGCCTTGCCGCGGCGGGCATGGGCCTCATCCTCGATATTGTTCCGAACCACATGGCCGCCTCGCCGGAAAACGGCTGGTGGCGCGACGTGCTGGCATTCGGCCGGCAGAGCGCCTATGCCGGCCACTTCGACATCGACTGGAGCGAGCCGCTGACCCTGCCGCAGCTCGGCCAGGATTTCGAGGCGGCACTTGCCGCCGGCGAGCTGCGGATCGTGCTCGACGAAACGCGCGGCAATTTCGCCTTCGCCTATTTCGAAACGCTGCTGCCGCTCAACCCCAGCAGTTACGGCGCGATCGCAAACCGACTCGACGATCCGGTGGCAACGAGAATGGCGGAGGCTGCGGCCATAACCTCCGGCGAGGACATTGTTCGCACCATGCGCGACATCCTCTTCGAAGGCGGCGACCGGGCGGTGCTCAGGCAGAAGCTCGAGGACATCTCCGCCGATCGCGACTTCGTCAAAGGCCTGCATGAGGCACAGTACTGGCGGCTCACCCATTGGAAGGAAGCGGCGCGGCATTTGAGTTATCGCCGTTTTTTCGAGGTCACCGGGCTTGTGGGAACCCGGGTCGAAAATCCCTCCGTGTTCGAGGACATGCACCGGCTGACGATCGAGCTGGTGCACCATGGCAAGGTGCAGGGCCTGCGCATCGACCATGTCGACGGGCTCGCCGAACCCAAGGCCTATCTCGACCGGCTCAGGGACGCGGTTGGGCCGGACACCTATATCGTCGTGGAAAAGATCCTCGGGGGCGGCGAAGCGCTGCCGGAGAGCTGGCCGGTCTCGGGCACCACGGGATATGAATTCATCGCGGCACTCAGCGAACTCTTCGTTGACGGCAGCGGCCTGCGCAGATTGGATGATGCCTATCGCAGCCTCGCCGGCGAGACCGGCGATCTCGAGGAAGGCCGGCGGCTTGCCAAGCGGCTGATGGTCGAGCGCAACTTCGCCGGCGAGACCAGCAGGCTGGCAGCGATCGCGGTGGGGATCTTTCCCGAGATAAACAGAGACGAGATCGCCACGGCGCTGACCGAGCTGCTGATCGCCTTCCCGGTCTACCGCACCTATGGCGACGGCGGTCCGCTCGCCTGGCAGGATTCAGCCGTCCTTGCCGCAACTGCATCGCAAGCCATGGCCCGGCTCGATGATCGGCGGGCCCTTGATCATGTGCTGCGGCTTCTCGAAGGCAAGGTCGACGGTGATGCGGCCCATGAGTTCCGCATCCGCTTTCAGCAATTGAGCGGGCCGGTGATGGCGAAAGCGACTGAGGATACGCTGTTCTATCGCTATAACCGGTTGCTTGCCGCAAACGAAGTCGGCGGTGAACCCGGCAAGGCGCCGGATGGCCCGGAGGGTTTTCATCGCCGCATGGCCGACCGGGCACGGCTGCAGCCGCACGGGCTGTCGGCAAGCGCCACTCATGACACCAAACGCGGCGAGGATGCGCGCGCCAGGCTTTATGCGCTGAGCGAGGGCGCGGATGTTTTCGCGCAGGCGGTGGCGCGCTGGCGTGAGATGAACCGGCCATGGCTGACGGAGCTGCCGGATGGAGCAGCACCGGAGCCGAATGTCGAATGGATGCTCTATCAGGCGTTGGCCGGCATCTGGCCGGAGGATTTCGGCCGAGCTCAGACGGCCGAGCTTGCCGAGCGCTTTACCGATTACGCGGTCAAGGCGGTGCGCGAGGCGAAACTCCACACCGGCTGGATCGAACAGGATGCCGCTTACGAAGACGCGGTGAAGGCCTATGCGGCGGCGCTGATTTCATCCGAGAACGACGCCTTCCTCGAGGATTTCGAAAGGGTGCTGCAGCCCTTCATCGCCGCCGGTTACCTTAACAGCCTGTCGCAAACGCTCCTCAAGCTGACGGCGCCCGGCATTCCCGACATCTACCAGGGCTCCGAGGGTTTCGATTTCAGCCTCGTCGATCCCGACAACCGCCGGCCGGCCGATCATGAACGGCTCACCGCCTGGCTCACTGAAGCTGGGCCGATCGCCAAGCTTCAGGCGGCCGCGTTGAAGCAGCGCATCGTCGCGATCGGCCTGCAGCTGCGCCAGCGGCACCCGGCACTCTTTGCCAGGGGTGACTATCTGCCGCTGAAAGTGACGGGCAGCCGGCGCGAGCACCTGCTGGCGTTTGCCCGGGTGCACAAGGACAATTTCGCGATCGTCGCCGCACCCCGGCTGATGTTCGGCTGGCTCGACCCCGGCGTGCTCTTTGCCGGCCCGGAATTCTGGGAGGATACGGCGATCGCCGTCCCCTCCCCTCTCCATGGGCTGAAGGCGGATCTGGTGACCGGCAAGACGATCGAACCCGGCGGCAGCATTGCGGTCGCCGCCCTGCTCGGCAGCCAGCCGGTCGGATTGATCAGCCCGATCTGAGGATCGGGCGATAGAGCGCCGGCTTCAAAAAATGGGCCTTGTCAAAATTAGCGCTTGACCTTCCAGTTGCTGGAAGGTGGATAAGCATCTCCAACTGCCCCAGGGCATAGGAGATAGTCATGAATATCAAACACGACCACGATCACCATCACGGTCACATCCTTGATGACAATCACAGCTGTTGCAGCCATGGCCCGGAAAAGACTGCCGGCGTCATGACCCGCGATCCGGTCTGCGGCATGACCGTTGATCCGGAGGTCGGCAAGTCATCGCTCGATCACGCCGGCCGTCTCTATCATTTCTGCTCCGAGGGCTGCCGGACGAAATTTGCGGCCGCGCCGCAGGATTACCTGACGGCAAAGGATCCCGTCTGCGGCATGACCGTCGATCGCTCGACGGCGAAACATTTTCTGAAAGTCGAGGGCGAGAAATTCTACTTCTGCTCGGCCGCTTGCCGGACAAAATTCGAAGCCGATCCCTCCGCCTATCGCGACGGCAACCGCTCGGCGGCAAAGCCGGCGCCGAAGGACACGCTCTATACCTGCCCGATGCACCCGGAGGTCGTCAGCGACCGGCCTGGCGACTGCCCGAAATGCGGCATGGCGCTGGAGCCGATGGGCATTCCGCCAGCCGGCGAAGGCCCAAACCCGGAACTTGTCGACTTCACCAGACGGCTTTGGGTCAGCGCCATCCTGGCTCTGCCGCTGCTCGCCCTCGGCATGGGACCGATGCTCGGCCTGCCGCTCCGCGAAGCGATCGGCGAACCGCAGGCGAGTTACATCGAGCTGTTGCTGGCAACGCCTGTGGTGCTGTGGGCGGCCCTGCCCTTCTTCCGGCGTGCATGGGCGTCCGTCGTCAACCGCAGCCCGAATATGTGGACGCTGATCGGTCTCGGCGTCGGCACCGCCTATGTCTACAGCCTCGTCGCCACGCTCGCGCCAGGGATCTTCCCGATGAGCTTTCGCGGCCATGGCGCCGCCGTGCCGATCTATTTCGAAGCGGCCGCCGTCATCGTCGCTCTCGTATTCGTCGGCCAGGTGCTGGAATTGAAGGCACGCGAGCGCACCGGTTCGGCGATCCGCGCGCTGCTCGATCTCGCGCCGAAGACGGCACGCCGCATTGGTGCCGATGGCAGCGAGAGTGACGTGCCGGTGGACGAGATTGAGACCGGCGACCGGCTGCGCGTGCGCCCGGGCGAGCGTGTGCCGGTGGATGGCTCCGTCCTCGAGGGCCAGTCGACCGTCGACGAATCGATGATTACAGGCGAGCCTCTGCCCGTGGAGAAGTCGAAAGGCGACGGACTGACCGGCGGCACGATCAACAAGAACGGCGCGCTCGTCATGTCGGCCGAGAAGGTCGGCGCCGACACGGTGCTGTCGCGCATCGTCGACATGGTCGCCAAGGCGCAGCGCTCGCGGGCGCCGATCCAGGGGGCGGTCGACCGGGTGTCGGCCTTCTTCGTGCCGGCGGTCGTCGCCGCGGCCATCCTTGCCTTCATCGTCTGGGCAGCGGTCGGACCTGAGCCGAGCCTTGCCAATGCGCTGCTGGCCGCCGTCGCCGTTCTGATCATCGCCTGCCCCTGCGCACTCGGTCTTGCCACACCGATGTCGATCATGATCGCGACGGGGCGCGGCGCTGGAGAAGGCGTGCTGATCAAGGACGCCGAAGCACTGGAGCGTTTCTCCAAGGTCGATACGCTGATCGTTGACAAAACAGGCACGCTGACCGAGGGAAAGCCGAAGCTTACCGACATCGTCGCCTTCGGTGGAACCGACGAAAACCGGCTGCTGTCGCTGGCCGCCAGCCTGGAGCGCGGCTCCGAACATCCGCTGGCCGAAGCGATCGTTTCCGGCGCCGAGGAGCGCGGCGTCGCCTTCGTCGAGGTCACCGGCTTCGAGGCAAAGACCGGCAAGGGCGTTCAGGGTCTTGCCGGTGACACGATGGTGGCGCTCGGCAATGCGGCGATGCTCGCCGATCTCGGCATCGATGCTTCGGCGCTTGCCGAGAAGACCGAAGCCCTGCGCGGCGATGGCAAGACGGTGATGTTCGTGGTGGTCGACAGCGCGCTTGCCGGTCTCGTCGCCGTTGCCGACCGGATCAAGCCGACCACTCAAGCCGCTATCAAGGCGCTGCACGACAGCGGTCTGAGGATCATCATGGCAACGGGCGACAATGAGCGCACGGCGCGGGCGGTGGCAAAAAGCCTGGGGATCGACGAGGTCCGCGCCGACATGCTGCCGGAGGGCAAGAGCGCGCTGATCGACGAACTGCGCTCCAAGGGCGCCGTCATCGCCATGGCCGGAGACGGCGTCAACGACGCGCCGGCGCTCGCTGCTGCCGATGTCGGCATCGCCATGGGCACCGGCGCCGACGTGGCGATGGAAAGCGCCGGCATTACCCTGGTGAAGGGCGATCTCACCGGCATCGTCAGGGCGCGGCGGCTGGCCGAGGCGACGATGCGCAACATCCGCCAGAATCTCGGCTTCGCCTTCGGCTACAACGCGCTCGGCGTGCCGGTCGCAGCCGGTGTGCTCTATCCGATCTTCGGGCTGCTGCTATCGCCGATGATCGCGGCAGCGGCGATGAGCCTCTCATCGGTCTCGGTGATTTCAAATGCGCTGAGACTGCGCTTTGCAAAATTATAGGAGATGGCGATGAATATCGGCGAAGCATCCGAGCAGTCCGGCCTGCCTTCAAAGACCATCCGCTATTACGAGGATATCGGCCTGATCCGCCCCGAAAGGGGCGGAAACGGCTACCGCGACTATGCCGCGACCGACATTCACAAGCTGCGCTTCCTGCAGCGCTCGCGCGGTCTCGGCTTTTCCGTCGAGGAATGCCGGCAGTTGCTGGCGCTCTATGAGGACAAAAGCCGGGCAAGCGCCGACGTCAAGGATATCGCCGAGACCAAGCTTGCCGAGATCGACCGCAAAATCCGCGAACTCTCGCAACTGCGCCGCACGCTGGAGCATCTTGTGCATGCGTGCCACGGCAATGACAGGCCGGACTGTCCGATCCTCGAAGGACTTTCGGACGGCGGCTGACCATGTTGGGAAACGCAGATGGCGCTGTTCAGGAAAGCTGCGGCATGTTCTGATTGGCTGCCAGCGCCGATGGAGCTCCCTCTCCCTCGCCGTCATCCAGCCGATGTTTGATCGCAAGCGCGTAGATCACGTCGAGAATATTGCGGTCTCTCAGATGGGGATCGATCAAGGCGAGAAGCGAGGCCCGGACGATCTTCTTGCTGGTGGCGTTTGGACAACGCGCTTTGACGAAATCATAGAGCGCCTGATCCGTCAGCCCTTCCATGGCGCCGTCTACGAGAGCTTCGTAGACCCGCTTCTTATCTTTCATTCTTTATTTTCCCCTCAAATCAGCGGCGTCATGATCTGTCATATAATTGTCATAAACAATCGCGGATTTGAGGTGCGGCAACGGCATCTTCGGCCCGCATGATTTTTTTAGCCGCGCCGGGAATAAAATCGGCCGCGCTTGCGTATACTCAATCATGGAACGCAAAGAACGCCCCTTCGACGTCATCGGACAGCTTGCAGCGCTCAGGCGCTATGCTCGCTCGCTGGTGCGCAATTCGGACGAGGCGGAGGATCTGGTGCATGATGCGCTGGTGCGTGCGCTCGAGAAGAAAAAGAGCTTCCGCAGCGGCGGCAATCTGCGCACCTGGCTGCTCTCTATCCTGCACAACGCTCATATCGACCGCCTGCGCCAGAACCGATCGCTGACCCGCCGCCATGACGAGGCGGCTGTCGAGGCCGAGCAGTCGCTGCCGGCCGGCCAGGAACATGCCGTGCGCCTGCAGCAGGTGCGTGACGCCTTTTTCGGCCTGCCGGAGGAACAGCGCGAGGCGCTGCATCTTGTTGCAATCGAAGACCTTTCCTACCAGGAAGCCGCCAATGCGCTCGGCATTCCGATAGGGACGCTGATGTCGCGCATCTCCCGCGCCCGCGCGCAATTGCGCGAATTCGAGGAGAACACGCCGCGCAAGTCGCATCTGAGACTGATCGGAGGAGACGGCAATGAAAGCAATTGATCCGATCCTCGATGCCGATCTCGACGCCTATGTGGATGGCGAACTCGATGTCGCCCGCCGCATCCAGGTGGAATCCTATCTCTCAGACCATCCGGCGATTGCCGCCAAGGTCATGGCCGACCTCAGCGTCAAGGGCGAGCTGCGCTTGGCGCTCGCCGGCGAAAGCGCCTTTGGCCGCCCGGAGACCCGCGATGCGGCCCGCCGGCTGGAACGTGGCCTTTCCTATGGCCGCATCTTCCATTCCATGCAGCGCATTGCCGCTGTCGGCATTCTGGTGACCGCCGGCTGGGTGGCACATAATTCCTTCGGCGCTTTCTCGGCAACCGAGGTATCGGCATCGGTGCCGGCACCCGCCTATGTCGAGGATGCCGTCCGTGCCTATCAGACCGCGGCCCTGCGGCAATCGATGCCCCCGCAGACGCCGACCACCTACAGCGCTGACGATATTCGCGCCGCTACCGCCATCGTGATGCCGGAACTGCCTGCGGATTGGAAGGTTGCCGACGTGCAGATCTTCCCATCCGAATTCGGCCCCAGTGTCGAGATGGCGATCGAGCAGTCGGATGGAAAACGGCTGTCGCTTTTCGCCGTTCGCCCGGGGGCATTCGAGGTCAAGCCGGTCAGCCATCTCGCACTTGAGAAAGCAGAAGCCGCCTATTGGCAGATCGGCGAGGTCGCCTATGCGCTGATCGCCGACGAAAGCGGCCTCAATCTCGATCAGGCGGCCGAGCGGCTCGCCCGTTCGCTCTATTAGTTCAAACCGAGGAGATCAGCATGAACCCGATCAATTCCCGCTACGGCGCCGTGGCCGGCACCCAGGCCGCCTTCGACGAAGGCCTGCGCCAGCATATGCTGCGCGTCTATAATTACATGGCTCTCGGTCTCGTCATCACTGGCCTCGTCGCCTTCGTCGTTGGCTCGACGCCAGCTCTCTACGTGCCGATCTTCGGCTCGCCGCTCAAGTGGGTGGTGATGCTGGCGCCGCTCGCCTTCGTCTTCTTCTTCTCGTTTCGCATCCAGACGATGTCGGCCAGCACCGCGCAGATCACCTTCTGGGCCTTCTGCGCCGTGATGGGTCTGTCGCTCGCCTCCGTCTTCCTGGTCTTCACCGGGATGAGCATTGCGCGGACTTTCTTCATCACCGCCACGATGTTCGGCGCGACGAGCCTATACGGCTATGTGACGAAGCGTGACCTGTCGCGCATGGGCTCGTTCCTGATGATGGGTCTCATCGGCGTTGTCATCGCCAGCATCGTCAACATCTTTCTGGGTTCGTCCGCGCTGCAGTTCGCCGTCTCGGTGATCGGCATCGTCGTCTTCGTCGGCCTTACCGCCTACGACACACAGAACATCAAGGAACAGTATTCGGAAAACTACGATCAGGAATCGAACCAGAAGCTCGCCGTTTTCGGTGCGCTCTCGCTCTACCTGAACTTCGTCAACATCTTCCAGCTTCTGCTCAACTTCACGGGCGAGCGGGAATAGGGACTGCGCTTCTGGGGGCAATGGAAGCGCAAGAGCGCCTGGTCTGCACTCTGTGACAGGATGGCGGATCGGGTGCTCACTTTAAATACATGGATAACATAGAGCCAGTGTGGCCGGGTCGTCGACCCGGCCGCTTTCGTTTCAGATGATGCCCCAGGCGCGGTAGCGGCCGCGGCCGGTGATTTCACGAATGCCGATCTCGTTGACGAGGTTCAGCGCGCCCCGCGGCGTAATGCGCAGATGCCGGGCAATCATTGCCGCCGAGACCATCGGCCGCGACAGGATGAAATCGGCAAGATCGGGCAGGCTGCTATTCGAGCGGCGGCCGCGGAAGCGCAGCTCCATCTGGGTGCGGGCGAGCGACAACCGGTCGAGTTCCTTCAGCCCGGCCGCAGCCCCCAGATGCATCGCCTCCAGGAAGGCCTGCAGCCGCGTCGCCCGATCGCGCGCCCGGCGACGTTCATGGCGCACCAGCTTCAGCCCGCCGTAAAAAGAAAAGAGATGCGAGGCGACCTTGCCGCGGGCGCGCAGATGGCCTGCGACCAGAAGACCGCCGAGCCAATGCTGACGCCGCAATGGCTCGATCCGTTCCCAGGCTTCGAAAAGGATGATGGCGCCGAGAACCGGCGGCAAGCTGTCAGCCAATGGCAATAGGCTGCGCCACTCGGCAAGCCGCTGTTCCTCGTCCCATTCGTCGTCACCCAGCAAGCCGAGAGGATCGTCATTGCGCCGTGACGGGGCAGCGGCGACCGTCTCGCTTGCCGGCGCCTTGCCTGTATGGATGTCGAGCAGCTTCTGCGAGCGGGCAAGCAGCGCATCGATCTCGGCCATCTCGGCAGCCAGCGGCCCGTCCTCATCCCCGCCCTCTTCGTCGGTCTCGACCGGGACTGCGGGGCTCTTTACTTCAGGCACCGTCCCCTCCCCTTCCCCGAGCGTCGCCGTCAGCGTCGCAAGCCCCGAGGCTCCGAGCGCCCAGGCAGGCTCCCCGGTCCAGATGCGCCGGCGGGCCCGCAGCACGGAATGGGCGATCGTCAGCTCGTGGCTGGGCGCCCGGCTGTCCATATGCGCATCGTGCAAAACCAGATCTTCGACATGCACGAGTTCGCCGGCCACCCACAGCGCGCCGGCGGCATCGAAGAAATGACTGCGTTCGGCAAACCCCTCGCCGACCGGTGAACGCAGCACCCGTTCGTCCAGCCGCGCCAGCGCATCCTCTGCTGCGGCAAAGGACGGAAGCAGGGTTTGAAGCATCGCACTGTCGATTTCGTAGCGCATTGTTAAGCTTTACGGTTTTTTACAAATGGAAGCAAAGCAAACGTTTCCTTCCGCCATCTATGACATGGTTAACGGCGCATTTCAAACAGAATGGTCAGGGAAGGAAGCGGTCGAGACGGCTGAGCGACGCGCCGCATATCTTCTAGCTGTCGCAACTGGCGCGAACCTATTTCATCGCCGTTCATCCGGTTTTCCTCGCTGCCGGACCATTTGCCCGCATCAGCGCCATCAGCATCGGCCCAAGCGAGAACTCGCCGCGCTCGGCCCGCCGTGTCAGATCACGCAGATAGCCGCCGGCCGAGTTGATATGGCCGCCCCTTTCCAGGATGCAGGCGATCACCGTCGCGGCGTTTTCCGGCCCCATGACATCGCAGGCCAGTTGATAGGCGCTCGGGCTGACGCCCAGCATGGAACGGACGATGACGGCCGCCGCCATCAGATCCCGCCAGCTGCCGATCCCGCCGCCCGGCCCATAAGCGACGATCTCCGGGCAGGCCTGCAGCACCATCGCAAGTGGGAAGGATTTTGGCGGCTCCCGCCACGGCCGCGGTTCTTCCTCCGGCTTTGCCCCCTGCTTCGGTTCGAAGCTTGGTTCAAGTTCAGATAAGGGGTGTGGGTTTGAATTATGTATGTGCCGACCGTTTTGGCTGTCATTGGCGTCTGATTTTTCTGTTTTCGCCTTCAGTTCCAGCGTCTTGACGATCAATTCGCGGAAGGCTTCGAGATCGGTCAGCAGGCTTTCCATCTCGGCGGCCGACGGGCGGCGCGGCAGGCTTGCCGAAAGCAGCGTGAAATGCCTCTGCATCTCGATCCATTCGCCGGCGATTTCCTCTTCCAGGGCGATCTCGATGAGTTTGCTGATATCGCGTCGGCAGAGCGTCAGCCGCTCCCGCAGACGCTTCCATTCGAGCTTGTCGGCGAGCACCTGAGCCGCCTGTGCCTCGATCTCGCCGGCACGCGCCAGCAGCGGCGCCAGGCTGAAGCCGAAGGCCTCGCCAAGCCCGCCCTCGCCGTTACGGCGAGCGAACCGCTTCCCGTTCGGGCTGTCACGCCGGATGATCAGCCCGGCTTCCACCAGCATCGCCAGGTTCCGCCGCAGCGTCGTTCCGGCCATGCCATGCGTGCGCAGCGATAGCTGCTCGTTCGAGGGAAAGACCACGAAGCCGTTGGCCTCGGCAATCTCGTTCTTTGGATAGAAGGTCAACAGCGCGTTGAGAACGGCGAGCGCACGATCGGATACGCCGACCATGTCCTTTGCTTCGCAGAGCGCGCGAAAAATCTTCCACTTATCGACCGATGCGTCCGGTTCGACCTTGCTGGCGCTTTCCTGGCTTGCCAGCATGCCAAGCGTCATCGATCGGCGCCCAAAGGGCGTCGATACGTATTGAGGCTCCATGTCTCTCACCTTTTTTCAAGGCAAAAGAAATCTACCACCCAAAAGGATGCCGAAGATGCTTGACAGTGATTCGAGGAAGTGCGATTCTCAGATTGTCCAGATATGAGAAAGGCTTCCGCGACGGCAACGTTCGGAGGCTTTTTTCTTTTGCGGCCTATTCTCCTGCTTGCAACCTGCCGGCCCGATAGGCTTCGTAAAGCTCATCGAGACGGCGTGAAATGTAAGCGCCGAAATCCGGCGCATCGCCGGTCTTCAACGCGATCGTGAAGGAATTGCCGGCGCTCTTGATTCGGCCGGCAATCTTGCCGCCGCTCTTCGGCTTCCAGTCATATTCCGTGGCTTCGGGCTTCGCCTCTTTCCTGGCGAGCTCGGCCACCAGAAGTTCAAAGCGGCGGTCGCTTTCCTCGCCCATGAACTTTTCCGAGCCGATGAGCTTGGCAAGCCGCGCCGCCGTCATCCCGTTCCAGTCCTGAGCAAGCGCCATCCATCTGCGGCGCCCGATGGCGGGCGCGGCACCCACCGACCTGACGATCTCGGCCGGGATGGCCCTGGCGACGGAGAGCAGCTTCGACAGCTCCGTCTTGTCGGTCGACAGCGCCTTCATGATGACCGGACGCTCAAAGCCCTTAAGTTCGAGATTGAGGGCAAAGACCGCGCGCTCAATATAGGAAAGGTTGCGGCGCGCCGAATTTTCGATGCCCTGGGCGATGACGACATCGGTATCGTCAAGGCTGCGGACGATCGCCTGCACCTTGCGGCCGAGCAGCTTGACGGCCTGCAGGCGGCGATGGCCGTAGGCGATCTGGTAGCGGCTCTCATCATCGGGATGGCGACGAACGAGAACCGGCACTTCCTGGCCGTTTTCGGCGATCGACTGCACCAGCTCGTCGTCGATATCGAGCGGCTGGTCGGCGAGGCGGTCGCGGACGAAGGAGGAATCGATCAGATCGGGATCGAGTTCGACGATGCGTTCGCCGGAAAGCAGGGCTTCGTGCATCGCCCTGCTCTCTTCCTCCATGCGCCCGAGGGTCAACGCCATCGTCCGGACAGGCCCAGCCGAACCGCGCGAAGACGGTTCTTCGTAGTTGGCCGCGGCCAACTCCTGCGCCGTGTCGTCGAAAAGACCTTTCAGGCGATCGCGTCTGCTCATGTCCGGCCCCAGGCTTTGTGAATGCCGGCGAGAACCTCGCCGTTGGCGGCGTTGACCGATTCCAGCGCCCGGTCGTAAGTCGAGCGGCGCACCTGCCCCTTCTCGATTTCGAACAGCGTCTGCTTGGTCAGACCGGCATCGGCGATCGCCGTCGACTTGAGAATGGTCGCCGTCAAGACGTCGTCGCCGAACAGGCTGCGCAGCAGCGCAACGATCTGCGACTGCGGCGCATCGAAGGGTTCGTGACGGGTGACGACATATTTGATGAAGTCGTGCTGCAGATCGCCGCCGGCCTTGCGGACGACGGAAAGCAGATCCGAGGTCATCAGCAGGAATTGCGACATCGAGGCGACGTCGACCATCTGCGGATGGATGGTGATGAGCAGCGATGTCGCCGCGCAGACGGCGCCAAGGGTCAGGTAACCGAGCTGCGGCGGGCAGTCGATCACCACCACGTCGTACTCGGCCTCGACCTCGGCAATGGCGACACCGACGCGGCGGAAGAACAGCTCGGCCGGTTTCTGCCGATCATTGAGCGCCCGCGGCGTTTCATGCTCGAACTCCATCAGTTCGAGATTGCCCGGCACCAGATCGAGCCCGTCGAAATAGGTCTTGCGGACGATGTCTTTCAGCGGTTTGCGGCCGGCATCGTAGCGGATGGCGCCATAAAGCGTATCGCCATCGGAAAGATCGAATTCGGGCTGGACGCCCAGCATGGACGAAAGCGAGGCCTGCGGATCGAGATCGATGGCGAGCACCCGATAACCCGCCAGCGCCAAATACTGCGCCAGATAAAGCGTCGTCGTCGTCTTGGCCGAGCCGCCTTTGAAATTGGTGACGGCAACCGTCTGCAGCTTCTCGCCGGGGCGCCGCCAGGGAAGATAGGATAGCGCGTCCTTCGGCTTCAGCTTCGCCATATAGTGGCGCAACTCATTGATCTGGCCGAGCGTATAGGAGCGCCGGCCATTCTGAGAAAGCTCCGGCTGGGGCCCCTTGCCATCGAGGGAAAGCTGGCGAAGATAGCCGTCGGACACGCCGATCATCTGGGCGGCCTCGCCTGAAGAAAATGTCCGCAGCGTCTTTTGCGAGAGCGGCGGGAACAGCTTGTCGCGGAGAAGCTTCAATTGCCGCGAAAGCTGGTTCGCATGCCGCTCGATCCGCACATCTGTCGTCGATACGCTAATGTTGTCCAAAACACCCAATCCTTTTCGATGCGCTTTTCTGTCAACATAGCGTCAAAAAGCGTATCGAAAGTGACACGATTCGGGATTTCCGGCAACAACGGGGGCCAGGAGCCCATTCCGGCCCGGTTGGCCGCGGCCAACTCTTCGCCATCGCCCTTGCGGCGGAGCGGCTTTTTCGGCAAGAACGCCGAGACTCATGGGAGTATCGGCTTGAAACACATCCATATCATCGGCATCGGCACGGGCAATCCCGAGCACGTCACCATACAGGCGATCAACGCGATGAACGCCGCGGACGTGATATTCGTGCCGCTGAAGGGCGCGGCCAAGGAAGAGCTTGCCGAGGTCCGGCGAGACATCTGCGAACGATATGTCACCCGGCCGGGGATCCGGATTTCAGAATTCGCGGTGCCGCAAAGGCAGACCGCCGACAGAAGCTACCCCCAAAGCGTCGATACCTGGCATGCCGAGATCGCCCTCATCTATAAAGAACTGATCGCCGACCTCCCCGATGACGGCCGCGGCGCCTTTCTCGTCTGGGGCGATCCGAGCCTCTACGACAGCACCATCCGCATCATCGAACGCGTCCGGCAGGATGCCGGTGTGGATTTCGACTACAGTGTCATTCCCGGAATCACCAGCATCCAGGCATTGGCCGCCAGTCACAGGATCCCGGTCAACTTGGTGGGAAAGCCGATTGAGATCACCACGGGGCGCAGACTGGCGCTGGGCGGGCTCCAGGCGCCCACGACGATTGTCATGCTCGACGGTGAACAGGCCTTTGCGAAGATCGACGATCCCGATGCCGAGATCTTCTGGGGCGCCTATCTCGGCACCGAGGACGAGATCGTCAGATCCGGGCGGCTCGGCGATATCGCGGCCGACATCGTGGCGCTGAGGGCCGAAGCCAGGCAGCGACATGGCTGGATCATGGACATCTATCTCCTGCGCAAGGGGCGGGATTTCGAGGAATAACCGGGGTCGCCCATTTCCATCATGTTTTGCCGCGCCGGCTGCGATCATGTAAGAAGTGCCCAGAGGATTGGGAATGAGCACTAAGGCCATAACGGCGGTCGACAGGAGAGCCGAGACGGAGCTCCAAGTCCGCACTGCGGCGAAGATGCGCGCGCGCGGCGCCTGCCCCGCCCTGGCCGCACCGATGTCGACCGGAGACGGCCTGCTGGTGCGGCTTCGGCCGGCCGGAGGTGCGCTGACGCTGCCGCAGTTTAGAGCACTTGCGCGCGCAGCCGCGGCACACGGAAACGGCATTCTCGAGATCACGGCACGCGGCAATCTGCAGATCCGCGGGCTGCGGGCCGAGACCGTCGGACAACTCGCCGCCGATATCGAAGCCGCGGGCATTACCGTGCCGGACGGCCCGACGATCGAAATCTCGCCGTTACACGGCCTCGACCCGGAAGAACTGAGCGATCCCGCCGCAATGGAACTGTCCCTGCGCAGCACGCTTCAGGCGCTGCTCGCCTCGCCGCGGCTTGCGCCGAAACTGTCGATCGTCATCGACGGCGGCGGTGCCTTCGGCCTATCGGCACTTTCCGCCGATATCCGCGTCGTCGCGCAACCGGACACAGGTTGGCTTGTCGCCATCAACGGCGATGGTGCGACGGCAACGACGGTCGCGGTCGGTCCCACCGAGGCGGCAATCTCAGCCGTCGGCGAAGTCCTCAGCCTGTTGGCGGCTCTCGGGCAGGGCAGCCGGGCACGGGATATCGATCCGGCGCTTCTGCAAGCACATTTTCCCGCTCTAAGCGCCACTCGCTCCCTCCCATCTCGCGCAGCCAAGATGCCGCTTACCGGCCTGCACAGACTGGCGGACGGCAAAACCGTGCTCGGCGTCCGGCCGGAATTCGGGCAGATGCGCTCGTCAGATGTGACCGCCCTGCTTGATCTCGCCACGACCGACGGTGCAACCGCCGTCCGGCTGGCGCCCGAGCGCGGTTTCTTTCTTATCGGCCTGGCGGAAGATAGAGTGCCGGCTATGCAGATCGCTGCCGCCAGGCATGGCTTCGGCGCGCAGCCCGGCGACAACAGCGAACATATCGCCGCCTGTGCCGGCGCCGGCGCCTGCGGCTCCGCCTTCTACGGGACGCGAACGCTGGCGCGCCGCATCCTTGCCGCAGCACCTGCCCTCTTCGACGGTTCGCTGACGCTGCATCTCTCCGGCTGCGCCAAGGGCTGCGCGCATGCCCGGCCGGCGCTGACGCTGACGGGCACGGCTGAAGGTTACGAGCTGATCCTCAACGGGCTTGCCGCGGATCGGCCGGATGAACGGATCGCTGGCGGTCGGATCGATTTCGCTATAGAGAGGCTCGCCCGGTCCATCGAAGACAACAGAGGCGCTGGCGAATCGGCCGCCGCCTGCCTTACACGGCTTGGCGCAATCGGCGTTTCGAAGGCGCTGCGACAGGAATAAGAATGCCAGACTACGATTATATCCGCAGCGGCGACGCGATCTACGAGCGTTCCTTTGCGATCATCCGCGCCGAGGCCGATCTTTCGCGCTTCACCCAAGATGAGGCCGACATCGCCGTGCGCATGATCCATGCCTGCGGGCTGGTCGAGGCGGCCGAGCATTTCCTGTTTTCCGCCGATTTCGTCGGCGCCGCGCGCGAAGCCCTGAAGGGCGGGGCGCCGATCTTCTGCGACGCGGAAATGGTCTCTCAGGGCGTGACCCGGGCGCGGCTGCCGGCGCTGAACGAGGTGATCTGCACGCTGCGCGACCCCGCCACACCGGAACTGGCGCTTAAGACCGGCAACACGCGATCGGCCGCCGCCATGCATCTCTGGCTCGACCGGCTCGGCGGCAGCGTCGTTGCGATCGGCAATGCGCCGACCGCGCTCTTCCATCTGCTCGAACTGCTGCGCGACGGCGCCGCTAAACCCGCAGCCATCCTCGGCATGCCGGTGGGCTTTGTCGGCGCGGCGGAATCGAAGGATGCGCTGGCGGAGAATTCCTACGGTGTGCCCTTTGCCATCGTCCGCGGCCGGCTCGGCGGCAGCGCCATGACGGCTGCGGCGCTGAACGCGCTGGCGAGGCCGGGCCTATGACGACAAGCGGCCGTCTTATCGGCGTCGGCACCGGTCCCGGCGACCCGGAGCTTCTGACCCTCAAAGCCGTGCGCGCCATCGAAGGCGCCGACGTCATTGCCTATTTCGCCAAGCAGGGGAGGGGCGGCAACGGCAAGGCGATTGTCGAGCCGCTCTTGAAATCCGGCGTGACGCTGCTGCCGCTCTATTATCCCGTCACCACAGAGATCGACAAGAACGACGAACGCTACCAGAGCCTGATCACCCAGTTCTATGATCGCTCTGCCGAAAGCGTCGCTGGCCATCTCGATGCCGGGCTGACCGTCGCCGTACTCAGCGAAGGCGATCCGCTGTTCTACGGTTCCTATATGCACCTGCATGTCAGGCTCTCCCAGCGCTATCCGACCGAAGTGATCCCCGGCATCAGCGCTATGTCGGGCTGCTGGTCCTTGGCCGGCATGCCGATCGTCCAGGGCGATGATGTGCTTTCCGTACTGCCCGGTACGATGGCCGAGACCGAGCTGACGCGCCGCCTGGCCGATACCCAGGCCGCCGTCATCATGAAGGTCGGCCGCAACTTGCCGAAAATCCGCCGGGCCTTGGAAGCCGCCGGTCGGCTGGCGGAAGCCGTCTATGTCGAACGCGGCACCATGGCGAATGCGGCGCTGGAAAAGCTTGCCGACAGATCTGACGGCGAGGCGCCGTATTTTTCGCTGGTGCTGGTGCCGGGATGGGAGAGCAGCCGATGAGCGGAGCGCTTTTCGTAATCGGCACCGGTCCCGGCAATCCCGAACAAATGACGCCGGAAGCGCTGGCGGCAGTCAAGGCCGCGAGCGATTTCTTCGGATACGGACCCTATCTCGACAGGCTGCAGCTCCGCGACGATCAGCTGCGGCATGCCTCGGACAATCGCGAAGAACTCGACAGGGCAGGGGCAGCCCTTTCGATGGCCGCCGATGGCGCCAAGGTCTGCGTCGTCTCCGGCGGCGACCCCGGTGTTTTCGCCATGGCTGCCGCCGTCTGCGAGGCGATCGAGAACGGGCCGGCAGCCTGGCGCGCCGTCGATCTCACCATCCTGCCCGGCATCACCGCTATGCTGGCGGTGGCGGCAAGAGCCGGGGCGCCGCTTGGCCACGATTTCTGCGCCATCTCGCTTTCTGACAATCTAAAGCCTTGGAATACAATAGAAAACCGCCTCGAACTGGCTGCCAGGGCGGGTTTCGTCATTGCTCTTTATAACCCGATCAGCCGGGCGCGGCCTTGGCAACTCGGTGAAGCCTTCAAGCTGTTGCGCGACCATCTACCGGCAACGACGCCGGTCATTTTCGGCCGGGCGGCCGGACGGCCGGACGAACGCATCGCAGTGCAGCCGCTGTCGCAGGCGGATGCCTCGATAGCCGATATGGCGACCTGCGTCATCATCGGCTCGGCCGAGACCCGGATCGTCACGCGGCCCGGCCGGCCGGACCTCGTCTATACCCCGCGCTTCATGGCAGGGGGGAAGAGGTGATCGATCGCCGCCAGCGTCGCCTCGACAGTTTCGACCGTTTTGACTGCGGGCGCCGGCGCGCGCGCGACCATCATCACCTCGATGCCGAGCAGACGGGCTGCCTCGATCTTCGCATAGGTGGCGGCGCCACCGCTGTTCTTGGCAATGATGGCGTCGATCCGGTGGCGCTTCAGCAAGGCATATTCGCCTTCCAGCGTGAAGGGGCCACGATCAATCACATAGTCGACATTGGCAAGCGCCGGCGGCGGCTCGACAGGATCGACGCTGCGGATGAGATAGAAATGCTGCGGCGCCGCCTCCGCATGATGGGCGCCCTGCCGGCCCGTCGCCAGCAAGATCCGGCGAGGGGCGGGACCGAGCGCCTCGATGGCAGCCGGAATGCTCCGCACCTCCTGCCAACGGTCGCCCGGCAGGCGCTGCCATTCGGGACGGCGCAGCGCGATCGCGGCGATACCGGTCGTCTCGGCGGCAAAGGCGGCATTGGCGGAAATGCGCTCGGCGAAGGGATGGGTGGCGTCGATCAGCAGATCATATCCGCCGGCCGTCAGAAAATCGGCCAACGCCGCAGCGCCACCAAAACCGCCGATGCGAACCGGAACCGGCTGCGCGGCCGGTTTTTCAGTGCGACCAGCCAGCGACAGAAGAACATCGCCATTTCCCCGCATCGCGAGCGCTTTGGCGAGCAGCCGCGCCTCGCCGGTGCCGCCGAGGATCAGAATGCGAGGTCTTCCCATGTCTGATATCTCTCCTGCTGCGGGCCCGCGCTGGCTGACTATTATCGGCATCGGCGAAGATGGTCCAGAAGGGCTCGGTGAAGAGGCGAAGAGGCTGATTGCCACTGCACCTGCCGTCTTCGGCGGCGCGCGCCATCATGCGCTTGCGGCGTCGCTGATATCAGGCGAAAGACTTTCCTGGCAGAGCCCGTTCGAGCGCTCGGTCGATGCCATCCTCCAGAGGCGCGGCACGCCCGTCGTCGTGCTCGCCTCCGGCGACCCTTTCCTCTACGGCGTCGGCGCAACGCTTTCCCGCCACGTGGCGTCGGAAGAGATGCGTACCATCCCGGCGCCCTCTGCCTTCAGCCTTGCCGCCTCGCGGCTCGGCTGGCCGCTGCAGGACATCGCGACAATTTCGCTGCATGGCAGGCCGATCGACCTGATCCGGCCGCATCTGCACGCCGGCCGGCGCATCCTCGCGCTGACCTCAGACGAGAAGGGGCCTGCCGAGCTGGCTGCGCTGCTTGCCGCCACCGGTTTCGGTCAGTCGCAGCTTACCGTGCTCGAGGCGCTGGGCGGCGCACGCGAACGGCAAAGAAATGCCTTGGCCGCGGATTTCGATCTCACGGATATCGATTCTCTCAACGTCTGCGCCCTGCAAATCGCGGCAGGGGAGGGGGCGCGCATTCTGCCTTTCGCCGCCGGGATCGAGGACGCGCTGTTCGAGCATGACGGACAGATCACCAAACGCGAAATCCGGGCGGTGACCCTGTCGGCGCTGGCGCCGCATCACGGTCAGGTGCTCTGGGATATCGGCGCCGGCTCCGGATCGATCGGTATCGAATGGATGCTGGCCGATCCCTCCCTGAAGACGATCGCCATCGAGCAGGCGCCGGAGCGGGCCGCGCGCGTTGCCCGCAACGCATCCGCCTTCGGCGTGCCGCATCTTGCCGTCATCGAAGGCGAAGCACCCCGCGCGCTGATCGGCCTGCCGGAACCGGACGCGATCTTCCTCGGCGGCGGCGGCAGCGCGCCCGGCGTCATCGATACCGCGATCGCCGCGCTGAAGCGGGGAGGGCGGCTCGTCGCCAATGCCGTGACGCTGGAAATGGAGGCCGTGCTGCTCTCAGAACACGCAGAACGCGGCGGCTCGCTGACGCGCATCGAAATAGCGCGTGCGGGGCCTGTCGGCGGCATGAGCGGCTGGCGGCCGGCCATGCCGGTGACGCAGTGGTGTTGGACGAAAGGATGACGCAATGACGGTGCATTTCATCGGCGCGGGGCCGGGGGCTGCGGATCTCATCACGGTGCGTGGCCGCGATCTCATCGCCCGGTGCCCGGTCTGTCTCTATGCCGGTTCGATCGTCTCCCTGGAACTGCTGCAATATTGCCCGTCGGATGCGCTTATCGTCGATACCGCACCGATGTCGCTCGACGAGATCGAGGCGGAATATCTCAGCGCCGCGGCCGCCGGCCAGGATGTCGCCCGGCTGCATTCCGGCGATCTCTCGGTCTGGAGCGCGGTCGCCGAGCAGGTGCGCCGGCTTGAGAAACACGGCATCGCCTATACGATGACACCCGGTGTTCCGGCCTTTGCCGCCGCTGCCTCGGCGCTCGGGCGCGAGCTGACGATCCCGGCCGTGGCCCAGAGCCTGGTGCTCACCCGCGTTTCCGGCCGCGCGTCGCCGATGCCGAACGACGAAACACTTGCGAAATTCGGCGCGACGGGCGCCACGCTGGCGATACATCTGGCGATCCATGCGCTGAAGCAGGTGGTGGAGGAATTGACCCCGCTCTACGGCGCCGACTGCCCGGTCGCCATCGTCGTCAAGGCCTCCTGGCCGGACGAGCGCGTCCTGCGCGGCACGCTGTCCGATATCGAGGCAAAGGTTGCGGCCGAACCGATCGAACGCACGGCGATCATCTTCGTCGGCCCATCGCTTGCCGCAGAGGATTTTCGCGAGAGTTCACTCTACGACCCCGCCTATCAGCGCCGGTTCAGAGGCCGCGAATAGATCGATACGATCGGCCGCTCGCCGGCGGCCGCTCGTCACGCTACATTTCGCTGAGGCTTCAAACCCGCGCGGTGAGATAATCCATGCTGGCGCGAAGTGCTGCGGCCGGGTCCTTGACCGCATGCACTTTGGCCGCGAAGGGCTCGAAGGAGAACGGACCCTTGTAGCCCGCCTGCAGCAGCGCCTTGATCTGCCCGGCATTGTCGAGCCGGTCGTCGCCATCGACGAGCACGCGGTGGGAATCGCGCATATCGGCAACGGATACAGCGGGGTCGCTGACGCCGGAAATGTGCACGAGACCGGCCAGTTCAGGGAAGGTCGCGGCTTCGCCGGCGAGGTGATGGTGGAAGGTGTCGTGGACGAGCTTGAAGGTCGATTGCGCGCCGAGTTCCTTGATTGCCTCGGCCGCCTCGGTCTTCGAGCGCAGTGAGCAGATCTCGAAACCGAGCGGCTCGACGAGGCCGATAATGCCGGCCTTATCGAGCATCGGCTTTAGCGCCGTCAGGGACTCGCGCAGATTGGCCTGGCGTTCGCCGTCGGCGCAGCCGGTGCCGTCGTTCTTCGGAACGAGGACGAGCGCCTTGGCGCCGCAGGCGCTGGCATAATCGATCAGTTCCTGCGCTTCAGCAGCCCTTGCGGTATTCCACTCGTTGAAGCGCTGCAGCGCGTTGATCGAGATGATCGTCAGTCCGTGGCGGTCGGCAGCCTGCTTGATCGCCTCCGGTTTGGTGCCGTCGAGAATGGCATTGCCGGAAAGGTCGTTGCGGATCTCGACCGCGTCGATGCCGAGCGACTTTGTCAGCGCGAAGAAATCATCGATAGCGAGCGACGGCGCGGCCATATGGTTGAGCGCAAAGCGGATGGAAGTCATAACGGATATATCCTCCTCGTCTCCGCGACATCAAGCGGAGCAGTTTCTCGTGAATGGGGCTGCGAATCTCTATCGGAATTTCCGTGGCAATCCATCGGCCATCGCCGCCGCCCCGCTCTCATTGCTGCAAGAATTTCAACCACAATGATAGATTTCCGTCATTTCTAGATGTTCTCCGAGATATGGATATCGAAGGGCAGGAAGAACTGGCCGGGAACGGCCGTTTCGCTGTTTTCGATCGCACTCATCATCAGCCCCATCAGCTCTTTGCAGAGTGCGGGCAGGGGGGTGCCGATCGCCATGGCGACGATATCGTCGGCAAGCCCGGCTTTGCTGTCGGGCGTCAACTCGTTGACCACGAGGGCGATCTTGCCACCGAGACTTTCCTCACGGATCGCCGAGATCGCGCCCTCCATACCGCCGCCGCAAACGTAAATGCCGACGAGATCGGGATGCTTCTGCAGCAGCGTCAGCGTCGCCTCATGGGTGATCTCGGGAGTATCCAGGTTGATCAATGTATCGATGACGTCGAATTCCGGCGCGTTTTCACGAAAATAGGAACGAAAGCCGATCTCGCGCAGCTCATGTCCGTGAAAACGGTGGCTGCCGACGAAACAGGCGACCTTACCCGGCACACGGGCAGTCTTGGCAATCACCCAGGCGGCGGTGCGGCCGACCTTGCGGTTGTTGACGCCAATATAGGCATTGCGCACCCCTGAGGCGAAGTCGGAAAGCAGCGAAAAGACGGGAATGTCTCTTTCCCTCAGTTCCTCAATCGCCGCCGTCACCGCAGGATAGTCTGGAGCAACCAGAGCGATGGCCTGACTGCGGGCGCCGAGAGCCCTGAGCTTCTCGACGATCGCCGCCGGTGTCGAAGCGGAGGGATAGTCGATCTGGATCTGGACACGGGCGGTGGTCACGGCGCGGGCCGCCACTTCGATCTCGCGAGCGAAAGCCTGATAGAAGGGCTGCATCGGCTTTTGCAGCAGGAACGCCAGCCGGTATTGCGGCAGATCCTCGAAGACGCGTTGCCGGATGAGGCCGACGGCATGGTAGCCGATCGACTGGGCCGCGTCATAAACCCGCCGCGCCGTTTCCTCGCGCACGCGGTGGCGACCGTTGAGCACCCGGTCGACGGTGGCAACACTGACGCCCGAGGCGCGGGCGAGATCGGAGATGGTGGGTCGGCGCATCGGCGTTCCTGATAGATTCGATCATGAATGCAAGCCATTTATGATGGCTTTTGATAGATTATATCAAGCCTGCATTGAGCGCCTTACAAAGTCAACCTATCCTCCCAAGCATTGCATAACGGGAGGCGGATGATGACGATCCAGGCAAAGAAACGGGACTACGACCTGCTCGGCGAAAGCGGCCGCACCGCTGTCGAGACGGGGCTGGCGGCAGCGCAATGGTACCACACGGATATTCCGCGCAAGGATATGAAGGCGCTGATGCAGCGCTCGGACGCCCCGGCGATCCGTGACACCGTCATCTGGCTCGGCAGCATGGTGGCCCTGGCCGGGCTCGGCGTCTATTTCTGGGGTTCGTGGGTCGCGTTGCCCTTCTTCCTTGCCTATGGCGTGCTCTACGGCTCGGCCTCCGACAGCCGCTGGCACGAATGCGGCCACGGCACCGCCTTCAAGACGCGCTGGATGAACGACGCCGTCTATCAGATCGCCTGCTTCATGATCATGCGCAATCCGGTGACCTGGCGCTGGAGTCACACACGCCACCACACCGATACCGTTATCGTTGGCCGCGATCCCGAAATCGCCGTCATGCGCCCGCCCGATCTCGTCCGGCTGGTCCTCAATTTCTTCGGCATCCTCGATGTCTGTCATGCTGTCGTCGACATGTTGCGCAACGCCTTCGGTGTCGTGAGCGCGGCGGAAAAGACCTTCATTCCGGAGATGGAGCAGCCGAAAGCGATCCGCATCGCCCGCATCTGGCTTGCGATCTATGTCGCCACGATCGCTGCAGCACTCGCCATGGGTTCGATCCTGCCGCTGATGCTGATCGGCCTGCCGCGCCTCTACGGCGCCTGGCACCATGTACTGACCGGGCTTTTGCAGCATGGCGGCCTCGCCGACAACGTCATCGACCACAGGCTGAACAGCCGCACGGTCTATATGAACCCGGTCAGCCGCTTCATCTACTGGAACATGAATTACCACGTCGAACATCACATGTTCCCGATGGTGCCTTACCATGCGCTGCCCAGGCTGCACGCGATGATCAAGCACGACCTGCCGGCGCCGAACCCGTCGATCCTGTCGGGCTATCGAGAGATGATCCCGGCCTTCCTGCGCCAGCTGCGCAACGAGGATTATTTCCTGAAGCGCGAATTGCCGGCCACCGCGCGGCCCTATCGCGAAGAGTTCCACAACGAGCTGGCTCCGGCCGCGCAATAATCACGATCGAGGGAGGATAAGATGAGCGGAAACTGGATCGAAGTCTGCGGCAAGGACGAGATCGACGAAGAGGATGTCATCCGCTTCGATCATGGCGGGCGCACCTTCGCGATCTACCGCAGCCCCGACGACGAATTCTTCGCAACCGACGGGCTCTGCACGCACGAACATATCCACCTTGCCGACGGGCTTGTCATGGATGAGATCATCGAATGCCCGAAGCACAACGGCCGCTTCAACTATAAGACGGGCGAAGCCAAAGGCGCGCCGGTCTGCGTCAATCTCAAGACCTATCCGGTAAAGATCGAAGGCGGCGCCGTCTTCATCTCGCTCTGACGGAGGCTGATGTGGCCCATTTCGTTATCTTGGGTGCCGGCGAATGCGGTGCGCGCGCCGCTTTCGCCCTGCGGGAAAAAGGTTTTGACGGCGAAATAACGCTTGTCGGCGCCGAGCCCCTTCATCCCTATGAACGGCCGCCGCTGTCGAAGGCGGGTGCCGATGCAGGCGATCCGAAATTCATCGCTGCGTCGGAAAAATACGCCGACAGCGGCATCCGGTTGCTGACCGGCCTTGAAGCCAGGGATTTCGACACGGCATCCAGGACCGTCACGCTTTCCGACAGGACGACGCTTTCCTATGACAAGCTTCTGCTGGCAACGGGCGCAGCGGCGCGCTCGTTCCCCGGCGCGCCTGAAGGTAGCGCCCATATTCGCTCGCTGCGGACGCATCACGATGCAGCCGCACTGCGCGACGTGATGAAGCCGGGCAAGCATATCGTCATCATCGGCGGCGGCTTCATCGGCCTGGAACTTGCGGCGACGGCGCGCCTGCTCGGCGCCGAGGTCACCGTCATCGAGGGGCTGGAACGCGTACTGAAGCGCGGCGTGCCTGAGGAAATCGCTCACCTCCTGACCGAGCGCCACCGCGCCGAGGGCGTCGATATCCGCTGCGGCGTCTCGATCGAGAGCCTGAGCGAGGAAGGCGGAAAGGCCTTGATCCGGTTGTCGGCCGGCGAGGCGATCGAAGCCGATCTCGCCCTTGTCGGCATCGGCGCCCGGCCGAATGTCGAGATCGCCGAAAAAGCGGGGCTGACGATCGAAAACGGCATCGCCGTCGACCGCTATCTCCAGACCTCGGCGCCGAATGTTTTTGCCGCCGGCGACTGCTGCTCCTTTCCGCTGTCGATCTATGGCGACCGACGGGTGCGGCTCGAATCCTGGCGCAACGCCCAGGAACAGGGCACATTGGCCGCGGCCAACATGCTCGGCCTCGATGAAGCCGTTTCCTCCGTGCCGTGGTTCTGGTCGGATCAATACGACATGACGCTGCAAATTGCCGGCCTTGCCGAAGGCGCCGCCACGCATCAGCGCCGCGATCTCGGGGCCGGCGCCTTCATTCTGTTCCACCTCGATGCCGACGGCCGATTGATCGCCGCAAGCGGCATCGGCCCGGGCAATGCCGTGGCGCGCGACATCCGCCTCGCCGAAATGCTGATCGCAGCCCGCGCCCATCCCGACCCGGCGGCGCTCGCAGCCAATGACGTCAAACTGAAATCCCTGCTGGCCGCCTGAGCCGCCCGATATATTCACCCGATGTACTCACAGGAATTGACGATGAAAAAACACAAGCGCGCGACCGTCGCCGATCTGCTGGCGGAAAAGGGCAAGCGCCAGCTCACCATGCTGCGCGTCACCTCGCTGGAGGAGGCGGAAGCGGCTGAAAAAGCCGGGATCGACATCGTCTCGGTGCCGCCCTCGCTGCTCGGCCCGGTCTTTCGCGAAATCGCCCCGACGCCTTTTGCCATTCCGGGGCTCGAATATGGCGATCTTGTCTCGTCTGAAGATTATCTGCGTGCCGCCTTCGCGGCGCTGAAGGCCGGCGGCGATGCGGTCTATTGCGCCGCAAGCCTGCAGACGATCCGGCGCATGCGCGACGAGGGCATTCCCGTCTGCGGCCATCTCGGGCTGATCCCGTCGAAGGCGACCTGGACCGGCGGCTTCCGCGCCGTCGGCAAGACGGCGGCAAGTGCCGCCGAGATCTGGCGGCAGACCAAGGCGCTCGAAGAGGCCGGCGCCTTCGCCGCCGAAATCGAAGTGGTGCCTGGGGATGTCGCTGCCGCCATCAGCAGCAACACCTCGATGCTGATGATCTCCATGGGGGCCGGCAGCGGCTGCGACGCCCAATATCTCTTCGCCGACGACGTGCTCGGCGCCAATCGCGACCATTATCCGCGCCATGCCAAGGTCTACCGCGACTTCGCCGCCGAACACGACCGGCTGCAGCGCGAGCGCATCGCCGCCTTCACCGAATTCGCCGAGGATGTCCGGACCGGCGCCTATCCGGAAAAGCGCCATCTCGTCGGTATCGACGAAGCGGAATTGAAGATTTTCCTGGATGGACTGGCCGGTGAGACGGGGGATCGTTGAAGTAGTCCCACCTATTCTTTGCCCTCGCTTACGCTCAGCGCATTCGCTTCGCTCACCCCCTCATCTGCCTGCCGGCATCTTCTCCCCCTGGGGAGAAGGGGGTGTGGCGGCGCCTCACTCCTCTTGAGACCTTTGCTGTAGGAATGGCACCGTACGGCTTACTCCCCTTCTCCCCAGCGGGGAGAAGATGCCCGTCAGCGCAGATGAGGGGGTGAGGAGCGCCAGCGACGAACGCCTTGAGCGGCAAGCGAAAGGCATCTTTCGCCAGAGACAAAAACATAAACACCCCAGCATCCACTGGATGATGTGGGCAACACCCCGAACTCGTTGGCGCTCCATTGGCTTCCATCCCAGCCTGTGTCAGGAATGATCCATTCGGAACGGAGTATTCGGTCCCCTGTGACGATCGGCTTTGCGCATGCGGAATTGATTGCGGTGCTCGTCGCGGTGACGGGGGACGAGCCGCGTGTGATGACGATCCGTTCCGGCAATGCGCTGCCGTCAGGTCCGTTCGAAATGGGCCACCGCACCCTACAATCGGGCCTGCGCGAATGGGTGCAGGAGCAGACCGAACACCCGGTCGGCTATCTCGAGCAGCTCTATACCTTCGCCGACCGCGACCGGAACAACGACATCCCGGGCGGGCGGACGATCTCGATCAGCTATCTCGGCCTCGTCAACGAGCAGTCGGGCGCCGGCCGGCCGGGATGGCATGGCTGGTACGAATATTTTCCCTGGGAAGACCACCGGAAGGGCCGGCCGGCCGTGCTGGATGAGATAATGACGCGGCTGAGCCACTGGGCCGATGCCGATTCTTTCAGGCGCGGCCACCGACACCGCCGGGCGGATTTCACCTTCGGCCTCGACGGCGGCGGCTGGAACGAGGATCTGGCGCTGCAGCGCTACGAACTGCTTTATGAAGCGGGGCTCGTTGCCGAAGCCGGATGCACAAGCGAAGCCAATCTCGGCCGGGCGATGTTTGCCGATCACCGCCGGATTCTGGCGACCGGGATCGCAAGACTGCGCGCCAAGATCAAATACCGTCCGGTGGTCTTCGAACTGATGCCGGAGAGTTTTACGCTTCTGCGGCTGCAGCGCACCATCGAGGCCCTGGCGGGGCTGACGCTGCACAAGCAGAATTTTCGCCGCTTGATCGAACAGCAGGAACTCGTCGAGGAAACCGGCGGCACGGAAAGCGAAACCGGCGGCCGGCCGGCCAAGCTGTTCCGCTTCCGCCACACGGTGCTCGAGGAACGGGCGCTCGCCGGAACAAAATTACCGCTCTCCCGCAATTGACATATGCTCACCGTGAGAATATCTATTTGCCCACGATATGCTCAAATAGAGCATAATAAGGAGCCGGTCATGAATCATTCTGTTTCCGCATCCTCGCTCTACGAGCGCGTCAGCCGCGTCATTCCCAAAGCCGAATGGATGTCGTTCGAGAACGATGTTGACGCCATCCTCGAGCTCAAGCGCCGCCGCAACGCCGTCATTCTCGCGCATAATTACCAGACGCCGGAGATCTTCCACGGCGTCGCCGATATCGTCGGCGACAGCCTGGCGCTCGCCCGCAAGGCGATCGAGGTCGATGCCGATGTGATCGTGCTGGCCGGCGTGCATTTCATGGCGGAGACCGCCAAGCTGCTGAATCCCGAGAAGACCGTGCTGATTCCCGATCTCGGCGCCGGCTGCTCGCTGGCGGATTCGATCACGCCTGAAGATATCGCGCTCTTGCGCCAGGCCCATCCCGGCGTGCCCATCATCACCTATGTCAACACTTCGGCGGCGGTGAAGGCTGCCTCCGACATCTGCTGCACCTCGGGCAATGCCAAACAGGTGGTGGAATCGCTCGGCGTGCCGAAGGTGCTGATGATCCCGGACGAATATCTGGCGCGCAACGTCGCCCGCGAGACCGATGTCGAGATCATCGCCTGGCACGGGCATTGCGAAGTGCATGAACTCTTCACCGCCGATGATGTCCGCCAGCTGCGCGAAAACCATCCCGGCGTGACAGTGCTCGCCCATCCCGAATGCCCGCCCGAGGTGGTGGCCGAGGCCGATTTTGCCGGCTCCACCGCTGTCATGTCGGATTACGTCGGGCGGCAGAAGCCGGCGCGCGTCGTGCTGCTCACCGAATGCTCGATGAGCGACAATGTCGCCGTGCATCATCCCGAGGTCGAATTCATTCGCCCCTGCAATCTCTGCCCGCATATGAAGCGGATCACCCTGGGCAATATCCGTTCAGCGCTTGAGGAAAACCGCCACGAGGTGACCGTCGATCCGGCGATTGCCGTGGCGGCGCGCCGCGCCGTCGAAAGGATGCTGGCGATATGACCGAGATTCTCCACAATCTCACTGGCCGCACGGTGATCGTCGGCAGCGGCCTTGCCGGGCTGATGACCGCCCTGACACTGGCGCCGGAACCTTCCGTCATCGTCACGCGCGCCGTCCTCGGCACCGAGACGTCGAGCGCCTGGGCGCAGGGCGGCATCGCTGCCGGCATGGGCGCCGACGACAGCGCGGCGCTGCATCTTGCCGATACGCTTGTCGCCGGCGACGGCCTCTGCGATCCCGCAGTCGCCGCCGGCATCATCACCGAAGCGCCGGCGGCAATCTCAGCGCTGGAGCAGGCCGGCGTCCGTTTCGACCGAAATGCCGCCGGCGAACTCTCTTTCGGGCTGGAGGCTGCCCATAGCCGCCGCCGCATCGTCCACGCCGAAGGCGATGGTTCGGGGGCGGCGATCGTCGCGGCGCTGGTGCGGGCGTTGAAGCAGATACCTTCCATATCCGTGCTCGAAGGTTTTGAGGCGCGGCGGATCATGATGGATGGCGAGCGTGTCGCCGGCCTGCTCTGCGCGACCGCCAACGGCGCCGCCATCCTGCCGACGTCGAAAGTGGTGCTTGCCACCGGCGGGATCGGCGGGCTTTACGATGCGACCACCAATCCGATGGGCAATTTCGGCCAAGGGATTGCGCTCGCCGCAAGGGCGGGTGCCGATCTCGCCGACATGGAATTCGTCCAGTTCCATCCGACGGCGCTCGATTCCCGTCGCAGGCCTTTGGCGCTCGTCAGCGAGGCAGTGCGCGGTGAGGGGGCTCTGCTCGTCAACGAACGCGGAGAACGCTTCATGGCCCGCACCCCGGGCGCCGAGCTTGCGCCGCGCGACGTGGTGGCGCGCGCCATCAGCGCCGAAATCACCCGCGGCGGCAGGGTCTTCCTCGATGCTCGCGATGCGCTCGGCAGCCGCTTTGCCACCCGCTTTCCCGTCATCGCCGCCCTTTGCGGCGAGGCCGGCATCGATCCGGCGAAGCACCTCATTCCAGTGCGCCCGGCCGTTCACTATCACATGGGCGGCGTTGCGACGGATGCCAACGGCCGCAGCTCGGTTCCAGGACTCTGGGTCGTGGGCGAAGCGGGCTCGACCGGCCTGCACGGCGCCAACCGGCTCGCCAGCAATTCGCTGCTGGAGGCGGCGGTGATGGGCATGCGGGCGGCGCGCGACCTCGCTTCCATGCCGGCGAGCCGTCCCGGCACCCTCTTCGGCGAGAGACTGCCGGTGCCAGCCGATGCATCGCTCGTCCGGCCGATCGTCTCACGCCATCTCGGCGTGCTGCGCAATGCCGGCGCCGTTGAGGACGCGATCGCCGCGCTGCTGCCGCTTGCCGAAGGCGACGGCCCCGCCGCCGATCCTGCCATCGTCGCGCTGCTGATCGCCGTCTTTGCCAGCCTGCGGACGGAATCGCGCGGCGCCCATGCCCGCACCGATTTTCCGCTGAAGCTCGGCGCTGCTGACCGGCGCCAGATGCGCCTTTCCCAAGCGCTAGAAATCGCCCGTGCCACATCGCCCTATGCCCTTGCCCCGCTCTATACTCTTGCAAGGAGTGCCTGAGATGAACCTCGTTCCGCTTCCGCGCCTGATCGTCGAACCGCTGGTCCGCGCAGCCCTGCTCGAGGATCTCGGTCTTGCCGGCGATATCACCTCGGCATCGGTCATCCCAAACGACCATCGCTCGACGGTCGTCATGGCCGCCCGCCAGCCGGGCGTGATCGCCGGCCTCGATGCGGCCGAACTCGCCTTCACCCTCGTCGATCCGGAGATCACCATGCGCCGGCATCTCCAGGACGGTGATGCGGTCAAGCCCGGCGACGCGATCGCCACCATCGAAGGCCCGTCACGCGGCCTGCTGACGGCCGAGCGCACCGCGCTGAATTTCCTCGGCCACCTCTCCGGCATCGCCACCGTGACGGCCGAGATTGCCGCCGCCATCCGCGGCACCAAAGCCTCTGTCGCCTGCACGCGCAAGACGACGCCGGGGCTCCGGGCACTGGAAAAATATGCGGTGCGGGCCGGCGGCGGCATGAACCACCGCTTCGCGCTTTATGACGCGGTACTGATCAAGGACAATCACGTCGCCATTTCAGGCGGCGTTGCCGAGGCGATCCGCCGGGCGCGGGCCGGCGTCGGCCATCTGGTGAAGATCGAGGTCGAAGTCGATACGCTTGATCAGCTGCGCGAAGCGATGGAGACCGGCGTCGACGCTGTTCTGCTCGACAACATGACGCCGGATCAGTTGCGCCAAGCCGTCGCCATCGTCGCCGGCCGGGCGATCACCGAGGCTTCGGGCCGGGTCACCCCGGCAACGGCGGGAACAATCGCCGCCTCCGGCGTCGATCTCATCTCCGTCGGCTGGCTGACGCACAGCGCGCCGGTACTGGATATCGGCCTCGACTTCATCGAGGCCGCCGCGACGGAAACGAGCCCGAAACGGGTTGCACACGTGCTGTAATCGGCTTGACGGCTGGGTCTTGAAACTGGCGATTGTTCAAACAACTCCCGCTACAGAAGGCCCACAGCATGCTATCGGCAAGTGTTGGCGAAGCATCTTCTTGGCGAGCGGCAGGCGAAAATGCAAATATTCGCTGAAATTTCTTCTTTTTATAGCAAAACCGCTATGCGCGGCGCCCTTCTAGCTCTAACATGATTTAAGTGGCGGCTGCGTTTGCGCGCCTTGGCTTTCAGGGGTGAGACCGGGATGCAACGGACATCCGGACAGATGTCGAAGAACAGGCTGTGCCTGCTCGGAAGACCGAGGCTACTGGCAGCGGGGAGGGAACTCCCCTTGCCGGAGAAGTCTTATTTTCTCCTCGCCATGCTGACCGCCGAAGCCAATCTCGAACTCGACCGCGAAACCGTCAGGCGGCAGCTCTGGCAATCGGAACTGCCGGAAAAGCGCGCCGGCAGCCTGCGCCAGTTGCTGTCGCGTATCGAGCAGAGCATTCCCGCCGATCTTCCGCCGCTGCTTGCCGCGACCCGAACCCATATCGGGCTCGCGGATGGCTGGGAGGTCGACGTTCATATCCTGAAACAGAAAGGGCCGCTCGCCTCCGAAGACAGCGATATGCTGAACGGCGAACTGCTGGAAGGCGCCAAATCGCCGACGCAAGGCGCCGAGGACTGGCTGACCTTTGAGCGCCAGCGCATCGACGAATTGCGCTCGGCCCATCTCACTCGGCTGATCGAAACATCGGAAGACGGATCGGATGACGAGCAGGTGGCGTTTGCCCGGCGCCTGCTGGAACTCGATCCTGCCAGCGAGACGGCCTATCGCACCCTGATGCGCACCTATGTCAGGATGAACGATGCGGCCGCGGCCCGTCAGGCCTATCTGAAGTGCAAGAGCCAGCTAAAGGACGACTTCGATACCGAGCCGGAGGAAAGCACCACGGCGCTTGCCCGCGAACTCGGCCTGATCCCGGCCGCACAGGCAGCCGTGCCGGAGCGCCCGTCTGCATCAGGCATGTTCGCCAATCTGCTCGGCCAGCCGCGCATCATCATCCTGCCGCCGGAAAGCATCTTCACCGATCCGTTGATGGAGCGCGTCGGCAGGGCGCTTCTCGAAGACGTCACCATCGGCCTCAGCCAGCAGCGCGGCTTCAAGGTGATCGCCGCGCATACGAGCCTCGAAATCCTCAGCCGCTCGATCGATCCGGCGCGCGCCGTGCCCGGCCCGCTCGACCTCAGTTTCGACTATGCGGTCTATGTCACCATCCAGGGCCGCGACGAGGATGTTTTTGCCACCTGCCGGCTGACGCGGACGACGACGTCGGAGGTGATCTGGGCGCTGGAACTGCCGCTGGTGATGCAGAAGATCAGCGAATCCTTCGCGCATCTGACGCGGCGGATCGTCTCCTCGCTCGCCGACACGATCGAGCGCCACGAACTGGCAATGCCGATCGGCGATGCGCCGGCCTCCGCCTATCGCCTTTATCTCGAAGGCAAGCGGCTGATTGCCCAAACCGACCTGCAGCACCTGCGCCAGGCGCGCAAATGGTTTAAATCTTCGCTCAATCGCTACGAGCATTTCTCGGCCGCGCATGCGGGCGTGTCGCGGGCGCTCGGCATGGAATGGCTGATCCGCGGCATGCGCGACAAGGAACTGCTCGACGAGGCGAATGGTGCTGCCCGGCAGGCGCAACAGTCCGATCCGAACAGCGGCCGGGCTTATCGCGAACTCGGTTTTGTCGCGCTTTATCGCCGCCGCTTCGACGAAAGCCTGGAATATTTCCAGCAGGCGCAGGATCTCAATCCCAATGATGCGGACATCCTCGCCGATTTCTCCGACGCACTTTCTCATGACGGCGATTTCGACCGGGCGCTGGAGCTCAACCGGGCGGCCTTCAAGCTCAACCCGCTGCCGCCGGATTATTATTACTGGAACCTCGGCGGCATCCATTTCATGCGTGAAGAGTATGAAAAGGCGATCGACGCGCTGGAACCGGTAAAGACCAAACAGGCGACGGCGCGTCTGCTCGCCGCCTCGCATGCGATGGCGGGCGAGACAGGCAAGGCCCAGAGCTATGCCAGGACGGTGCTCGAAAACTTCCCCGATTTCCGCAGCGAGGATATCCGTCATTTTGTCCCCGATCGCGATCCCGCCTTCACCGAACCGCTGATAAAAGGCCTGCAACTCGCCGGTCTTCCCTGATGCATCGCCTTTTAACGAAGCCTGTAACGCTTAAATGACGCAGGCAATGTTTCCCTCCGATGGTTAACGGCAGCAAGCGCTGCCCAACCAATCGGAGATGGAACATGAAGACGAATGCTGAAACCACCGCAGTTCAGACCCAGTCCCTGCGCTTCTCTGCAGCTGCGAGAGCAGCGATGAAACAAGATGAACTCAGCGTTTCCGCCAATGCGCTCGAGAGCCTGACGCATGCGCTGAGGTTCCGCTAAGGAACAGAAACGGATGTCTGTTTTCACCGATCTCGAAACGCTTGCCGGTGACCTCAAACGATCATCGGCCGGCGTCAGCGATTATCATGACCGCGCCGTCACGCCGGCTCAGACACTTGCAGCTATCAGGCCGCATCTGCGCGAATTCGGCATCACGCGCGTCGGCCTGCTGACCGCGCTCGACGTTTTGAACATCCCCGTCGCATTCGCGACGCGGCCGAACAGCCATACGCTCTCGGTTTTCCAGGGCAAAGGCATCGACAATGATGCCGCCATGACCTCGGCCGCCATGGAAGCGATCGAGACGCGGATCGCCGAAATCCCGCCCGCCGACCTGACGGAGGCGACTGTCGCCGGCATGCGGGCGGAAAATGCCGCCATGATCGATCTCGACAATGTCGCCCGCTGCGCGCCCGACGAGATCGGCAGCGGACCCATTCCCTGGTGCTCCGGGCTCGATATCCTTTCCGGCAGCAGCGTCTTCGTGCCCTGGTGGCTCGTCGGCCTCGACCATCGCGGAGAAAGGCCACCGGGTTTCGAGCAGTCGAGCGATGGGCTGGCCTCCGGCAACACGCCATCCGAAGCCGTCCTGCACGGGCTCTGCGAACTGGTGGAGCGCGACGCCTGGGCCCTGACCCAGCTGAAATCGCCCGAGCGGCTGAAGGAGAGCCGCATCGATCCTGTCTCCTTCGGCGACGCAGTCATCGATGTCATGACCGACCGGATCGCACGCGCCGGCATGCGGCTGCTGCTCCTCGACATGACCACCGATATTGGCGTTCCCGCCTTTCTCGCCGTCATCATGCCCGGCAATCTTTCCGACCGCGTCGATGCGCGCTGGGCCCATGTTTGCGGCGGCTGCGGCTGCCATCCTGATCCCGTTCGCGCCGCGCTGCGCGCCATCACCGAAGCGGCGCAGAGCCGGCTGACCGCAATTGCCGGCAGCCGCGACGATTTTTCGCCGCGCGTCTATCAGCGGCTCGACCAGAGCGCGGCGATGCAGCAGGTGGTCGAACTTTGCGAGGGCGGCGGCCGCATGCGCGCCTTCCAGCCGCGTCAGAGCCGCCCGGCAACGATCCAGGAAACCATCGGCCATATCGCCGGCCGGCTGGCGGCGACCGGCATCGAGCAGATCATCGTCGTGCCGTTTGCGCACCGGGCTCTGCCGGTCTCCGTCGTCAGGGTCATCGTGCCGGGCCTGGAGGTCGATATCTCCGGCCAGTACATCCAGCTCGGCATGCGGGCGGTCAACACCATGAGGGGAGCCCAGTCATGAAGGTGCTGTTCGTCGGTCCGAGCCTTGGCAGCGATCTCGCCGCGGCAAGAGCCACATCCCCTCGCATCGATTTCCGGCCGCCGGCTGCCTGCGGCGACATCCTCAAGGCCGTTCACGACGGCGCCACCGCCATCGGTCTCGTCGACGGATATTTCGGCGATCTGCCTTCGGTCTGGCACAAGGAAATTCTGTTCGCGCTCGAGCACGATGTCGCCGTTGCCGGCGGCGCCAGCATGGGCGCGCTGCGGGCGGCCGAATGCGCGCCTTTCGGCATGGTCGGGCTCGGCTCGATCTTCGAAGATTACGAGGCCGGGCGGCTGCTCGACGATGAGGCCGTCGCGCTGGTGCATGCGCCGCAGGCGCTCGGCTGGCTGCCGCTCTCCGTGCCTTGGGTCGATTTCGAGCCGACGATCGAGGCGCTTCTCACCAGTGGTGAGATCTCGTCCAGCGAGCGCAAGAAACTGCTGCTTGCCGGCCGTTTCCTGCATTTTTCCGAGCGCACCTATGCCAAGGTCGTCGACGAGTGCCATTTCCGCAAGCCGCGCCGCGACCAGATCCTCGCCGCGGTCCGCCAGCATCGTGTCGAACGCAAGCGCGACGACGCCCGACTGGTGCTGGATTGGCTGCGCCGGGACGAATTCTTGCCCGTCAACCGTGACTGGCGCTTTGCCGCGACCTCGCACTGGGAGCTGCTGCACGCCGAAGTCACGCGCAATGCAGTTGCTGTAACGCTCGAATAACGGTCACCGCGGAAGATGCATTGGTAATGGAATCGTACGGTTTCACGGCCAAAGGGGCGGGAACGATGTTTGAACAACGCAACGAAGGTACAGGCAGCGAATACGCAAGGATCTTCCGGCTGCTGTCGGCAGCCAAGGAGGAGGCTGAAAAGCTTCAGCTGCGTAATCTGATGCACCTGACGAACATGGCGCTGCTGCAGGTCGTGATCGATTGGGACGGCATAGATCCCGACAGGGAACTAGACGTCAATCTCGAGAAACTGCTCGGCAGCAAAGCCAAGATCGCAATGAAGGACGCCAGCGAGAATCTGATCCTGATCGATCGCCATTAATCCGGATCAATGGATATCAATCCCGGTCGATCACCATCGATCCCGGTCGAATTGATCCCGATCGCTATTTATCCTCATGCGGCCCAGTGGATTCGCGTGAAGGAGACCTGGTTTATTCGGCTGCTTCGCCTTCCACCTGTTCGGTGTGGGCAATCGCCTGGACGAGCTTCAGGATCTTCTTGCGAAGAGCTTCGTTCTTGATCGAAAAGAACGCCGCATTGAGAAGCACGCCTTCGCGCGAGATAATGAATTCCTCGCTAGGAGCCGGGTTGTCGTTGGCCGTATCGGGGGCCGACAGATCGTCGAAAAATGTCCTGACGTCGACCTTCAGCGCGCCGGCGATTTCAACCAGCATGCTGGCGGAAACGCGGTTGGAACCCTTTTCGTATTTCTGGATCTGCTGGAACGTCACGCCGACGCGGTCGCCCAGTTCCGTCTGAGATACTTTCCTCAATAGACGCTGAATACGGATAGTCTTTCCGACGTGAACGTCGACGGAATGCGGTTCTTCTTTCATTTTTTCCCTCCTGAGGACACGGACTGAAGTTATTCGCCAAATCCGTGTCTGACAACTTTTACCTGAGATGGCTAAAGCTAGCAATTGCCCGGCGGTAAGTCGTCCCAAACCGATACACTGCGTCGCTTCATCCTTACAGAAGCAAAAGACATGCCAGAGTAGCACTTTTGCAAGCCACAGCACATCATGTGGTTTTGTGACGTCAAAGCGACCAGAGGCGCTGGGCATTGGCGAAAAGCAGCCCGGAGCGCTCCGCCTCGCTGCTGCCGGACAGCACGGCATGGGTCGCGGCAACCCAGGTGGAAAGGCCGCCGCCGAGCGTGCACACCGGCCAATCGCTGCCCCAGACGACGCGATCCCAGCCGAAGCTTGCTATGACATGCTCGATATAGGGCCGGAGCGTCTGCGCCGTCCATGTCTCGGCGTCGGCATAGGCAACGACGCCGGAGACTTTGCAGACGACATTCGGTCGCCGGGCGATCTCCGAGATGCCGGCCTTCCACGGCTCGTAGGCATCGGAGCGGATATCGGGCACGCCGCAATGGTCGAGCACGAACTGCACATCCGGCGCCAGATCGACGAGGGCTGTGACGCGGCCCGCCTGGTGCGGCAATGTGCAAAGGTCGAAGGTCAGGCCGCTGCCGCCGATGCGGCGGATGTTTTCGCGAAACAAAGCACCTTCCGACACGTCGTCGGGCACGACATGCAGCACGCGGCGGAATCCCTTGACGAAGGGATCGGCCTTCTGCCGCTCGAGATAGGCGGCAAAGCCTTCTTCCTCCGGCCGGCAGGAGACGATGGCGCCGGCAATCAGGCTGCCTGTCTTTTTGGCGATGCCGGCGATATGGTCGGTCTCGGCCTGCATGGCGGCGGGATCGACGTCGACCTCCATATGCAGCACCGTAGTGATGCCGCAGCGCCGCGCCTCGGCCGCGTAGGTCTCATAGAGAAAATCGTGATCGAGATCGGCCACCTGGGAAAGCCAGGGATAGGGTAGCGCTGAGCGATCGATAATGTGCAGATGGGTGTCGATGAGCACGCTTTTCTCCTCCAGGACAGGCTGTGCGCAAGCTATCCCTGGTGAATGGATTGTTCAAATAAAAATTGCCGGCCCATAGCTGCCCCTCACTCTAACCCTCTCCCCGTAAACGGGGCGAGGGGACGTGCCATGCGAGACGTTAGTGTCGAACGGAGGGGTTGCGGCTATTCCCCTTCGCTCCGTTTACGGGGAGAAGGTGGCGGCAGGCGGAATGAGGGGCCGCTCTCGCAGTAACCCGTCAGCCAGAATTGGCGACGTCGGCACCGGCCAGCAGCGACAGCTGGTTGGCCGCCTTTTGCACCAGCATGGTCGCCTGGCTGATATCCGGCGCGGTGGGTGCATTGACAAGCGCGATGAAGGGGCAGGTGAGGGCGGCGATACAGCGCCCGTCCGGCCCGAGAACGGGCGCGGAAAGATTGTAGACGCCTGATGTCTGGGCGCTTGCCATCATCTCGTAGCCGCGCTCGCGGATCTGGTCGAGACGATCGTAAAAATCGGGCCCGAGTTCGATCTCCGCGCGGCTGCGTACATGTTCCGAGATCATCATCTCCCGCTCCTCCGCGCTGCGGAAGGCGAGCAGCACATGCCCCGATCCGGTGTCGAACAGGCTGATATGGGCGCCGATGCGGATCGAGAAGCCCCAATAGTCCGGCGCCTCCTGCTGGGCAATAACGACAGCCGCGCCGCGGTCGAAGACGGCGAGGTGATTGGCCTGGCGCGTGCGCTGGGCGAGATCGCGCATCAGCGGCGTCGCATAGGATGCAAGCCGGCGGACCGGCGTATGCAATTGCGCCAGGCCGAACAGCTTCAGCGTCAGCGAATAGCGGTCGCCGTCCAGCCGGGTGACGTAACCGCGGCGCACCAGGCGGTCGAGCATGCGGTAGAATTCGTTGGGGCTGCGATCGAGCCGCTTGGCGATATCGGCCTGGGTGAGGCCGCTGTCGACGCCGGCGAGCAATTCCAGGATATCGAGGCCCTTGTCGAGCGCCGGAGCGCGATAGCGGTCTGACTCCTCGGTCTCCATTCCTTCCTCCTGTGAATATCATTCTGCATATACGCAGAAGAGCAGCCGGAAAAGGAAAAGTTTGCGCTTGACCCTTGGCTAATCGTCTGTTTGTCTATAAACAGACAAATCATAGCTGAAGACGCAGCTTGACATCCGGTGAGATCTCGCGCGCTTCCGAAACGAAACCAGGCGGCAGGCGGCCAGCACTCTCTTGCCGCAGAGCGGTCACAGCGCGCAAAATGGGAAAGGGTGAGCCCGCCTTCGTCAGACAAAACGCATTCCATCGTTCCGCGCAGACAATTCCAGAAAAGGCCCCGTGACATGACAAACAGACTTTCCGGCAAGACCGTTCTCATCACCGCCGCCGGCCAGGGCATTGGCCGTGCAACGGCGACAGCCTTTGCCGCGGCCGGCGCCAAGGTCCACGCGACCGACATCAATACCGAGGCGTTGGCGACCTTAGCTGCGGAAACCGGCGTTTCCACCCATCAGCTGAACGTGCTTGAAGAGGATGCGGTCAAGGCTCTGGTCGCCGAGATCGGCGCTGTCGACGTGCTGTTCAACTGCGCCGGCTTCGTTCATGCCGGCTCGATCCTGGAGATGAAGGATGCCGATTTCGAATTTGCCCTCGACCTCAACGTCAAGGCGATGATTCGCACGATCCGCGCCGTGCTGCCCGGCATGCTGGAGCGCAAGGATGGGTCGATCATCAACATGGCCTCGGTCGCCTCCAGCATCAAGGGCGTGCCGAACCGTTTCGCCTACGGCGTCACCAAGGCCGCCGTCATCGGGCTGACCAAATCCGTCGCCGCCGATTATGTCGCCGAAGGCATCCGCTGCAACGCCATCTGCCCCGGCACGGTGGAGAGCCCGTCGCTGCAGGACCGCATGCGCGCGCAGGGCGATTATGACGCCGCCCGCGCCGCCTTCATCGCCCGCCAGCCGATGGGCCGGCTCGGCTCGCCCGAGGAGATCGCCGATCTCGCGGTCTATCTTGCCGGCGCCACCTACACCTCGGGCCAGGCGATCGCCATCGACGGCGGCTGGACGATCTGAGCCCATTCAGCGATGTGGCCGGCACGCAGCCGGCCAATCCGGCCCCGCCGGCAGCCGACCGCGTTAACGGAGAATACACCATGACCCGCATCACCGACCTTCGTGTCTTCGATCTCCGCTTCCCCACGTCGCAAAGTCTGGATGGGTCGGATGCGATGAACCCCGATCCGGATTATTCGGCCGCCTATGTCATTCTCGATACGGATACGCCCGATCTTGCCGGCCACGGCCTGACCTTCACCATCGGCCGCGGCAACGACATCTGCTGCATGGCGATCGAAGCGATGCGCCATCTCGTCGTCGGCGCCGAGCTTGCCGAGGTGCTCGCCCATCCCGGCAAATTCTGGCGGCATCTGACCAGCGACAGCCAGTTGCGCTGGATCGGCCCGGAAAAGGGTGCCATTCATCTGGCGACCGGCGCCGTCGTCAACGCCGTCTGGGACCTGCTTGCCAAACAGGCGGGAAAACCGGTCTGGCGCCTTGTCGCCGAGATGTCGCCGGAGGCGATCGCCGATATCGTCGACTACCGCTATCTCACCGACGTGCTGACGCGTGAGGAGGCGGTCGAGATCCTGAAGCGCGCCGAAACCGGCAAGGCCGAACGCATCGCCATCCTCGAAAAGGAGGGTTATGCCTGCTACACCACCTCGGCCGGCTGGCTCGGCTATGAAGACGAGAAGCTGCGCCGCCTTTGCCGGGAGGCGATCGATGCCGGCTTCAACCATATCAAGATGAAGGTCGGCCGCGACCTGGACGACGATATCCGCCGCCTCCGGATCGCCCGCGAGGTGATCGGTCCCGATCGTTACCTGATGATCGACGCCAACCAGGTCTGGGATGTTGGCCAGGCGATCGACTGGGTCAAGGCGCTTGCCCCGGCCAAGCCCTTCTTCATCGAGGAACCGACCAGCCCCGACGATGTCGCCGGCCACCGCAAGATCCGCCAGGCGATCGCACCGGTGAAGGTCGCGACCGGCGAGATGTGCCAGAACCGCATCATGTTCAAGCAGTTCATCGCCGAGGGCGCGATCGACATCGTCCAGATCGATTCCTGCCGGATGGGCGGGCTGAACGAAGTTCTCTCCGTGCTGCTGATCGCCGCCAAGTTCGGCCTGCCGGTCTGGCCGCATGCCGGCGGCGTCGGGCTTTGCGAATATGTCCAGCATTTGTCGATGATCGACTACATCGCCGTCTCCGGAACCAAGGAAGGCCGCGTCATCGAATATGTCGATCACCTGCACGAACACTTCCTCGACCCCTGCCGGATCGAGAACGCCGCCTATATGCCGCCCACTCAGCCGGGCTTCTCGATCGAGATGAAACCGGCCTCGATCAGCAACTATACGTTTCCAAGCTAAGAAAACTTCGCCGGCTCCGACGTATCCGCTGCCGGCCGCAGGATAATTTCCTGTTTTCGACAGTCTTTCCTGACGCCGATGGGCTTCCAATCTGACGGGACTGCTCCAATTCACTTGGAGGCGGGCGAAGCTTGCTTTTTTTAGCAGTGAGGAATATTTTCAAAGAGTGAATGCGGAGGGGGCCCAGCACCAGCAGGCCAGCAAATTTTATTGAACTTAAACAATAGAATGTTTGCGATCGAGCCATGCCCAAGTTTCATTACGTCAAGAGACTGTGCGCCTATCTGCTGACCATCGCAGCAATACTGCTGTCGACGGCCACCGCATATGCGGCCATCACCGAAGGTGAGAACGGCCGCCGCGTTGCCCTGGTCATCGGCAACTCGGTCTATAAGACGCTGCCCTCGCTTCCCAATCCCGCCAATGATGTCGAAGAGGTCGCGACCACGTTGCGCGCGGCCGGTTTCGACGTAACGATCGGCGTCAATGTCGACCGCATCGGGCTAGAGGATACGGTGCGCCGCTTCCTGCGTTCGACCAGCAATGCCGAGGCCGGCCTGATCTATTATTCCGGCCACGGCATCCAGGTGGGCGGGCAGAATTTCCTCGTGCCGGTCGATGCGACGCTCGAGACACCCTATGACGTCGAGACGCAGACCATGCCGCTCGACCTCATCCTCAACCACCTCAAGCAGAATTCGCGGGTGCAGCTGATCTTCCTCGATGCCTGCCGCAACAACCCCTTCAACGCCCAGAAATTCTGGATGGCGGAAAAACTGGAGCCGGTCGGCGCCACCCGCGGTCTTGCGCGCATCGACAGCGATCTCGGCAGCCTGATCGCCTTCTCCACCGAACCGGGCCAGGTGGCGCTCGACGGCACCGGAGCGCTCAGCCCCTATTCCGAATCCTTCATCAAACGCGCCAGCGAACCCAACAAGGAAATCCGCCAGGTGCTGACCGATGTGCGCCGCGACGTGATCGCCATGACCGGCGGCAAGCAGGTCCCCTGGGAAAACTCCTCGCTGATGGACAGCTTCTATTTCATTCCGGCGCCGCCGCCGCCGAGCGTCGAGCCGATGCAGCAGGTGAGCGTGCCGGAAGGGGCTGCCGCCACCAAGCTGCCGATCGCTCCGCCGCATGACGAGACCGGCTCGGCGCTGCTCGTCACCCTCAACCAGCTTCCGCAGACCGGCAAGCTCAGCTTCGACGGCAAGCCGGTCGAGCAGGGCGCCAAGATGCCGGCCGCGGCGCTCACGGCACTCACCTATGATTCCTCAGGCGTTAGCGCCGGAACCGTCGGCCTGATCGGTTACACCGTCAGCGATCCCTATGGTCAGGCGACGCAGGGCGTCGTCGCGATCACCGTCTCGGCGGATGCCGGGGCCAAGCTCGCCCAGCTCGAGCAGCAAAAGCAGGTGCGGCTTGCCGACGCCGATGCCTATCTGAAAACGCTGCCGCGCGACGTCGACACGCCGATCGGCGTCGGCCCCGTCAAGACAAGCCTGCCGGTCGTTCCGGCATCGGCCGCCGAAATGACCTTCAAGGTCGCGGCCTTGCCCGACAAGGGCACGCTGCGGGCCGGAGGCCGGGTGATCGGGCTCGGCCATGTGCTTGAGGCAGCCGACATTCCGGGCCTTTCCTACGAGCCGCAGATCGGCACGGAAAACCAGCCTTTCGCCCTGACGCTGCAGGCGGCCAATGACAACCTGCCGGCTGCGACCGTCACCTTCAAGCCGGTGCTCGATGCCTGCGACACATCAGCCGCCGCCGCCCTCGACCTGCAGGGCGTGACCGCAGGCAAGCTGCCGAACGAGATCGACCCGAATGTGGCCCTGCCTGCCTGCACGGAAGCGGTGAAGGCCTACCCCGAGGTTGCCCGCTTCGTCTACCAGCTCGGCCGCGCCCAGCTCGCCAACCGCGACACCAAGACGGCTTTCGCCACGATCAAGAAGGCGATGGATGCCGGGCATGTTCGGGCGATTCAGGAATTGTCGAGCCTTTATGAGTTTGGCGCTTCCGTTCCACGTGATGCCGCCAAGGCCAGCGAGATTGCTAAAGGGGGCGCCGCCAAGGGCGATCCCTTCGCCCTGCACAGCTACGGCAAAGCTCTCTACTACGGCCGTGGTACCAAGGCCAATCAGCAAGAGGGATTGCGGATGATGCTGCAGGCCGCCGACCTTGGCCATACCTATGCGATGAACGAGCTCGGATATATCTTCCTGAACGGCGTCAACGTCCCAGCCGATCCCGAGCGCGGTATTCGCTTCTATGAGGCCGGCGTCGAACGCAACGACATCTACTCCCTGAACAATCTCGCCCTGGTCTATCGCTTTGGAAAAGGCGCCCCTCAGGATCTTACCAAGGCACTTGACCTTTTCACGCGGGCTGCAGAAGGCGGACAGCCTCATGCCCCGACAAATCTCGGGCGCATGTATCGTGACGGCGTTGGCGTTACCGCAGATAAGACGGAAGCGGTAAAGTGGCTGGAGATGGGCGCCGAACGCGGCGACTACTGGGGTGCTTTCGACCGTGCCGTCCTGGCGAAGGAAGAAGGCGGCGGTGATGACAGCCTTGCGACGGCGGCGCATTATTTCGCGCTGGCGACCGCCATCAACTTGCCGGGCAGCGGCGATCCGAAGAACCAGGCTTTGGCAGAACTCAAGAGGCTGCCCAATGCTGCGAAGAAGAACGCAGAAGCCGCCTTTATCGCCGACCTGACTGCTCAGGAGCAAAAAACAATTCCAAAATCTAAGTCGATCGATGACAGGCTCGTCAAGCTCGCCAAGGCGACATGGGTAAAGCGAAATCCGAGGTACGATCTCTTCTGAAATGGCGAACCGGGGGCGCCCTACATGAACAGCAAGCTCATCATCCGTGTGCTATTGTGCTCTACCTTCATCGCGGGCTCAGCCGCTATCCTACAGAGTTGTGTGTTCGACCCGGGGGCCAAGACGCTGTTCGCCAGCGACGAGCCGAATAGGAATACCCCGAACGCCACGCCGACCAGGAAAACGACGCCCACTGTCAAAAAGGTGGTGGCAAAGAGCAATGAAACGGCTTTTGGCCGTTCCGGCAATGACTCCGGTTCGAATTCCGGCTCCGGTTCCGGTGGCATGGGCGGCGGATCATCGAGTTCCGGTGGTTCTTCTAGCTCCGGCAACTCTTCGAGCGGCGGCCCGTCCTGGTAGGGGCAGGATCCTTCATGATTCAGGCTGCGACCCTTATCGGAGGCGTCGCCGGCATTGCGCTCTCGAATTATCTGCTGCTTGAGCCCGGCAAGGCGATGGCACTTGCGCTGTTCTGCCTTGTCTTCGTTTGGTTCGTCGTTGACGGCATGCCAGCCACCCGAGGGGTTTGGGTGTCGAGACAGAGGCGGAACGAAGCTTCGGCCCTCTTCTGGCGGCGCATCGGGACCAAGCTTGTCGGCCTCGCCGCGCTTTTGGGTGCTATCGTCATCGCCTGCTCGGTCTTTCCGTTTTTCACGCAGTCGTCGGCGGTCCAATGGTTCATCGGGGCTGGCCACACGACCATCCCCATTTCCATCGTCCTTGCCGGCGCCACCATTCTCTACGTCGCGGTCACCGATCTCGTCGCCGAGGAGCCCGACGATTATCTCAATCAGGTCGGACGTGCGGTGCTGATGCAGGATTTTCGCGAAGAAGACGTACTGTTCGCACTGCGCCTGCTGACGATTAAATGCTTCTTCCTCGTGCTGATGTTTTCAAGCGGCATAGCGGCGCTTTCCGATCTTGCCGACAGACCGGCCTGGCTGTTTCCTCCATTTTCAGCCGCCTGGTTCGAAGGCTTGCTGCGGCTTGTCTTCCTTCTCGACGTCATCCTGGCGGCCGGCGGCTATATCGCCACGTTCAAACTGTTCGGATGGCATGTCAGGGCGACGGAGACGACGGCGCTCGGCTGGCTCGTCTGCCTCATCTGCTACGAGCCGTTCTTCCCGGCGATTTCCAGCGCCTTCGTGCCCTATGGCGCCGGGCCGGGTTGGGAGAGCGTTATCCAGGAGGGATCGGTGGTCTACTTCGTCTGGAGCGTTGCGACGCTGGCCTGCGCGATAATCTACGTCTGGGCGACCATTGCCTTCGGGCCGCGCTTTTCCAACCTGACCCATCGCGGCATCATTACGTCAGGCCCCTACCGCTTCGTAAAACATCCGGCCTACCTCTCGAAGAACATCTCCTGGTGGCTGTTTGCAGCCCCGAGCTTCGTCGCCAGCGGTCTTGCCGAAGGATTGGCACGAGCTGGCATGCTGGCGATCGTCAGTCTGATCTATCTGCTGCGCGCCCGCGCCGAAGAGCGCATGCTGAGCCGAGATCCCGTCTATCGGCAATATGCGGAGACTGTCGCCGCGCATGGACTTCTGGCAATGGCGAAGCGGCGGCTGGCGCCGACCGTGCCGCGCGTCTGAAAAGCGCAAGGAACGTCCTAGACGCTCCCGTCCTTCACCCATCCAGCCCCTTGAAGCGCACCGGCTGGTAGCCGCGCATCAAGAGGCTGCCGAGCGAATAGGTGTTGCGGCAGACGCGGCCCTTGCAGGCGTTGGGCGAGGCCTCCATCACCTCGACCTTGCGGTCGTCGGTGAAGCGCATGAACAACAGCACATGCGAGCCGGGCTTGTTCAGCGCGTCGCCCGGCCGCATCGACCAGGGGTCGGCGACGCGTTTGGTGATGCCCGGGATGGCGCGCGTCGAGACATGCATCTTCAGGCCCCAGGCGTCGCTGACGAAACCGGAACAGTCGACGCCGAGAATATTGGTTTGCGGCGCACTCTTGGTGCAGACATTGCCGGCGGTCTGGCCCTTTTCGACGCCGTCCATGAAATCCTCGAGCCGGGTCTTGCAGCCCCAGCAATAGGGAACGCCCTTCACCGTTTGGCCGCGCTTGCCGATCAGGTAGATCGGCCGGCGCAGCCGGTTCATGTTGATGCAGCCGGGCCCTGGGTCCTTGCCGTAGGCTGATGACGTCACCAGCCAGTTCAGTGTCTCGAAGCCGATCGCCCGCTCGATGACGTCGCTGCGCGACTTCGGCACGATCGCCAGTTTCGGCGCCTTGCCCGGCTTGCCGGCATTGAGCGGTTTTGCCGGCCGCGCGACGGCAAGCTTTCGGCCAGGGTCGCGGCCGTCGAGCCGCAGCACCTGCGCCCGGCTTTCCTGCGATTTGAGATAGAGCACGTCGCCGCGCGGACCGATCGCCACGAAACGCCGGGAAAAGACCGTGCCGGGGTCGATCGGCAGGTCGTAGACCCGGTCGATCGCCCCGTTGGGCGTAAAGCGCACCACCAGCATGCCGGTGCGCTCTGGCTGATCGGCAGGAACGAGTTCGACCAGCGCATAGGGCCTGCCAGTCGTGTCGATGTCGAGAAGTTCGACGGTGCCGATGCGGCCCTCGGCAGTCAGCGGCAGCGACAGGAAATTCTCCTCCGAGCTGCTGCGCCGCAGCAGGATCTCCGCCTTGTCGTTTGCAGCCGAGACTTCGGCGACAATATCGCCGAGCCCACGGCTCGGCACATATTGAATGACCGGCGGGCGGGGCGCCGGCCGGCTGGTGCTGCGCCCGATCTCATCGACGATGCTGTTCAGCGGCCCCGGCGGCACCGAGCCCATCGAGGCAAAGACCGAGCGGGTGTAATCGTCGGCATCGCCGCCATCGACGGCGCGCAGCGTCTGCGACCTTCCATCGGCCTCGGTGGAGCGTTCGAGGGGCACGACACCGTCCGACCAGAGGTAGAGTTCGTTGTGGACGACGGCCAGATCTTCCGGGCTGGCATTTTCCGGCAGCGGCAGGATTTCGGGCTCGGCCTGCGAGCGCTCGGCGTCGATGGCGATCACGCGGCCATTGTTCTGGTCGAGAATATAGATGGTGCCGTCGTCGCCGACGGTGATCGCCGCAGGTCCCGATGCCTCGACTTCCTCACTGGCGGAAATAATGCCAACCGAGCGGCCGCCATCGCCGCTGCGAAGCTCTATAATCGTCGTGTCTTCGGCAAAAACCGGCGAGGCGACCGCAAGTGCCGCGGCAATCAGAATATGCGACCCAAAACTACGCATGTCCTCGACCCCCGAACAGGACGATGTCAGGCCGGCTCGGCCTTCTCTGACCGTCAAGTCTTCGAAATGGTAAGATAGATGCGCCTTGTCAGCAAGCCGTTGCTTTCCAAACGATTTGGAGATTGGCGCCGGCGATAGTACAAGAACATCGTCTCGAAGATTTGCTGGCGGGAAATGCTTATGCTGGAATGGAACGGTGACGAACTGGCGCTCGATATCAGCCTGCTGGAGCAGGTGCGCGCCGCAAGGATAGGCTTCTCCGATCGGGTCTGCGCCGCCTCGCAAAGCACCGATGACAAGCATCTGGCCCAACTGCGCTCCGAGCCGACCTATCTGATGGCCGAATTTCTCTACTCGATGAAGGTCTTCGGCATCAACACGGCCGAGGATATCGAGCGCTTCGCCGATCTGCACAATGATTACGTGGTTTCGCTGACCCGCGATCCGGCCAAGCTGCAGCGCCTGGGGCTGTCGCAGGATCGCGCGCTCGCCTCGATGTTCACCGCCGACACCAAGCCGCGGCTGATCCAGAACTGGGCGGAGAAATCAGGCGCCATCGACCAGTCCAATCTCGCCCGGTTCCTGGTGGCGGTGATGTCGAGCGAGACCTGCCGCAAGACGCTGATCGATTTCGAGACCGCCGGCTTCATGCAGCGCAAGCGCTCGCCCTATGGCACCATGGTCGTCTGGTCGACGGGAACGATCGAGGAGATCTTCGGCGAAATGCTGCGGGATCTGCGCCTCAGCCTGCAGCAATTGAAGATCCTCTGACCCGGCGCCAAAGCAACGGATTGAAGCATTCGGTTGGCGCAAAAGGAGCCCGCAGGATCGACCGGCGCCTCGGTCAATTAACGCGCCCCTTCGATTGTCGAAGATAGTGCAAAACCAGGAAAAACCAGGAAAAACCAGGAAACCTGTAGCCCGACAGCACGCTATGATACGGCGTCTCGAAAATTGTTTGGCCAACTACAGCATAGTTGACGATGTGATGTACACGAAGATCTCGGGTCAAGCCGGCACCCCGAGAGGGTTTCTGGCAACCGGTGTCGAGCTATCGAGTGAGACCTTCGCAGGCTTCCTCGGCGCCGTTATGCGGTTTTCGAAGACCGTTCCGCGCGGCTGGATGTCGGCGGCGGCCTGCTTGTCTGGTCCGTGGAAAGCGAGCTTTCCTTCCACGGCGGCATTCTGGGCGGGCGCTCCAGAACGGATAACGCAACCTGGGTGGACGGCTTGGTCGGCTTCAAAGGCACTTACGCCATTACCCCGGAGGTCTACCTGACCGGCTGGGGACTCGTCGGCGCCGGCGGCGCTGACCTCGATTGGGACGTTGCCGCTGCGATCGGCTACCGGTTCCCGACAACGTCTCGGCCGTTGCCGGGTACCGCGCGCTCGGGGTGGATTACAGCAACGACGACTTTGTCTTCGACGTCGTCCAGCAGGGCCCGATGTTGGGGCTGGTGATACACTTCTAATGCATGTCGCCCGGAAGTGTGCAGCGGTTCCGGGATAACGACATGCATCAAAACGAAGAGCTAAAGCGCGGCAGGTTTCCAGCCGATCCTTGTTCCGCGCCATCTCTCATATCCCGAGACCGGCGATCCTGGGAACGAGCCACAACATTGACGCCGTGCCGATCGCGTAGGCGCCGAGCCGGCGGGTCGGCGCCAGCGGCAAGGCGACCAGAGCGGCTCCGATCCTGAACAGGACCAGGATCGCCGCAACGAAGATGAGCTGCCCCGCCTCAACGCCCAGATTGAACGTCAAGAGGCTCAGCGGCACGTCCGATTGCGGCAGGCCGGTTTCCTTCAATGCGCCGGCGAAGCCGAAGCCGTGCAGCAGTCCGAACGCGAAGGCCACGAGCCAGGGATAGCTCTCGGACAGCCGCCTCCCGCCCGGTTCCGTCTTGACCAGTTCGCGCGCCACAAACGCAATGCTGAGCGCGATCGTGGCTTCCACCGGCCTTTGGGGCAGGCTGAAATATCCAAGCGACGCTCCAGCCAGTGTGATGCTGTGGGCGATCGTAAACGCCGTGATGGTCTTGAGCAGCATCCAGCGGTTTCGGATTAGCAGGATGAGCGCAAGCACGAAGAGCAGGTGATCGAGGCCGGAGAGAATGTGGTCGACGCCGAACAGGAAGTAGGTTCGCGCCACTTCGATGCTCGTCTGCGTGCCGGCCGCCACGAAGCGCGGCCGATCGGGCAGGAGGCGCGCAAGCTCGGTATCTCCACTGGCATATTCAATGCGCACCAGCGCTTCGGTCAGCGTCGACTTGAGGCCGTCGATGTTGATCTCGCCGCCTTTCAGGCCACCCGCGCACGCGACGTTCCAGCGCTCGAAATAGGCGCCCTGCTCGATCGACCGAACCGGCTCGGAATTCTCCGCGCAGGCGGCCGGCAGCCGCGCATGAAGCCCGAGGCGCATCTCGCCTTGCGCCGGCACCTTCCAGACGACGGCGAACGTGCCGGTGGCGGTTTCGCGCATGTCGAGATAGGCCGGGCGGACCTCGTGCGCCCGGGCTGCCGCAGCAAGCAGCACAGCAAGCAGGAATGCGAATATTCTGCCGATCGGCTTCACCGGCCGGTCTCTTTGCCGACGAGGCTCTCGATCGTCACCGTATAACCCTTGAGAAGCTTCGCAAATTGCTGGTCTTCGAGTTCGCTGCGCCTGGCGTTCGTCCACTCCCGCGCGACGGCGTCACGCACTTCGCCGAGCGAGGGCGTACGGTCAGGCACACGCTCCGTCACCCGCACGAGGTGCAGTCCGAAACCGGACACGACCGGCCCGATCCATTGATCGACGGGTGCCTGGTCGAGCGCCTTGGCGAAATCGGCCCCAAAGGTCTGCGTGATCGAAGCGCTGTCGGAGAGCGCAGCCTCGGGCGGCAGCAGCGTGGCGTCGCCGAGCAGCGAGCGGTTCGCCTCCGGATCGGACAGCAGAATCTGGAGGATGGAGCCGGCCTCCTCTTTGGCCCGGCCGCCGTGCCGCTGCGGGCTCAGGAACACCTGCTCGAAGGCCAGCATGCCCTTGATCCTGAACGCGTCGGCGTTGCTGGTGAGATAGGCTTCGAGTTCCGCGTCGGTCGGCTCCAGCGCCTCGGCGTCCGCCGTGTTCAGGAACTCCATCTTCTGGCGAAGGCGCCGCCTGACCACCGCATCGTCCCTGTCGAGCCCGAGGGCGAGCGCCTGACGGACGAGGACTTCCTCCTTCACATAATCGTCGATCAGCCCCTTGAGCTCCGCCGCGCTCGGCGGACGCTGCCAGGTCTTGGTGAATAAGGTCGCCATCTGCTCGATCTTCGGCGCGGTAACGGCGATGCGTTCCTGCCTTTCGCCGGCGCCGACCAGCGCGTAGCCGGCGAAGATCGCGAGCGCGAGCGCCAGAAAATGCACGAGGGGTTCTTTGAGAACGCGCTTCAGCACCGGTTTCTCGTCGTGTCAGGGCGTATACCAGATCGGCGAGGTATAGGCGCGTTCGGTCACGGTCATCGATGTGCCCTCCAGCGGCTTGTTGCCAAACCGCTTGGCGTCATAAGCAGTCCATCGCGGCGTCGGGATCTCGATAACGCGCCCGTAATAGAAGGCCTTCAGCGTCGGATCGAAGTCCGGGTCCGTCCAGACGGCGATCAGTTCAGGAGCGCCGATCGTATTGGTCCAGGTGGCGTTCCCGATGTCGACCGTGCTGCCGACCGACGGCAGTTTTCCATCGGCGCCGGGCTTGCGGTCGCCGGCCCAGGCGACATCGTAAATCTGTTCATGGGTGTCGCCTTTGTCGTCCAACCACCCCTTGACGATCTGATAGCGATCGAGATTGGCCCCGATCGGATCCTTCAGCGCCGCGACGAGGAATGTCGGCACCTTGCCGTCAGGCGCCTTGGTCAGGTCGCCGCCCATCGGCACGCCCTTGTCGTAGCCGATCGCGCCGGGATTGCGGGTCTCGGCGTCGGCCGGCGCGAAATCCCAGCCGCCGAAGAAGCGCACCATCATGCGCGATCCCGTTGTGCCATAGGTCTCCTTGCGCTGCATCGCGTCCCAAATGGATTCACGCGTATTCTCCGTCGCCCAGACGGCGGCGTAACCTGACGCGCCGACCTCCCAGTCCATCACCGTGATCCCGGTCTTGTCGTCCTTGACGAAGGTCGCGGTCAGGCGCTCGGGGCTTGGCTCCTGCGGCGTCGTCTTGCCGAAGAAGTTTTCCTCTTCCATGGCCGCGAGGCCGGTATGGGCATCCGAACTGCCGACGAGGCCGAACTTGTAGGGGTTGGTGCCGAGCTGGGCTTCCAGCTTCAGGCCGTTGCGAAGGGCCGAGCGGGTATATTCGAACTCAAGCATGTCAGGCGTCTTTTTCACACTCGCGTCAAGATTGCCGAAATCCCAGATTTCGAAATCGGCGAACTCGTCATTCGGAGACAGCGCCGGATGGGCTTCCCCCGTCCCCTTCGTCTGGGTCGTCTCGTAGAGCCGTTCCCACCTTGCGCGCTCCTCCACATAGTCCTTGTCCACCGGCTTGTTGGTGAAGGATTCGATCAACGGAAACATGCGGCCGTTGGACAGGTTGCCATTATGTGCGATGGCCAGCACGTTGCCGCCGGTCTTGTCCTCATAGGCCTGCATCCACTTCCACAGGTCGCGGGGATTGTCGCTGCCGAGCGGCTTCAGCGTCGTGTAGGGCAGCACCTGCTCGGCCTTGTCGGCATTGTCGCGGAAAATGACATTGCGGTGCAGGTTGTTGCCTGCCGTGTTCGATGTCCACTCATAGCCGATGAAGGCCGTAAAACGGCCCGGATCATTATATTCCTCCGCCGCCTTGATCGTGTCCTGCCAGGCGTTCTTGTAGGGACGCGTTTCCGGCCCGTAGATCATCGACTGCGGCAACGTGCCCTTGCCGAAGGCGAAGATGATCTCCAGCGCAGCCTTGCCGCCTTGCCCGTTCTTGATTTCCTCGTACCAGGTCTTGGCCTGCGGATCGGCGATCACCTCCGGCTTGCCGGCGAAGAGGTCCGTGAACATCCCCATATTGTCCGAGTGGTCGGCGACCACCAGGAAATCGAGCGGACGGGACAGCTTTGCCGGCTGACCGCTCGAGGCCATGACCTCCTCTCCACGTGCGAAGCGGTAGGCGTCGCGCGGCGTCAACCGTGCGCCGAATGCGCCGGCGTCGAACGAAGCACCCGTGTGCAGGTGCGTATCGCCAAACAGCGGCCGAGTGGGGAAGTTGCGCCCGGCATAGGGCGAGTAGACCGGCTTGCCGGCGAACGCCTTGTCGGCCTTCTCAGGCGTCAGCGTGCCGATATCGCCGCCCTCTGCCGAATAGCCTGCCGGAGCAATGAACGACGCCGCAAGCGAAGCCGCTGCAATAGCCATGAAACGGGACTTCATCATATTTTCCTCCCCCGGAATTATGTAAAAGCCAAACATTTCTACGATTACATGGACTGGCGAGCCCTCTCGTGTCCTTGATACAAATCAAAGCTGGAACTCGGGCCTGTTGCCGTCGCAACGGCGCCAACCGTGCCCTTTGGTTGCCGGCCTCACCTGCTTCCTTCCAGCTATATTGTTAAGAAGCCGGGGGATAAGCTAGACGACAATTTTGATTAGAAAATTTTACCTGATGACACCGACTAATCCGCGGGAGGAATGCTATCCCTGCGAACATCGTTCCGATCCGATGTGCGTGTCTGCGATGACGCCGGCCACAGCCGGCGCCAGCGGAATGTGCGATCTGTCCCGCGAACGCTCCCAAGCCTATTTCACCCCTCCCAACCGATTGGCACTGAGCGCCGTTGCCATCTTTCCGGCCTCTGCCTATTGTCCGCAAGCATGTCGCGCGCGGTAGCGCCCATAAGACGGATGTGACGACGATGACGAAATCCCGGCTCATACCCCTGTCGATCGGCCTGCTGCTGGCGCTGCAGATGCCTCAGCTTGGCCATGCCGGCCCGGCCGAGGATGCGCTGGCGGCGCGCAACCCCGCGCTTGCGGCGCTGCGCCAGCATGACGAAAAGGCCTTTGCCGCAGCCACTGCGATCATCGCAGAACACGAAAGCGCCAAGGGGCTGACACCCGGTCAAGGCAAACTCCCGGACGCGACCTCGCCCGGCCGCGACATGGGCTCAGGCCCCGGGAAGGAATTCACGGTCGATAATCCGGATATTCTCTGGCTCTATAATTCCTCGCCCGAAGGGATGAGCGACCTGATCTCGATTTTGAAATCAGCCGGGCAGAAACCCAAGAACTAAACGCAGGTCCAAAGTCGAAAAGACGAGATCCGGCGGCTGATATTGCCGACCCAGAGTCTTTCGCACGTCTTTTCCGGGACGGTTTCTTCGCGGCTTCAAATAATTTGTAACCCTCCCTCAAGCAAGACAGGCAAAGCCATCCCAATTTCGCCGGTCGGTGCTATTCTCATCTTCAACACAGTGTGAGATTGTTCGAAGAGGAGGTTTTCCCATGTCGCACCGCAAAGCCATCCTAGCCGCAGCCACCTTCCTCTCGTTCTTTGCGGTGGTTCCCGCCGTCGAGGCGCAGAACGAACGCACACTGACCGAGGCGCCGGCACAGACCGGCCCTGTCAGCATCACCTTCGATCGCGCCGAGGCCAAATACGCCATCGGCGAAGTCGTCGGCCTGTTCATCCAGTCGACTGAGAACAGCTATGTCACGGTACTGAACGTCTCGCCGAACGGTTCCGTCATCAAGCTTTTCCCGAACAAATATCAGACCGATGCCCTCGTCGGCCCCGGCAAGCGCGTGCAGGTGCCGGATCCGGCCAGTGGCGCCCGGCTGCAGGTCTCCGGCCCCGTGGGTCAGGAGCAGATCAAGGTCTTCTATTCCTCCAAGCCGCTGACCATCTTCGCCGATCTCGGCGGCAGCGGCAGCGGCATGTTCCGCTCGGTCGACGGCGGCATGGATGCCGTGTCCCGCAGCCTGGAAGAGGCCCGCAGCCTCGGCACCAAGATCAGCAGCAAGACGCTGATGCTGACGACGGTCGACAGTCCGGCGGCGCTGCCGCCCGTGGCCGCCCCGCCCGTCGCAGCCGCCCCCGCAGCAAAACCGGTCGAACAGGCAGCCAAGCCGCCGAAACCGGCAGCCGCTCCGAAGCCGAAACCGGTGATCAAACAGGAAGCCGCCAAGAAGCCGGAAACGGTCGACAAACCGAAGGCAGCGCCAAAACCGGTCGCGCCGAAGCCTGTGGAGCAGGCCGCACAACAGCCGCCGAAGAAATACAAGATCGTCACCAATCTGGCGCCCGGCCAGGAGCTTGCCGCCGACGAGCTGCAGTTGATCGGCCCCGCCGACACCACCTCGTCCACCCGGCCAACGCAGTATAAGCAGCCAGCCCAGACGTCCCAGACGAAAATGCCGAAGCTGCCGATGCCGCAGCTGAAGATGCCGCAATTCAAACTTCCCGGCGGCTTCAGCATCAAGATGCCGCAGCTCAACCTCGGCCGCTCGGCCGAACCCAGCCAGGCCGGCGAGGATATCGAAGTGGCGAATGCCGATACACCTGCCTGCACCGCCCTTCTCGACAAGCTGAACACCGCCGTCGCCGCCAAGGATATCAATGCCGCCGCCTCCGAGGCCGATGCGATCGCCGTCAGCGCCGAATGCGGCCAGTTCCAGGTCAATGCCCAGCGCCGCGTTGCAGCCCTCAGGCTCGCCGCCGCCCAGGAGATGATGGCCGCCAACCAGCCGGTCGCCGATTACGAGCCGCTGCTGGTCGCCGCCGACAGTCCGCAGGTGCTCTGGCAGGCCTCCGCCACGCTCGGCGAGATCTATTTCTCCGCCCGCCGCTTTGCCGATGCCGCCGCCGATTACCAGCAGGCAATCGAGATCATCAAAAACGAGACCCGCACCCCCAAGGCGCCGCCGGCCGACACGATCTCCGACCTCATCCAGCGTGCCGCCCAGGCCCGCATCCTGGCCGCCAACCCGACGAGCGACAACCCTGAAGGCAGCTTCGTGCCGGCCGAGAAGGATCACCGCAGCGGCGTGCTCGGCGGCATCTATTCCGAAAATGTCCGCGGCATCGTGCCGGTGTCCATTCCCGTGCCGATCACCTTCGACTTCGACAAGTCGAGCTTCACCTCGATCGGCACCGAGGCCGCCGAGGAATTGCTGGAGGCGCTGAAGGAGCAGAAGCCCGGCCGCATCATCCTGATCGGCCACACCGACCGGCGCGGCGGCGACGACTATAATCAGAAGCTCTCCGAACGCCGCGCCCAGGCGGTGGCCGATTTCCTGAAGAGCCACGGCATCGATGCCTCGATCGACGCCGAAGGCCGGGGCGCCTCCGAGCCGGTGGATGTGACGGCAACGGCAAACCTCACCGAAGACGATGTCGACGCGCTGAACCGCCGCGTCGAATGGCGCCGCGAATAGCTGGGGCGAGGGGAGTTTGGCCATGTCCGCATCCGTTTCCATGGCCGCCGCATTCGCCCTCCTCAGTCTGGCGGCGACAGAGACCCTGGCAAAAACCATCGAGGCGCCGGAGCGCGGCGCCGTCCGGGCAGTCCTGATCGGCATAGACCTTTACCGCAACGTTCCGCCGCTGCACGGCGCAGTCGCCGATGCCGAGGACCTTTCCCTTTCCCTGCGTTCGGTCGGCGTCGAGGACATGACGCTGTTGAAAAACGGCGAGGCCGACCGCCAAGGCATCTTCCATGCGATCGAAGCCGTGACGGAACGGGCAGGGACCGGCGATCTTGTCGTTCTCGGCATCGCCGGTCACGGCTCGAGCGAGCCGGAGCGCGTCAAGGGCTCGAAACCGAGCGGCCGCGACGAGGTCTATGTGCTCGCCGGCTTCGATACCCGCCTGCCCGGATCGCGCGAGCGCATCTTCGGCGACGAGTTCAAGGTGCTGATCCACAAACTGGAGGCCAAGGGCGCCGATGTCGTCTTCATCGCCGATACCTGCCATGCCGGCGGCATGACCCGCGATGTCGATCCGCGCGGCGCCGAGATCACTTGGCGCCAGGCGCCGTCCTATACGATCGAGGAGGACGACCTCGCGCCGATCTCGACGACGGCGGATGCGCTCTCCACCGGCTTCGATTTCAAGCGGCTGACCTTCCTCGCCGCCGTTGACGACAACACCAAATCGCCCGAAATCTCCATTCCCGGCATCCCGCAGAAACGCGGCGCGCTGAGTTATGCCACCGCCCGCGCCTTCGAAGGGGCGGCCGACCGCAACGGCGACGGCGCCGTCAGCCGCCGCGAACTCTTCGAATATGTGCGCCAGGCGGTCTATCAGTTCACCGACCAGCGGCAGAATATCTTCACCCAAAGCCCGCCCGGAACCGATCTCGACCGCGCCGTCGTCTATGATTACCAGGGGGCAGGGGCGCAGGCGGCGGCGGAAAAATCGAACGCTCCGCCGCCCGTCGAGCCCGCGCCGATCAGCATTGCCGCCCTTGGGGCCGAAGCGGTGCTGCAGGGCATCGAGCCGGCCGTCACGCCGTTCAAGCTGACGGATGGCGTCCATGCCGAACTGGTCTTCGATCCCGAAAAGCACGAGGCGATTGCCGGCGGCGATGTCGTCGCCTCCGGCATCGGCGCCGGCGACATGCCTTTCGTCGTCGACCGGATGGCCGCGCTCGACACGCTGAAGCGGCTGTCGGAGGTCAATCCGCAGACCGTGCGCGTCACGCCGTCCGACACCGTCCACCGCGAGGGCGAGCGCGTCGGCGTCACGGTCTCCGATCTAGCCGGCCGCAAGCTGATGCTCTTCGACGTCACCGGCGATGGAACCGTGCAGTTCCTCTATCCCGGCGAGAAAGATGCCGAGGCTGAGATGCCTGCGAATTTCGACCTCGATCTGTCGGTCGTCGCCCCCTTCGGCACCGATCTGCTCGTCGCCGTCACCTCCGAAACCCCGATGCCCGAACTCGTCGAATTCCTGAAGCAGAACGACAGGCGCCGCACCGCCGGCAATATCGCCAGGCGGCTCGGCGATGTCCTGCCCGAGGGCGCCCGCGTCGGATTTTCCGTCCTCTATACCTCCGCCGGAGCCAAGCTATGAGCGCGTCGATCAGCAGCATCCTCAACGTTGCGGCCGTCATGCTTCTGCTGGCCTCACCGGTCCTTGCGCAGCAGGATACCGATTTTGCCGGCGAGGATGGCGGCCGCGTCATCGGCGGCCAGGCGGCAAAGAAGGGCCAATGGCCCTGGCAGGTAAAAATTCTGGCGCCCGATCCCGAACAGCGCGGCCGCTTCGGCGGCCACTGCGGCGGCTCGCTGATTGCGCCGCGCTGGATCCTGACCGCCGCCCACTGCGTCACCAGCGGCCGCTCCGGCAAGCAGGATCTCTTCGCCCGCGATCTGCTGATCGTCGAGGGCAAGTCGAAGATCGACAAGGTCATCTCGGTCGACGGGCCGGATAAACCCGGCCTTGCCGTCGAAGACGTCGTCATTCACGAGGATTTCGATCGCAAGGTCTTTGCCAACGATATCGCCCTGATCAAACTTGCCGAACCCGCCGTCTCCAGGCCGGCGGTCCTCGCCTCGGCCTCCGATGACGAGGTGGAGGCGGCCGGCCATAAGGCTGTCGTCACCGGCTGGGGCTACACCAAGGCCGATCACGGCTGGGACGACAAATACCTGCCGACCGAGTTGCAGGAAGTCGAGCTGCCGATCGTCCCGCGCGAGGATTGCCGTGCCGCCTATCGCGACAGCTCGATGCGGATGAACCCGATCGACGAACGCAATGTCTGCGCCGGTTATGCCGAAGGCGGCAAGGATGCCTGCCAGGGCGACAGCGGCGGGCCGTTGGTGGCCCAGCGCCCGGACAAGAGCTGGATCCAGCTCGGCATCGTCAGCTGGGGTGCCGGCTGCGCCGAGGCCGAGCACTACGGCGTCTATACCCGCGTCGCCGCCTTCCGCGACTGGATCGCCGCTAAGACCGATGGCGACGTGCCGAATGTCGAAACGCCGGCCGCCGATCAGGTCGCCTCGACCACCACCGGTCCCGGGAGCAAGCTCAGACAATCCGGCCAGAAACTGGCGAACCTCGCCATCACCACCCCGCCCGCCGGCGATACCGCTCCTGCCGCCACGAGCGAAACGCCCGCCGACAATACCGCGCCGACCACCAAGCCTGCCACCGAAGAACCCGCTGTCCAGCCACCTGTTGCCGAGGCACCCGCTCTCCAGGCACCCGGCATCCAAGGCTCCCCCGGCGACCGCGTGCTGCTGATCGGCATCGACGATTACGAGATGCGCGAGGCAAAACTCACCGGCTCCGCCAGCGACGTCAAGGCGATGCAGCTCTTCCTGGTGAAGACGCTCGCCTACCGCCCGGAACAGATTCACACGCTGACCAATCGCAAGGCCACCCGCGAGGCGATCCTTGCCGAAATCGACGACTGGCTGGTGCGCCAGTCGACGCCTGGAAGCCGGGTCTTCCTCTATTTCAGCGGCCAGGGCTCGGAGGAAATGGGCGCCGAGGAAACAACCAGCCCGACACTTGTCGCAGCCGACGCCAAGCTGGTGCGCGAGGCCGGCAAGGTGACCGTCACCAACCAGATCCGCGAAACGGAAATCGCCGCACGGCTGAACAGCCTCAAGGACCGCCGCGTCACGCTGTTGATCGACGCCTGCCATGTCGGGCCCGGCAGCCGCAGCGCGGTGGCCGCCCCCTCCGGCTCCGTGCGCTGCCTCGGCCCGGCGCTGGCTGAGCTCGAACCGCCGAACAAATCCGGCAAGGAGGCGAAATTCTCCTTCGGCGGCGAAAACGCCATGGTCTGGTCGGCGGTCAACTCAGGCCAATGGGCGCTCGTCGACCGCGAGGCCAGGCCGCCCGTCGGCGTCTTCACCCGCCGCTTCATCGAAGGTGTGCAGGATGGCGTGGCGCGGGCCGCCGACAAGCCGAATGTCAGCAACGCCGCCCTGCTCGATTATGTAAGGCGCAAATCCGACGAATATTGCCGGACGCATGCGCAGGATTGCCGCTTCACGCCGGTGCCGCAATTTTATGGCCAGCCGGATGCGCTCGGCCGCGATGTCATCACCGGCGAGGAGGCGAAAACCCCGGTCGCCGCCGTCGAGAATACGCTGAAGACGGACAATGAGGCGGGCGTCGCCGTCGACGTGCTGCCCGGCACCTCGGTCGGCATCGGCGACAAGGTGGCGATGCGCGTCTCCACGAAGAAGTCCGGTTACCTGATCCTCGTCGATATCGACGCCTCCGGCAAGCTGACCCAGCTTTACCCGAACAAGCGCTCGATGGGGCTGAAACCGACCGCCAAGAGCGGCGACAACCGGCTCGATCCGGCCCGTCCGGTCGTCGTGCCGGATGCGCGCAATCCCTATACCGGCTTCGAATATGTGGTGGAGGGGCCGGCCGGCGTCGGCATGGTCGTCGCCATTCTCAGCGACAAGCCGATCGAAGTGCTCGACCTGCCGGATGTGCCGACGCCGCTCGTCGGCCAGCGCGCCGCCTTCAACTATGTCTACGATCTCGCCCGAACATTGAGGATCGTCGGCGACGACGAGAGCGGCGCCCAGGGCAAGTGGTCGTTCGATTCCAAATTCTACCGCATCCGCTGAAGAGGAGGGAACCCATGCCGAAATCCACTCTGCTGGCGGGTCTTGCCGCTTCGCTGCTGACGCTTGCCCCAGCCCATGCCGACGACTCCGGCGACGGCAAGGCGATGCTCGCCGCGCAGGCGGGGCTTGCCGCCGAACTGATCGACCGCACGCTGGCAAGGGAGGGGGCCGCCAATATCATGGTGTCGCCGGCAAGCCTTGCCGCAGCCCTCGGCCTTGCCAGCCTCGGCGCCTCCGCCGAAGGCAAGGCCGCAATCGCCAAGGGCCTCGGCTTCGGCAGCGAGGTGAAGGGGCCGGAAACGGTGCTTGCCGCCATGAGCCCGGAGAAGCCGGCAGCCGCGGATGCGCCTCTGGCGACGGCGGTTGCCATCGTCTTCGACGACAAGCTGGCGCTCGCCCCCGACGCGCTTTCCATGCTCGCCACCCACCGGATCAAACCCTCGATCGAAGATCTCGACGGACCGGCCTCGGTCGAGCATATCAATGGCTGGGTCAAGGAGACGACGCGGGGCGCCATTCCCGCCATCCTCGACGCGCCGCCCGGCGGCGGCTTCGTCAGCCTGGGCGCACTCTCCTTCAAGGCGCGCTGGAAGACCTCCTTCGAGAAAGAAAGCCCGGCAAGCCCCTTTCAGCGGCCGGACGGTTCGACGATTTCGGTGCCGATGATGCATCTTACAGGCGATGGGCAGAAATTCCGCTTCGACGAGAAATTCGCCGCCGTCGATCTTGCCTATGCGGGCGAAAGCTACAGCATGGTCGTGGTGGCGGCGCGCTCCGGCAAGGGGGTCGGCGGCGCCGACCTGAAGGCCTTGACCTCCTGGCTGCAGGGGGAAAAATTCGAACCTGCCAAGGGTGAAATCTTCCTTCCCCGCTTTTCCCTGAGCGACGGGCGTGATTTGATGCCGGTGCTCAATCAGATGGGCCTGGCGGCCGGGAAGGCCAAGGATGCGGCTTTCCCGGGTTTCACCAAGGAAAACATTCGCTTGTCGCGCGTTCTTCAGAAGACGATGATCAAGCTCGACGAAAACGGCACGGAGGCGGCGGCAGCCACGGCAGCAATCACCGAACGCAGCATCAATCCGAAACTCGTTCGCGTCGTCGCCGATGCCCGTTTTGCCTTCGCGCTCAGGGATACAAGAACCGGCCTGGTGCTCGCCGCAGGTCTGATCGGCGATCCGCTTCTGGCAGGCGAATAGAATGCGGTTTCATGGAATGCCAATGATTGCAGGGGGACATGTGCATGAGAAGTGATCTGATCGCCCGCTACACGATCGGCGAGCCGGTCTATGAGAACGAGTTCATCGTCTATCCCGCCCAGGACAAGCGGATGGACCATGCGGTCTTCATCGTCGCCCCCGATGTGGCGCTGAAATTGGACAAGGCGCGTTTCGAGCGGGTCTGGACCTCCATCAACGAGGCGAAGTCCCTGACCGCACGGCGCTTCGTCGAAATCGAGGATCTGATCCCGCCGTCGCCGGAAGATGACAATTTTTATATCGTCGAGAAGCGGCCGTCGAAAACGCTGCACCAGTATCTCGACGAAACCGAGATGGTGGCCTATGAGCGCGCCGCCGAAATCGGCCGCCACATCCTCGAGGGCCTGGCGACGCTGCACGGCGCCGGTTACGCTCACAACGCCCTGACGGACCAGTGCATCTATGTTTCCGAGGACTATTCCGGCCTGTCGGTCCGGATCGGCAATCTGCACCTGATCTCGAAGATCGGCGAGCACATCATCCCGCCCTATGTGCCGGAGTTCGGCGCGCCGGAGATCTATGCCAGCGGCACCTTCTCGGCCTCCGCGGCCCTCGACATCTATGCAATGGGCATGATCGCCTACAAGCTCTTCCTGCCGCGCCAGACCTATAACAGCGTCTTCGACAGCGTCATGGTCTGGGAAGACGAGCACCAGCGCGAGCAGAGCTGGAAGAACATCCATCTCGATCCCTCCAACATCTTTCCCCGGCTCGACGTGCTGATCCCCGGCTTTCCCGAGGGTCTTGCAAGCCTGATCGAAAGGATGCTGAGCCGCGACCCGGCCCAGCGCCCGCGCACCGGCGCCGATGCGCTCGGCGAATACACGAGGGTGACGACAGGCATTCAGCCGATGTCCTGGGATCCGCGCGGCGGCATGCCGCAGCAGCCGGAGGTGCCGAAGCCGAAAAAATGGACGCCTGTCAAAATTTCGATGATCGCAGCGCTGCTGTTGATCTGCATCGGTGTCGGCGTCGTCACGATCCCGAAACTGCTCCGCCCGGATCCGAAACTCGTCGCTGATGTCGGCACCTGGAAGAAGGAAGCCGAAAGCCGCAAACAGAAGGCGATCGCCGCCAAGGCGCCGGAACGCCCGGCCAGCGACCAGGCCAAGCTTTCCTACGACACCGGTGCGGCGGCGCTGACCTCCGCCGATGCGCTGCTCAAGGACGAAGACTATGAAAAGGCCCTTCCGGGCTATCAGTCTGCCGCCATCAATCTCGGCAATGCGCTGATCGCCATTTCGAAGGAGAATGCCGAGAAGGCGAAAGCGTCAGCCTCGGCTGCCGGCGGCGACAAGGCGCCGAGCTTCGCCGAGGCCGACGCCAAGCTGAAGGCTGCCGCCGAGAGTGCCGCCGCCAAGCAGATGCACGGCGCCATCGACAATTACGACGCCTCGAAAGCGGCTTTCGACGATCTCGCCAAGGCGCTGACCGCGCTGGCAGCGGTCGAAAAGAACGCGGCGGCAAAGCGCGAAACCGTCAATCGCATCGGCGCCGGCGATAGCCCCGACGTTGCCAAGGCGAGCGGCCTGATGACCGATGCCAAGGCCAAGGCCGAGCAATGGCAGATGCCGGCGGCGACCTCGGGCTATGGCGACGCCGCCAAACTTTTCGACGCCCTCATCGCCGACGTCATGGCGGCAAAGGACGAGGCGACGGCGCTGAAGCTGAAGGTCGCCGATCTCAACGCCTCGATCGCCACCCGCGCCGGCGCGGCCGATCCAACGCTTGCCGCACTCGCGCCGAAAATCGGCGAGGCCGATGGCCGCTATAGCGCGGAGGCCTATAAGCTCGCCGTCGTCGCGTACAAACCGATCCTTGCCGATCTCGAGGCGCTGTCGGCGCGCGGCTTCTGCCCGGTTTCGCCGACCCTTGCCTTCGAGCAAGTGCCGGCGGGAAGTTATTCGCTGGAGAATGTCCGGCTGATGACCGCCTCGATGAAGGAGCTCGGCGGCATGCTCGGCGTCGCCAATGGCGCCGTGAAGGTCGAAAAATCCTTCTGCATGCAGGCAAAGGCCGTCACCCGCGCCGAGATGGCGGCCTATTACACCGCCAACTCCGATCCCGCCTCGGCACAGGCCTATGCCGACAACCCCGAGCAGCCGGCTGACGACGTGCCGCTTGCCGTGGCGCAGAACTATACCGCCTGGCTGTCGAAACAGCTGAACGCCCCCGTTCACCTGCCGTCGGCAACCGAATGGATGGCCAGTGCGACAAAGATGGAAACGGAAAAACTGCCCGACAATGGCGACATCCTCCTGCAATGGAGCGCCACCCCCTGCGAAGCCGGCGGCAACGTCGCCTTCATGGCGCAGGAAGGGTCGACCTTTGTCGTCTGCTCCGACGCATCGGCCGGCGGCATCTTCCGGGTCACCGCCGAATTGCGGTGACTGAACCGACGGGTGGAGATCGAAAGGGAAGAAATCCCGCATGCCTCAATCGGTGCAACACGTGTCGACGCAGCGTTTGAAAATGAGGTTGCAGGGCGCCCTTTTTCCTCATTCGGCAGCCTCGCGCTCAAGCGGTACGCTTCACGAAATTTCAATTCCAACTTTCATAAAATGCGCGTATATAAAAAGTGGGGATTGCAGTATTCCCGCCTTGAGGGGTCGAGGATAATGTGCTGGAACACATCAGCAGCATTCACGCCGGTCGGTTTTGCTTTGCGAGGTCGGGCATCTCGCAAGATCGTATGGACGCTTGGAGACGCGGCGCGTCTCCTGATGAACGACTGGCCTTTCGATGACGGCGAAGAATATGTGGCTGCCGTGAAAGCCTGCGTCGACGCCATCAGCGGCAAAATTGCCCCGGAACAATTCCGCGAAGCGCTTCTGCGCGCGGCCGAAGAGGCCGGTATCGCCGCTCTCTGTCTGGTACCGCAGGGCGTGGCAGCGCGACGACCGGACCTGCCGTCGAAGGCGCAAAGATAGCCCCGATTGGGACCTCACGTTTGCGCCAGCAGCCGACATCCAAGGATGGATTCATCACCGCTGTCGCCGTGCCCGTAGGGCGGATGAGGGGGCCACACGGCACGACTTTCATGATCTCCAGCGATTTTAGCGACACCAAGGCCATATCCCTTACTGATCGGCCGGGGCTTCGCGGATCTGCATGATCTTGTCGATCAAGCCCCATTCCAATGCTTCTTGCGACGTCATGAAGCGGTCGCGGTCCATGGCGCGTTCAAAATCCTCATAGGAGCGCCCGCAATGTTCGGCGTAAAGCCGCGTCATACGCTGCTTTGTTTTCAGGATTTCCTCGGCGTGAATTTGCATATCGGTCGCCTGCCCCTGAAAGCCGCCTGATGGCTGGTGGATCAGGATGCTTGCATTTGGCAGGGCGGCCCGCTCGCCCGGCTCGCCCGCCATCAGGAGAAACGATCCCATGGAGCGAGCCGTGCCCATGCAGAGCGTGTGAACCGGCGCGCGGATGTAGCGCATGGTGTCGTACATGGCGAGGCCGCTGGTCACGACGCCGCCCGGCGAATTGATATAGAGGTAGATCGGCTTTTTGGGGTTTTCTGCTTCCAGAAACAGGAGCTGTGCGCAGACGAGGGCCGAAACGGTGTCGTTCACCTCGCCATTGAGGAAGACAATCCGCTCGCGCAGAAGCCGGGAATAAATATCGAATGATCGTTCTCCCCGGCTGGACTGTTCTACGACCATAGGGACGAGCTGCATCGCTTCGCGCATCGGCGACCTCCACTTCCAGATTTTTAGGGTGAGGCTCGCCGCGTCAGGCGGCGAGCATGAGGGGCGGACTGTTGCTGTTCGCCGGCGCTCTTGTCATTCCATCGAGTCTTGCATCCGTCAGTACGTGGACGATCCGAAGGCAGGTTCCGCCCGTGGCATTCGGGGTGATCGTGAACGTCACGGTGCTTTCAAGGAATGGTGGGCTGTCGTCGCGCAGCTTGTAGCGGACTTCTTGGCCGGGGGTGACGGCGATCGCATCGGAATCGGCCAATGCCTCCTTTGGCAACCACCGTTCCCGAAATTCGGGAATACTGAGCGCGCGCCAGACCTTGTGCGGCGGATCGCCCAAGTCAAATTCCAGCTCGACGCCGCTATCCTGCTCCTCGATCTTTTGTTCGTTCATTGATCCATGTCCTTCAGCAAGACCTTAAGAGCTGCGATGCGGTCGGGCCAATAGGCGCGATACTTCGCCAGCCATTGAGCGATCAGAGCCAGCCCCTCCGGATCGACTTCGTAGTTCACGAAACGCCCCTGCCGTTGTTCCCTCACGAGCTTTGCACTCCGCAGAACCGCAAGGTGTTGCGACATTGCCGGCTGGCTGATCTCCATGCCGTTGCGCAAGGCGCTGGCGTTCATGCTCCCTGCCGCCAGCTTCTCAAAGATCGCGCGGCGGGTCGGGTCTGCCAAAGCCCGAAAAAAGTCATTCTCGATCATGCTGACACATAAGCATACACTTATCTGATTTGCAAGCTTCTTTTCGTGGCGGCTTTCTGGTGTCGCTGCGAAGATAGCTCGTCAGTCGAGGGGCAAACCCGCCTTGGACATCACGTTTGCGCCCACAGCGGACGTCAGTTCATAAGCGACGTATGTCCGAGTTGGGGCCGAAGGAGACTGGCCGCGTCTGGAGAGCTAGCCAGAAATGCAGGCTTAGCGCAGTGCAGTTCGGGTCTCCCCGGTGCCATTTCGCGAACAGAACTGGGCACTTCCGCCGAAGCCCCGCTCGACCCCCATCACCAGACATTCAAGAACCGTCTGCTTTCCGTGGTACAGATTTCCGTGTCGTCCACCTCGACGCCGCCAGTCACAAAGAAGGCTGCCGAGTCAATGGAGGTAGAGACCGCTTGGACATTACCTCTTGCGGCTTGTTGACTCACCCGCAGTTGAACAATAACTTGCTAATTTGGTCGTTGGGCTTGTCCTCACATGACGGATCAATTTCTTCAGCGTCGTCTCGCTGCCATCGTCGTTGCCGATGTGGTGGGATATTCACGCCTGATGGAGGCTGATGAAGTCGCAACGCTGGCGAACCTCAGGGAACTCCGTTCTGGCGTTATCGAGCCGGCTGTGACGCGCCACAACGGTCGCATCTTCAAGGTCATGGGCGACGGCTTCCTGATCGAATTCGGCAGCGCGGTGGACGCGGTCGAAGCAGCGCTGGAAATGCAGCGGGCCATCACGACTGTCGGGGCTTCCGGAGATCGACGACTACTTTTACGTGTAGGCGTCAATCTGGGAGATGTCATTGACGATGGTTCAGACGTCCTCGGCGACGGGGTAAATGTCGCGGCGCGCTTGGAGACGCAGGCCGCGCCGGGAGGTATCTGCATTTCAGCCGGCGTTCACGACGAGATCGTCGGCAAGATCGGCGACCGGTTCTTCGACGCAGGCGAACGCTACCTGAAGAACCTGACTCGCCCCGTCCACGTGTGGCATTGGCCGGATGCGCTGGAAAGCATATTGCCGCTGCCCGACTGTCCGTCGATCGCTGTATTGCCGTTCACGAACATGAGTGGGAATGAAGCCGACGCGCCTTTCGTCGACGGCTTGACTGAAGACCTGATCACCGACCTTTCCCGTACGGCCGGCCTGTTCGTCATCGCGCGCAATTCCGTCTACGGCTACAAGGGCAAGCCGGTCAACGTCAAGCTGGTCGCCCAAGAACTCGGCGTCCGCTACGTCCTGGAGGGGAGCGCCAGACGCGCAATGGGCCGTGTCCGCATCAACGCCCAACTGGTCGACACGGCTGACGGCGGGCACTTGTGGGCCGAGAGGTTCGACAGGACGGTGGAAGATGTTTTCGAATTGCAGGATGAAGTCAACGCCAAGATTGTCGAAGCCCTCGTCGGCCGGCTGACCATCCCGACGCCGCGCAATCGGCCGAAGAACTTTGAGGCCTACGACCTGTGTGTGCGCGCCCGCCTCCTGACGGAAGAGTCGCCGCAAACCGAGCGTGAGGCCTATATGCTGCTCCAGCGCGCGGTCAAGCTCGAGCCATCCTATGCCGAGGCGCTCGGTCTGCTCGCCTATAACCGTTGGCTTGCCTGGACTCATTTCGGCGAGCCCGAAGATCCTAACCGTGAGATGGCGACGACATCGGCGCAGAAGGCGGTCGAGCTGGATCCAAACGATGCCGGCTGCCGTTACGTTCTGGGGACCATTCTGGCCTATGAGCGGCGATGGGTGGAATCGGAGGCCGCCTTCGCAAAGGCCCTGGAGCTGGACCCCAACCACGCCGACACCTGGGCCGCCATGTCTGATATCTCAGTGCTGGACGGCAGGGTTGCCGACGGACTGGCGCAGATCGAAAAAGCTCTGCGGCTCAATCCCTACCCACCCTGCTGGTATCTTTGCCATCTTGGGCAGGCGCAATACGCCGCGCGTGACTATGAGGCGGCAACCGCTACGCTCCGCAGGAAAGACACGTATCGTACCAACTCACGCAAATTCCTGGCTGCTGCGCTTGCGCAGTTGGGCCACGGTGAGGAGGCGCGGCGAGAAGCAGAATTGTTCCTGATCGCCCACCCTCATTTCACGATCGGCCATTGGCTCAGCTCCCAGCCGCTGCGCGATGCATCTGTACGAGACCACTTTGTCGACGGCTTCCGAAAGGCCGGCCTGCCTGAGTGATGCGGGACGTCTCTCAGCCCTCGGATTTTGTGGAGCCTACGGAAGCTGTGGGACGACTGCCTGCGATGGAATGCAATCACTCGGTGAGGCCAGCTTTGCGCAGTCCATCCACAATGCGCTCGAAATCGGCGGGGTTCTTGTAGGGCAGCACTTTGCGCCTGTGCTCCAGGGAATAATCGGGATTGATCCGGAACACTTCCTCCCACTGCCCGCGAGCCTCCGCCAAGCAGCCCAAGTGACCATAGCTCGCCGCCAGCAACACACGTGAGATGTCGGTGGCTGGATTGCGGACTAGTCGTCGCTTCAGGAAGACAACAGCCTCCTCGTACCTGCCCAACTGGAACATCGCCTGCGCATGGAAGTGCAGAAAAATGTCTGGATAATATGGATTCAGGGCGATCGCCCGCTCGAAGCAGACGAGGGCCTCGTCGGATCTGCCCGCATAGTGCAGCGCGTTTCCGAGGCTCTCGTGGCCCTCGACAAGATTGGGAGCAAGCGCAATCGCGCGTTCAGCCTCGCGGATGGCCACGTCAAGTCGTCGCAGGTACAAGTTGACGACGGCCAGCGCCCAATGTGCGTACGGATACCGATCGTCGAGCGCCACCGCCAGCGTCGCAGCCTCGGTCGCCTGTTCCAGCGATTTCGACGGCGATCGGCTCCACTGGTTAACGTAGGCCAGCCCGTGCGTGACGGCGAGGAACGCGTGCGCCGGGGCGAATTTCGGGTCCAGATCGACGGCGCGCTGCAGCAATTGCCGGCCCTGAATGTTCTGCTCTCTCGTCAGCTGCCACATGTGTTCACGGCCCCGCAGGAAGCAGTCATAGGCTTCCAGATTTTGCGTCTGCTCGGTCGCGAGCCGCAGGTGGTCCCCGGCCGTCAGCTTGAGTTCCAGAGCGCCGACGATCTGCTGCGTGACGTCATCCTGCACTGCGAAGATATCGGTCAGGTCGCGATCGAAACGCTCCGCCCACTGATGCCCGCCGGTGGTGGCATCAATCAGCTGCGCGGTGATCCTCACCTTGTTGCCGGATTTGCGAACGCTTCCTTCCAGCACGTAGCGCACTTTGAGACTGTCGCCCACTTCCTGCACGTTCACATTCCGGCCCTTGAAGGTAAACGACGAGTTGCGAGCGATGACAAACAGCTGCGACAGCTTCGATAGAGCTGTGATGATGTCTTCCGAGATGCCGTCAGCGAAGTACTCCTGCTCGGCATCGCCGCTCATGTTGACGAATGGCAGCACGGCAATCGAGAGGTCCAACGGCAATGCGGCCGGCGCACGAGCAACGGCGGCGGCGGGCACTCCTGGCTTTACCTCCGCGGCGGTGCCGACCTGGAGCGAATAGATCCGGATCGGCTCGGCAATGTTCTTGAGTTGCGTGTTGCCGAGATCGCTGACGGAGAGATCGAGTCTCGCCCTGACTTGGCGATAGGCGTCCTCGGACAGGCAAATAGCGCCGGGGGCCGCGATACCCTCGAGACGCGAGGCGATGTTGACGCCGTCGCCCATCAGGTCGCCATCGAATTCCTCTACGACGTCCCCCAGATGGATGCCGATCCGGAACTCGATGCGCCGATCCTGCTGAACGCCGGCGTTGCGCTCGACCATGCCGTTCTGCACCTCGATGGCGCAGCGCACGGCATCGACAACGCTGCGGAATTCGACCAGCGCTCCGTCACCAGTGCGCTTGATGACACGGCCGTTGTGCACTGCGATGGTTGGATCGATCAGGTCGCTGCGCAGTGCCCGCAACCTTGCCAGGGTGCGATCTTCGTCCTCGCTGGCGAGCCGGCTGTATCCGACTACGTCCGCGGCCAGAATTGCGGCCAGCTTGCGATTCTCGCTCATAGAGCCGTCCCCCATCTCCACGATAGCAGGAAGACAGAGACAGGGGAACTTCTGCCCAGAGCGATCTCGGCTGAGATCAAGTTCTCTGGTGCATTTCCGACCTACAGCGTGTTCGTCGACGATGTCTGCTTTCGGGCCGGGAGCGGTCAACTGTCGCTGTCGCCTTGCCACTGATGTCGCAAATGTCGCGCCTCGACCCGAAGCGGCCCCTAACGCCCATCTAGGTAGCCGAAATTTTTTACGTCAGATTCTGGGGCATGTGGCGTCATTGCTGCTTCCTTGACGATTTACCTTCCATTAACATCCCTTCCGCACACAGAGGAGTTCCGCCATGAGCGAAGACGCCTTCAACATGTCGATCCGCAAGTTCCTGAAGGAAGTCGGCGTCACCTCGCAGCGCAAGATCGAGGAGACGGTGCGCAAGGGGCAGTTCGATGGCAAGACGTTGAAAGTCCGCATGACGCTAACGGCGGAAGGCACCGGCCTCAACCACGTGGTGGACGGCGAAATTGAACTTCCGTAGGCCGGGCGAAGCGATCGTGCGAACCGTCCGGCTGCCCCAAGTTCATGGTCCACGCCCGCGCGCAATCGAAGCATGGCCGCTCTGGACCGACTGCGGTTTTCCCCTTCGCGCCACAAGCGGCCAGAACTGGTCATACAAACAAGTGGTGAGCATTACTGATGCTCCGTTCAGCTCGGAAGATATTCCCGGCTCCAGCTCTCGCTGACGTCCCCGCTTGCGAACAACTGGCCAATGTCTGATTCGCTATAGCCCAGTGCCAACAATATCTGTCGCGTCGACCCTCCGTACTTTTCTGCTGGCGGCAACGCAAAGACTTTTGCATCCGCCGGTCTGACACCATAGGGATCGAGATACGTGACCACATGACCGCTTGGATGGTCTTTGTAGGTCGAGAAGGAGTAAGTGCCGCGATCAATTCCCGGCTGACCGTCAGCTGACCGGGTCGACGAGGCGCGAATTGTCTCAATGTTATTACAGATCGACGCGCCGATATCTGCGGCATGGAAGCGCTCGATCCATATGGCCGCAGAAACGGTCGGAATGACGGTCTCAAGCGTTCGTTCCCATTCGCCGCTCGGCAGGCCAGGTAGCATTTCGAGCCCGGCCACATGCTTAAAACGGGTCAGGTCTTTCCGTGAGGCGGCAATCACGATCCAGGCATCCTTTGCCTGGTAGAGCTGATGCAAGGCATCATAGCCGCGTGCTGCAGGTCCGGACGGTTCGTTGAACTCCGCTCGTCCGGCATAATCGTAACAAAACGGCATCTGGGCGAGAGCGCTGAGTGCGGAGAGCGACGTCCGCGCTCGTCCAGCCTTCCCGGACTTGCGCTTCTGGTAGAGGGCCGCAGCAACCGCGAGCGCCGCACCGAAACCACACATCACGTCGATTGTGCCGACATGGGCATGTTCTTCCGGCGTCTGCATCGAGCCGCCGAAACGCAACATGATGCCCGTTGCCGCCTGCACGAGATCGTCATAGCCGAGGTAATCGGTGCGCGGCCCGCGACGCACGCCGCCAAAGCAATCAAGCTGGCAAAAAATGGCATCGGGGTTGAGACTGCGGAGGCCTTCGGCGTCCAGTCCCATGGACTTTACCTGCCGGTCTGTCGCGTTCCACACGATGATGTCCACGGACCGGACAAGCGCTTCGAATACCTTGCGGCCGTCGGCTGAGCCTATATCCAGAAGAACCGATTGCTTTCCCCGCATGTGGGTCATGCCGAAGATCACCGTGTTCCAGCAATCGAAGAACGGCGTAGCGGGATCGATCTTGATGACGTCGGCACCAAAACGCGAGAGATAGGAGACCGAGTGCGGCCCTGCAATCACGTTGCAAAGGTCGAGTACCCTGACACCTTCCAGCCAGCCCGCTTTATCAGCAGGTACTGGCATTGGGTCCGGATGGGTCGGCTCGATGTCCCTCAATGCCGCCAGCGCCGCAGGAAACGCAACATCCCGGCGCGGGGACGGTGTCAGCATCGCTTCACCGCTTTCCTCAAGCCACGCCATCGGCCCCGGCTGCGTCATGCGGCCATAGACCGGGTCGTCGACTTCGATCATCAGTCCGGCCGCTTTGGCATGCTCATCGCCGATCCACTCTTTAAGCCATCGATGCGGTGCGCCCGGAAACTGGCCCTCGCCAAATATTTTTTCCCATTCCGCCGCCGTCCGCGTCACGAAGACGCCCTTCATTCTAGCCGTGATCTTGTCGGCCCAGTATTTCGGTAGGGGATACACGCCCAGCGACACGTCTGAAGTCCATTCGTCAACTGGCAGATAGGTGTCCGGTTCTTCCCGTAGACCTTCGGCGATTAGTTCGTCATAGATGCCGAGGGTTTTGAGACAGCGTTTGGCATGCTGCTTGTGGCTCGGGCAGACGACGTAGAAGCTTCGACCGTCCTTGCATGGGTAGCTCCGGTAAAACGGATCGAGAAAGGCCTGGAGATCGTCATACGACACATCCATCGCCAGCCCAGCAGCCCGGCGGCGTTCGATCTCCTGCTCGCGCTGCGTTTGGTAGCGGAGTGGATAGTCCTCGATCTTGATGGAGTTGTAGGTTAGCCCCTCCATCACGGCGCTCGCCAGCGGGACTTCAATATGGTCGCCTCTGCCGGTACCCTGTCGGGCCTGCAGCGCCATGGCGACTGCCGAAACAGCGATCATCGTTCCGTAGGCCGATGAGAGCGGGAGGGGAGAGAACGACGGGTTCACGCCCATAAGTACGCGGTTCAGCCCCATGTCGGTAAAGACGCCGGATGAGGCTGCAATGACCGCCTCGAACGCACGCCAGTCGCGCCGCAGCTCGTCGTCGGATGCGAACCCTGGGATCGACACGGTGATCAGATCGGGTCTCGCCGCACGCAAGGCGGTGAAGTCGATTCCGAGCCGCTTCATCACGCCGGGCCTGAAATTTTCGATGACCACATCGGCCTCAGCCACCAGCGCCAGCGCCTGCTGACGGCCCTCATCGGACTTGAGGTCGAGCTTCACGAGAAGCTTGTTTCGGTTCAATGTCGCGTTCGCCGGATTGTCCCACAGCGGACCGGACAGTGGATCGACGTGAACGACCGTCGCGCCGAAATCGCCAAAAATCATGGCAACGGCGGGACCTGCAATATACTGGCCGAAATCGACGACCTTGATGCCGTGGAAGGGCAGCGCTTGACGGTTCATGGTTTTGTCTCGCTTCATTATGCAAACAGGGCCGAGTTTCAGGACGCCACCACTTTGCGGGCGTCCTCCAGGATCATGGATGCCGCCTTCTCGGCGATCATCAGTGTCGGCGAATTGGTGTTGCCACTGACGATGGTGGGCATGACGCTGGCATCGACCACGCGTAGTCCGTCGATACCGCGTACCTTCAGACGGTTGTCCACGACGGCCATCGGATCGCTGTCCGAGCCCATTTTCGCCGTACCCACAGGGTGGAAGATCGTGTTGGCAATGTCACCCGCGAGCTTGACCAGTTCGTCATAATCCTGGAATTGCGGTCCGGGCTTCCATTCCTGCGGCCTATATTTTTGTAGTGCTGGCATGCTGGCGATGACGCGAACCTGTCTCAGGCTGTCCACGGCCACCTTCCGGTCCTCTGCCGTCGCCAGATAATTGGGCGCGATCTCCGGAGCGTCTTCCATCCGTGCTGAGGTGATCCGAACGCTGCCGCGGCTCGTGGGATTGAGATTGCAGACACTGGCGGTCAGGGCCGGAAATCCATGCAACGGTTCTCCAAAGGCATCGAGGCTCAATGGCTGCACATGGTATTCCACATTAGCATGCGCTTGAGACGGATCGGACCGGGTAAAGGCACCCAGCTGCGACGGCGACATGCTCATCGGTCCCGTTCTCTTCAGTGCATATTCGAGCCCGATCATCGCCTTGCCCACTATGGAATTTGCCAGCGTGTTCAGCGTCCGTGCGCCGGTGAGCTTGTAGACGGCGCGAATCTGAAGGTGATCCTGAAGGTTCTCTCCAACTCCCGGCAACTCGATAGCGACATCGATGCCGTGCTTGCGCAGCAGCGCACCCGGCCCGATGCCGGACAGTTGCAGGATTTGTGGAGAGCCGACGGCTCCCGCCGAGAGGATGACGTCACGGCGGGACGCATACTCGACCTTTTGCCCGCGATGACGAACCGTCACACCTTTGCAGACCTTCCTTCCGGCTGCCTTGGCATCGATCACAAGGCGTTCGACATGCGCCTCGGTCAGGATCGTCAGATTGGCCTGTTTGCGTACGGGGCGGAGGAAAGCCTTGGAGGCATTCCAGCGCCAGCCGGATCGCTGATTGACTTCGAAATATCCGACACCCTCGTTGTCGCCGCTGTTGAAATCGTCGGTTCTTGGAAACCCTGCTTCACCTGCAGCATCGGCAAAGGCCTCCAGCACATCCCAGCGAAGGCGCTGCATTTCGATCCGCCATTCACCACCGTGACCATGCGTGTCGGAAAATCGGCTGTTGCCGCCCGTTTTGGGGTCCGCGCCGCCATCCATGCGGTAATGGTCTTCATGGGCCTTGAAATAGGGCAGAACCTGATCCCATGACCAGCTGGCGTCTCCAGTTTCTGCAGCCCAGGCATCGTAGTCCCGTGCCTGTCCCCGCATATAGATCATTCCATTGATCGATGAGCTTCCACCAAGCGTCTTGCCTCTGGGATAGCGCAGTGAACGGCCGTTCAGACCCGGATCGGGAGCCGTTTTGTAGAGCCAGTCGGTGCGCGGATTGCCGATGCAATAAAGATAGCCGACGGGGATGTGTATCCAGGGATAGTTGTCCTTCTTGCCTGCTTCCAGAAGGAGGACGCGGCGCGACGGATCGCGGCTCAAGCGGTTGGCGAGCAGGCATCCGGCAGTGCCGCCGCCAATGACGATGTAATCGAAAGTCCGGTCGTCCATTCTTCCCATCCTGCCGTCGCAAACGCGTCTCTCCATGCGCTCTGGATCGCACGAAACGGCCACCTCCGAAAAGGCCGGAAAGTTTCATGGGGTCATTACTTTTTTCGATGAGTTTGTTAAAGTAGCCGGTCCCCGGATTGGAGCATAAACAATGCGAGACCTCCCGCCTCTAAAAGCGCTCCGAGTGTTCGAAAGCTGCGTGCGCCTGCGCAGCTTCACGAAGGCTGCCAGCGAAATGAATGTTGGCCAACCGGCAGTCAGCCATCAGATTCAGACATTGGAGAAAGATATCGGTCTAAGGCTGTTCGACCGCAATGCCACGGTTGCGACCCCGACGCCTGAGGGTATGGCGTATTACAACCGAATATCCGTTGCACTAGAGGATATCTCTCGTGCTACGGGTGCCTTGCGGCAGAAAGCCCGCAAACCCGGCCTTACTCTCTCGACCTATCCCGGTATCGCAATGTTCTGGCTGATGCCCAGGCTCTCGAAGTTGAAGCAGAGCGAACCCGACCTTGCTGTCAGGGTGACGACGGCGGAACGCGACAGCGACATTCCCCTCAATGATGTCGATTGTGCCATTCTCTTTGGTGATGGACACTGGGCGGGCCAGACAAGTCACCTGCTCATGCCGGAAGTGGTAGTGCCAGTCGCCGCGCCGTCACTCGCCTGTCGACTGCTGGACCAGCCACGATCAGCGCTACTTGAGAATGGTCCGCTTATTCACTTGGAGGACCGCGATCAAAGGTGGTTCAGCTGGCAGGACTGGCGCGAGGCGCGTGCTCCGGGCTCCGCCGTCATCGACGGTGGAATTGAGGTGACAAATCACGGCATCGCAATCCACGAGACGCTCATGGGCCACGGCATAGCGCTCGGATGGAAGGGTGTCATCGATGAGTTGCTCGCCAATGGACTGTTAGTCACACTGGACGACGAACCTCTCGTCTCTGACAGGGGCTATTACCTCGTAGGACCGGCCGCCTTCTTCAACTCGCGCATTGGTGCCAGGCTGCTGGCGGCACTGACAGCGGGCTTGACATATCACTTCAAGCGACCGTAGCTAAATGTCCGCTTAGGGGATAACTCCGCCATGGCTCAGATGCGCCGAAAGCCTAAGTCCGGGCGAAGCCAGGTGCCCCCAGCTTGCGGGCGGTGGATTCGCAGCAGCCAGTAGGTCAACCGGTCGCCCGACGCGGTCAACACGGAAGCCGCGTGCCGGCTCCCTGTCCAATAGCGTGGTGGCGTCCCGCAGCTCGAGCCTTCGATGCTGCGGGTCGTCAATCAGGCCTCGGATTTCAGCTTGCCGCCGACCGCCCAGGAATCCTTGGCGATCTCCGTTATCAGGATTTCCACCGATTCCGGCGGGCATGCCAGCGTTTCGACGGCGGCCTTGGTCGCTTCGCGGGCGAAGGCGCGTTTCTGATCGTCGGTGCGGCCGGGATGCATCTGCAGGTGAAGAATAGGCATGTTTTCTCCTTGGTCATGTCGGCAATGTCCATCGCCTTGGCTCGGACGTGACCACTATGTTGCAAATGCTGAGGTTGATAAATAAGCTCTGGGTATCGTCATTCGAAACCTACAGGTATGCAATCATGGACAAGCTGGCCGGCATGGCGATGTTCGTCCGGGTCATCGACAACGGCAGTTTCGCGGCGGCCGCGGAGGTCGCGCAAGTGTCGCCTGCCATGGTCGCCAAGCACATCAAGACCATCGAGACCCGGCTGGGGTCGAAGCTGATCCATCGCACCACGCGACGCCATCAGCTCACAGAGGTCGGCCAGCTCTATTACGAGCGCTGCAAGCGCGCCCTTTCCGAAGTGGCGCTGGCCGAGGCTTCGGCGAGCGAGCTGCAATCGGCGCCGCGTGGACGGCTTCGCGTGGTTGCGCCGGTCAGCTTCGGGACGCAGATCCTGGTGCCGGCGCTGGTCGATTACCAGAACGCCTATCCCGACGTCAGCATCGAGCTGTCGCTCGACAACAATGTCCATGACCTCGTCGGCGAGGGGTTCGAGCTCGGCATCCACATCGGCCCGCTCTCCGACGACAGCCTGGTCGCCCGCCCGCTGACGCCCTACCGGCGGATTCTCGCTGCCTCGCCGGATTATCTCGCCCGCCATGGCCGGCCGGCCTCGCCGGAGGCTCTAACGAACCATCTCTGCCTCGGCCACTCCTATTGGCGCATGCAGAATCGCTGGCACCTGGTCGGGCCGGGAGGCGAAATGCGCGATGTGTTGATTTCCGGAAAATTCTCCACCAACCAGGGGGCAGCCCTTCGCATGGCCGCACTCAGCGGTGCGGGAATTGTGCTCCAGCCGGAACTGCTGCTCGCCGCCGATATCGCTGAAGGCCGGCTTGAGCAGGTGCTGCCGGAATGGTCCTACAAGCCTGTTCCGATGTCCCTCGTCTACGCGCCGAACCGCCGGCCGACAGCGATGCTGCGGACGGTGATCGATTTCCTGGTGGAACGGTTTGGCTAGTGAAGCTCGGTCGAGGCCGACGGCCGTTACAGTGCGGAGGCCTATAAGCTCGCGCTCTCAGCCTACAAGCCGATCTTTGCTGATCTCGAGGCGCTGTCGGCGCACGGCTTCGTGGACACTTGCCTTCGAGACAGTGCCGGCAGGAAGTTATTCGCTGGAGCACGTCCGGCGGCGGCATCTTCCGGATTACCGCCGAATTGCGTGAACGATCCGAAGGGTTGAGAGCGGAACGGGAAAGCGGAATGCCGCATACACCGGGGCGGCATCATTCCGAGATTCGGGATCAAGTGGCATTGCGGGGCTATGGCCACTACACGCCACAGGCGGCTGCGGGCAATTTCCGCTTTACGCGCCAGAAGCGGATGTGGCTCTCGCTCGAGGGGTGACCGATTTGTGGCCGAAGAATGAACCCGCTGCGCGCGGGAGGGCGTCTTGCAGTGTGCTGCGGCGCAGGGGCGAGTGGTGGCGAGATCGGTGATGTAACCAGGCGGCTCTCCAGAATAGCTGGTGCTCATACCGTCGGTCGTCTTCCCGGTCGGGAAGTTTAGCAACAAACGAGCGTTCTCTCACCGAACGGCAAGACCGCTATCGGCGGATACGTCTATCTATCGGGCGTTCATTAGCGAATCCTGATGTTTGCCCTCGCCACGAACGCACATAAGGCGTACGTTTGCAGGTCGCTGGCTGGGACCTGATGGAGCCAGCGACTGAGAGCGGGAGGCGCCGCCTTAAGACATGGCGTGCTTCTAACTCGCCTCGTTCCGAGCGCTCTCAAGACTGCCCGCCTCGGCCGGCCTCTCCTTTGTGCGATTCCGGCCGCTGTGACTTTTATGCCTGGAGGAGAAATCAGCCTTTCACACTGGAGGAGAAACCATCATGTATGATCTTGCACGCCGCGAATTCATCGTTCAAGGCAGCGCAGCCGTCGCCGCACTGGCGGTCTTCACTTCACAGTTTGCCCAAGCCTTTCCAAGCCGGGCGGGTGAGACCGTGATCCCGTGGCTAGACCAGCCGCAGCCCAATCCCGTTCCGGCGGTCATCCAGAGCCAGCTTGTCTGGGAGGATATGGATTCATGGGTGACACCAAATGAGAAGTTCTTCAGCATCGCCCATTTTGATCGGCCAACCATTGATGCGAATGCCTGGAAACTGGAAATCGATGGGTTAGTGAAGAAGCCTCTAAGCCTGTCGCTTGCCGACCTCAAGGCACGGCCGCGCCAGGAGGTGGTTTTCACGGTGGAATGTTCGGGCAATCACGGTTTTCCATTTTTTATCGGCGGCATTGGCAATGCCCGCTGGGCTGGCACACCGCTCGCCGCCATACTTGAAGAGGCAGGCGTGAAGGAAAACGGCATCGAAGTTGTTTTTTGGGGCACTGATGTCGGCGACATCGCTCTCAAGGACGATAATCGCGACGTCAAGATGCATCAGAATTTCGCCCGCAGCATGTCGCTCGCCGATGCGATGAGCCCCAATAACATCCTCTGCTACGAGATGAATGGGGTCGCCCTGCCGCCACCCAACGGTTCCCCGGTGCGGCTCATCGCACCCGGCTGGTATGGCATAGCCAACGTCAAGTGGCTCAAGCGCATCGAGATACGCAACACGCGCTTCATGAGTCTGTTGATGGGACGAGACTATGTCACCATCCGCGAAGAAGAGCACAATGGTGAGACCGTGTGGGCCGAGACCTCGGTCGGCCGTGCATTGCTGAAGTCCGCGCCTGCCAGAGTGACGCGTAGCGATGCCGGATACAGGATCAGCGGTGCAGCGTGGGGCGCTCCAATCGCCAAGGTCGAAGTGAAGGTTGATGATGGCCCATGGCTTGAAGCGACGATCGACCATGGTGAAGAAGCTGAATTCGCTTGGAAGGTGTGGTATCTCGACTGGAAAGACCCATCAAAGGGCGAGCACACGGTCACCTCGCGCGCCACTGACATGGCGGGACAAATCCAGCCTGCCATGGATGATCCCTGGATTACCAAGAAACATACTTACTGGGAAAGCAACGGCCAGGTCACGCGCCGCATCGGCATTGCTTGAGAAGGTCTACGAGCCGGCCATACACCTCAAGGAGGACCGATTTGACCTCATGCCGAACAGGGGGTCATTTCGTCATTGCTGTCGAGCAAGCGTATTTCGCGTGCGCGGGACGAATTTCCGCTTTTAGGCGCGAAGCAGTCTTTAAGTGATCCAACCTTGGATGGCTTCCTTGGGCCGAAAGCGACGAATTGCCTCGGCGGAAAGTGCCCGAAGCGGGCACACCCATTGTTCTCCAGGTCATACCGATAGAAATCGCGGATAGCCATCGCATTTGCCGGTGATGGAAGGTGATCCCAATCTGGGAAATTGTCGTTATCGTCCGGATAAGACTTGCACCACAGCAGCCTCGGCCTCAGGCGACGGACCATCCACCGTCCACCAGCAGGTTGGCGCCGGTAATCAGGCTCGCAGCCGGCGATGCCAGGAAGACGACGGCACCCACCACATCATCGGTTTCACCGATCCGGCCGAGTGGAATGTGATCGAGCGTCGCTTTGCGATTGTCGGCATCGGAGAGAAAAGGTGCTGTACCATCGGTGTGGATGAAGGTCGGCGATACGGTGTTCACGGTGACATTATAGGCTGCCCATTCGGCGGCAAGGCAGCGCGTCAGGTGATTGATTGCCGCCTTGCTCATGCAATAGATGGCCTCGCCGCGCAGCGCCACGGTGCCGGCCTGTGAGCTGATGTTGATGATCCGGCCGCCATTGCGCTTGATCATCTGACGCCCCACTGCCTGCGTCATCAGAAAGGTGCCCTTGATGTTGACATCGAGGATCTCGTCAAGGTCCTTCTCCTCAACGAGTTCCGCAAGATTGCCGGGAGCCACACCGACATTGTTGATGAGGACGTCGATCCGGCCGAATGTACCAAGCGCTGCATCGACGGCTTGGGCGATATGGGCCTTGTTGGGAATATCCAGTTCAACAGCGAGAATTTTTCGTCCCAGCCCCTCGAGTTCGGCAACCAGTCCCGCCGACGCCGCGACATCGCGGACCCCCAGAACAATATCGGAGCCCGCTGCGGCACAGGCAAGCGCGCAAGCTCGACCGATCCCACGGCTCGCTCCCGTCACCAAAGTCACCTTGCCCTCAAGGCTGAAGTCCGGCGCATTCTTCTGCATCATCCTGCCTCCCTCGATGACATCAATTTATGACAGGGTCGCAGCGCGGATGCCAGATGTTCCACAAATTACGGGGGTGGGAAACGCAGCGCCGGCCTCCACGAGAGCCTCATCCTTGTACGTTGCCGTTGCTGTATAATGCGGCTGTGCGGCGGGGATGCGTGTCATCCTAGGGTTTTGAACTCGCGCCTCAGCGAGCATCTCCGTCGCCATGTCTTCGCTCGAACGGTTGGTTGGGCCTTGAGCCCGCGTTGCAAGGAGGAGCACCCCATGCATGCCCCCAAAACTTTCATGGTCGGTATCGATGTTTCGAAGGCCCATCTCGACGTTGCTGTCGAAGGCAAACGCACCGTTGTCCGCTTCGACAACGATGCAGCAGGCCGGGCCGCGCTCGCGACGGCGATAGCCGGCGCAGAGCTTGTCGTCGTCGAAGCCACCGGCGGTTACGAGATGGCGACCGTCAGGGCGCTGATGGCCGCCGATATTCCTGTCGCCGTCGTCAATCCCCGCCAGATCCGCGATTTCGCCAGGGCCAGCGGCCGTCTGGCCAAGAGGTCGATGCCCGCGTCATTCTCCACTTCGCCAGAGCGATGCGGCCGGCACAGATCCCCCATATCGACGACGGCCGCGCGCCACTCCAAGAGAGCCCCATCCTGAGGTGTCCCGCAGGGCCTCGAATGGAGGGCGGGTCAGGCGTTGATACACGCAAGAAGCAGCGTTGCTGCTTGCTTCGAGGCTTCGCCCTTTCGGGCTGCGCATCTCAAGCATGAGGGACGTTGGAGGATGCCGCGCCCCAATAATCGCCGAGCCTGACTTACTCCAGGCCCGCCAGTCGCAAGCCCTCGATGTATCTGGCGCGGTCCTCCGCTCGGATTAGCGGGTGGTATTTCTCGACCCAGGCGATGCTGAGGTTTGGCTGCAGGCGCTTGCACTCGGCGAGACCCTGTCGTGCAACTTCCAAATCACCAGTGAGGCCCGCGGCTGCCGTCAGCGTCCGCCAGGCAGTACCGAAGTCGGGCCGTAGTTGAACAGCACGCCGCTCGGCAGTAACCGCGTCGGCGTAGCGGCCCGCGATCAGATGGCATAGGCCTTCGATCGATAAATTCGCGGGCTGCGCGAAGTCGCGGGGGCTCAGTCGACTCGCGATTTCCAGCTGGCGATAACCCTCTTCCGCAAGCCCTGCATAAGCGTAGGTGACGGCCAAAATGACGCGCGCCAGTGCGAAGCACGGGTTGCGTTGCAAAGATTCATTGAGTTCTTCAACTGCTGGGCCGAAGCGCCGCGTAAAGGTAAAGATATAGGCGGCGGCCAGATGTCCCCAGGGATCGTCTGGATCGAGGTCGATCGCCCGTTGGGCAAGAATCAATCCGTCAGATACGCCGCGCTCGAAATCCATATTGCCGAGTGCAACCCGCGTGGCGAAAATCCAAGCGAGCAGACTACGCGCCCGCGCATAACCGGGGTCAAGTTCGATAGCCCGCTTCAGCAGTGCTATCCCCGTGTCGTCTTTTTGCGAAACCCATGTCCAGATATAGGGCATTGCTCGCACGACACAGCCCCAGGCGTCGAGGCTCTCCGGCGGCTTGCTCTGCAGGCGAAGGTTCTCGGCGGCGTAGAGCTGTGGCTCAATCGCTGCGGCAACATTGGCGGTGATCTCGTCCTGCAGCGCAAAGATGTCGGAGATAGGCCGATCGTAGTGCTCCGCCCAAATGTGGTTGTCGCTGGTCGCGTCAGCAAGGTGACCAGTGACCCGTAGGCGATCCCCTGCCTTGCGAACGCTGCCTCCCAGGACGTAGCGAACGCCAAGTTCACGAGCGACCTGACGGCTGCTCACTGCCTTGCCCTTGAAAGCGAAGGTCGAATTGCGCGCGATGACGAGGACGCCTCGCGCCTTCGACAAGGCGGTGATGATGTCTTCGGTTATGCCATCACCAAAATACTCCTGTTCCGGGTCGCCGCTCATGTTCTGGAATGGCAGAACAGCAATCGACGGTTTGCCGAGTGACGTGGCCTGCCCGGATGGGCCGACTGTGGGAGGGTTCACAACCCGCACCCTGAAAGCGCGGACCGGATGCTCGATGTTCTTCAGTGCCTGCTCACCCATATCGTCGAAGGCATAGTCAACTTTCCCCGCCGCATCGTCCCGCACGCGGGCCGAAACGCAGATACCGCCGGGTTCGGCTATGCCTTCGAGCCGTGCGGTGATGTTGACGCCGTCACCGAAAATGTCACCATCTTGCTCCAGGATATCTCCCACATTGATGCCGATACGGAAATCCATGCGCATACCCTCGGCCTCGCTGGCGTTGCGACTGGCCATAAGAGTTTGCACTTCGACCGCGCATCGAACTGCATCAATGACGCTCGCGAACTGTGCGAGCAATCCATCACCAGTGGTTTTGACAATACCGCCGCCATTCCTCAGGATAACCGGATCAAGAACGTCGCGGCGATGCATGGTCAGCCGGGAAAGGGTGCCCTCCTCATCAATACCCACAAGGCGGCTATAGCCAGCCACATCGGCGGCGAAAATAGCGCAAAGCCTGCGTTTGGCCTGACCCGTTGGCACCCCCCATCTCCCTTCGGCGGAGATCATACACTGACTCCAAACGGTGTGCGAGCATGCCGCGTTTTTCACTTGCGCCGAGGTCAAGCTCTACCGCTTGGGATTTGGTGGCAACATCTGCTTAGGCCGACAGTGGTCAGCGGCGCGCGAGGTTCCTAGCAGCGACACGGGACCGGCTGTCAACGCTTGGCAGGCGGCTTCACAGCCGCCCGCCGCTGCAGCGCAAAGCGCGCCGCCGGGCATGTCGAGAACCAGATCATAGGTCTGCTGGTAAAGCGTCTGCGCCAGCGTTTGTTGCCGCGGTTTTCCGAGGCGAGTGCTGCAAGTGCGGTGCGTTTGTACGCCTCGACGATCGGTTCGAGGGCCTTTGCCAGCGCGGCGTCGTCCGACGGCTCGGCCGCCACACAGGCTGCATCGCCATCGAGCGCAACCGCTTGATAGAGACAATGCCGCTCGCCGGCTTCCCAGCATGCACCAAGCCCTAAGCGCTGGCAAACCAAACCTGTGCGACTGCCGCAATGCGTGGCGGGGGAAACGAGGCCTCTCGGCCAGCCATACAACAGCCCGGCAACGCACCGCGCCCCGGTGCCGGCGAGCGGCACTCCGTAGCGACTGCTTTTCTCCCCGTGAACTTGCCGGCTTAGTCGCCGGATCTTCCGACAACGGCGGCCTAGCCGCAGCAGGCGCTTTGTGCCGTTGACGGGCCACAGCAGGCAGATGACTTGCGGTTTTCTTCTTTCAGCCATCGGTCGCGGGGTTTGCAGCTTGCCGGACGCGGCGTCAGCTCGACATGCAGAGCACCGCCCTGCACGGTCGGCATCGAGGCACAATAAAGCTGCATCGGCCGGATGCCGTCGCTGACTTCGAAGGTCAGCTTGGCAGAACCATCGAGCAGTACGTGCTCCGACACCTTGCGAATGATCGCCGCAAACTTGCCGGCCGCCATGTGCGTACGATTTTCCTCGTCGACATCCCAAAGCTGCACGAAGATTTCCGACCAGGCTTCGGGGTTGGCACCGCAGTCAAGCGCGGCGAACTGCCCGGCCTTGACCTCAGTGACATGGTAACCGGATTTCACCGGTCGGCCGTCATAGGAGAAGATCAGCGGCAGTTCACGGACGCCGTCGATCGTCTCAAGGAGGTGACCCAGGCTGATGTCGGTCTCGAGAAGGGGCTTGTCGAGCGCATTCATTTCGGCTACTCCTGTTTCAATATTTCAAGGATTGTAGAAATATGGAAGAACGTCAAGCCCTCATGTCATTTGCGGCACTGTCGCAGGAAACCCGGCTGCACATCGTCCGCATGCTTGTCGTCGCCGGGCCGAATGGGATGCCTGCCGGCGCCGTCGCTGAGAAGGCGGAGGTTTCCGCCTCCAACGTCTCGTTCCATCTGAAGGAACTGGAGCGAGCAGGACTTATCAACCAACAGCGGGAATCCCGCTCGATCATCTACACCGCCAACTACGAAGGCCTCGGCGCGCTCATCCGCTTCTTGATGGAAGACTGCTGCGGCGGCCATCCCGAGATCTGCGCGCCGGTCGCCGAAGTCGCCGCTTGCTGCGCCCCAGCTCCGAAAGAAAACCTGCTATGACCGCCGATCGCGTTTATAACGTCCTTTTCCTCTGCACGGGCAATTCCGCCCGCTCGATCCTGGCCGAATCCATCCTCAACCGCGAAGGCAAGGGTCGCTTCAACGCCTACTCGGCGGGAAGCCGGCCCAAAGGTGAAGTCCACCCGTTGGCGCTGGATACGCTGCGCGCCCTTGGCTACGAAAGCACCGGGTTCAGCTCGAAGAGCTGGGACGAGTTTGCCGAAGCCGGCGCGCCGCAGATGGATTTCATCTTCACCGTCTGCGACAACGCCGCGGGCGAGGCATGCCCCGTGTGGATCGGCCACCCGATGACGGCGCACTGGGGTATCGAGGATCCGGCGGCCGTCGAAGGTACGCTGATCGAGAAAGGCCAGGCCTTCTCACAAGCCGCGCGTTTCCTCAAGAACCGCATTGTCGCATTCGTGAGCCTTCCGCTCGCATCAATTGACAAGCTGGCGCTTGAAACACAGCTGCGCGCCATCGGCACGATGGAGGGCACGACCAGTAGCCGGGGCGACGTCGCATGAGCTGGGAGCTGGATCGAAGACCGGTGAGCGGCGCAGATGAGGATCTGCGGACGGCCCTGCAGGCTGCCAAACTTCCAATCGATGACCTCGACGAAGACGGCCGCAGCTTCTTCCGGTTCACGGATCGGAACGCGACCGTCGGCTATGGGGGCCTGGAAGACTACGGCAGCTGCGCGCTCCTGCGTTCGCTGGTGGTCCTGCCACAGCAGCGCGGGCACGGTTATGGCGAAGCCATCACCCGGCAGTTGCTTACCCAGGCTGCGCGTGGCGGTGCCAACACGGTCTATTTGCTGACGGATTCGGCAACCTCGTTTTTCGAGCGCTTCGGTTTCGCCAAGGTGGATCGTGCGACGGCTCCTGCGGCGATCCTGCAAACCCGCCAGGCTGCAAGCCTGTGCCCGGCTTCGGCGGCGCTGCTGGCCAAGATAGTCCAAGGGTAAAATCCATGTCTAGTTTTGAACGTTACCTCACGATCTGGGTCTTCCTGTGCATTGTCGTCGGCGTCGCTCTCGGTCATGTCCTGCCCAGCGTCTTCCAGGCGATCGGCGCAGCCGAAGTCGCCAAGGTCAATCTGCCGGTCGCAGTGCTGATCTGGCTGATGATCATTCCAATGCTGCTGAAAATCGACTTTGCTTCGCTCAGCCAGGTCGGGCGCCATTGGCGCGGGATCGGCGTCACGCTCTTCATCAACTGGGCCGTCAAGCCGTTCTCGATGGCGCTGCTCGGCTGGCTGTTCGTCGGCTATCTGTTTCGGCCTTACCTGCCGGCTGACCAGATCGATAGCTACATTGCCGGGCTGATCATTCTTGCGGCCGCGCCGTGCACCGCGATGGTCTTCGTGTGGTCGAACCTGACCAAAGGCGAGCCGCACTTCACGCTCTCTCAGGTCGCGCTGAACGACACCATCATGGTCGTTGCCTTCGCACCGATCGTTGGCCTGTTGCTCGGTCTATCCGCCATTACGGTGCCGTGGGACACGCTGATCCTGTCGGTCCTGCTCTACATCGTCCTGCCGGTGATCGTCGCGCAGATGCTGCGCCGTGTGACCGACGCCGACCGTCTCGGCGCCAAGCTGCAGCCGGTGTCCCTTTTGGCACTTCTCGCAACCCTGGTTCTGCTGTTCGGCTTCCAGGGCGAACAGATCATCGCACAGCCGGCGGTCATTGCGCTGCTGGCCGTGCCGATCCTGATCCAGGTCTACTTCAATTCGGGCCTCGCCTACCTGCTCAACCGCATGAGCGGGGAGGAGCACTGTGTTGCCGGGCCTTCGGCGCTGATCGGCGCCTCCAACTTTTTCGAACTGGCGGTGGCTGCGGCCATCAGCCTGTTCGGCTTCAACTCCGGGGCGGCGCTTGCCACCGTTGTCGGCGTCCTCATCGAGGTGCCGGTGATGCTGTCGGTCGTCTGGATCGTCAACCGCAGCAAGGGCTGGTATGAGCGCGGCGCCGCCGTCCAGACCAGCGCCACCACCATCAAAAGGGTCTAACATCATGGACGTCACAATTTATCACAACCCCGACTGCGGCACGTCGCGCAACACGCTTGAGATGATCCGCAATGCCGGCATTCAGCCCACAGTCATCGAGTACGTGAAGGCACCGCCCAGCCGCGACCAGCTCGTCAGAATGATTGCGGATGCCGGCCTTACCGTGCGTGAGGCGATCCGCGAGAAGGGCACGCCTTATGCGGAACTTGGCCTCGATGATCCGAAGCTGACCGACGATCAGCTGCTTGATGCCATGCTTGAAAACCCGATCCTGATCAACCGGCCTTTCGTGATCACACCCATCGGCACGCGGCTGTCGCGTCCCTCCGAACTGGTGCTCGACATTCTGCCGGCCACCCACAAGGGGGCGTTCACCAAGGAAGATGGCGAGCAAGTTCTCGATGCCGAGGGCAGGCGCATTGTCTGACTTGCCTGGCGCATCCCTCGATCATCTGCGCCAGCCGAATCTCGACGCATTGCGTCCGGCGTTTTCTAGCCACAAGCCGCGCATTCTGATCCTCTACGGCTCGCTGCGGGCTGTATCATATAGCCGCCTGCTGGCTCATGAAGCCGCCCGGCTACTGAAGCATTTCGGGTGCGAAGTGAAGATTTTCGATCCCGCTGGCCTGCCACTTCCAGACGCGGAACCGGTCAACCATCCCAAAGTACAGGAATTGCGTGATCTCTCTGCCTGGTCGGAAGGCCAGGTCTGGGTCAGTCCGGAACGGCACGGCGCCATGACGGGCATCATGAAGGCACAGATCGACTGGATCCCGCTTTCGGTCGGATCGGTGCGGCCGACCCAGGGCAAGACGCTGGCGGTGATGCAGGTGTCGGGCGGCTCGCAGTCGTTCAACGCGATCAACCAGCTTCGTGTCCTCGGCCGTTGGATGCGCATGATTACCATCCCCAATCAGTCCTCGGTGGCGAAAGCCTTTCAGGAATTCGATACGGACGGCCGCATGAAGCCCTCGTCATATTACGATCGCGTCGTGGACGTCTGCGAGGAGCTGGTAAAATTCACCCTGCTGACCCGGGACGCCTCTGCCTATCTCACGGATCGCTACAGCGAGCGCAAGGAAGAAGCGGAAAAGCTGGAGCAGCGCACGAGACTGAAATCCATATGAGCGGGCGGATCCCAGTCACTGCCATCGTTGCCCTCGGCATCACGCAAAATATCGGCTACGGCACGCTCTACTACAGCTTCAGTATTCTGGCGCCTGATATGGCGGCCCATTTCGCGTGGTCGACCGAATGGATCTTCGGCGCCCTCTCGGTCGCGCTGCTGATCGGCGGGCTGACGGCGCCGTGGCTTGGCGGCCTTTTTGATCGCATTGGTGCCGGGCGGGTGATGACCATAGGCTCGGCCGTCGCCGCCGCAGCCTTGCTCGCCTGCGCCTACGCGCCGGGGAGGACGTCCTATGTCGCCGCCCTGATCGCGATCGAGGTCGCGGCCAATCTGGTGCAATACGGCGCGGCGTTTGCGTTTCTCGTGCAGCTCCGGCCGGAAGTGGCATCGCGCAGCATCGCCTACCTCACGCTGATTGCGGGTTTCGCCTCGACAATGTTCTGGCCGATCACGGCAGTGCTGCAGGCGCAGATGTCCTGGCAGAATGTGTATGTGATATTTGCCGCCCTCAACCTGTTCATCTGCCTGCCGATCCATGCGTGGCTTTCTCACGGCGCAGCAGTGCAACGGAAAACAGCAAAAATTGCCTCGCCGCGCGTCGAGGGTATCCTGCCATCAGAGCGTCGTCGCCTGGGGTTCCTGTTGATGGTAGCGGGGTTCTCGCTGATGTCGCTTTCCAGCTCGGCGGTGCTGGTTCATATGGTGCCACTGCTGTCTGGCCTCGGCCTCGGCACCACGGCTGCCTTGGTCGGGACGCTGTTCGGGCCCTCCCAGGTCGCCAGCCGTCTCATCAACATGATCTTCGGCAAGAATCTTGCGGCGCTGCATCTGGCCTTGTTCGCGGCTCTTCTAATACCCGGCGGCATGCTAATCCTGCTGCTTCTGGCACCGTCCGTGCCCGGCGCCATGATATTCGCGATGATCTTTGGCATGGGTAACGGCTTGCTGAGCATCGTCACCGGTACGCTGCCGTTGCATTTGTTCGGCAGTGACGGCTATGGCAAGCGGCAGGGTCAGATGATGGCGGCCCGCTTGATCCTGTCCGCGATTGCGCCGTTCGTCCTGGCGCTGGCAATGGCTCAGATCGGCATTCCGGCATCGCTGGCTATCTGTGCAACGCTAAGCTGCCTGGCGATCGTCATGTTCGGATTGATCCTGGTCATGCAGCGGACGGCCGCCCGCCGCTGCAGCGCAAACCTCGCCAAACCGGTGCGGCTGCCGGAATGCGAGGCGGAAAAGGCCAATCCCCTCGGGCAGCCATAGAACAGCCCTGTGCAACATGCGCCGCTGATCACCCCGGCACCGGCGAGCATTGCTTGAGACAGGCCGGCGCTCAGCGGCGGGCGGGCGGTTTCGTGGCGGCGCGGCGCTGCAGCGCGAAACGCGCGGCCGAGCAGTTGACGTCGGGGACGAGGTCCTAGGTCTGCTGGTAGAGGCTCGTTATCAGCGGAAGCGACTAGCCCTGCTGTCGCAGGCGTTTTTGCCCGCTTTTCCCTGGTGTTGTAAGAATAGACATCGCGGAGACCGGAACGGAATTGCGCGGGCTGTTGATGGTCCAGCCACCGCCGGGTTCACGAGGCGCTGCCTCGTAAGCCCGTGATCTCCTTCTTCGACATCTAGTCCAATCAACACTTCATCATCCACGGATATTCCGCGGCTGTCCGTTTGCTGCGCAATTCCCAAGCCCAGGCGCGACGCTCGAACCTCGTGATCGCTGCTAAGAAGTGAGACAATTTGCCCACTTAACCATTACTCAAAAGTAATACATCCTCCAATTGACTTTTCAGAATCGCGGCTGTAATTGCTGTTCGAGTTTTGAAAATACAAGTTGAGTATATGCATCACCTCGGCGAAGTTGTAATACGACGACAAAAAGAAAAGTTGATTGAAATCGTAAGGAAATTTGTAAGCCGGGGACAGCCTTACGTTTTAATGAACTTTCCATCAAATAAAGATCCTGGCCATCATGCGAGTTGGCTTGGATTGTCGATGGTATTGCGCGAAGTAACAGGGCGCCTCCCGGTGCTGACTGGCAGTACCGCTCAAAGTATAGATGAGATAAAAACAACACCAGGCAACGCTCCAATATTCATTTGCGGTTGGACCGACTTTGGAGACGCGCGGACGGGCAGGGATGATGTTCGCTACCGTTTGATGTGGAAATATCCGGATCGAACGATCATTCAGATGCCGCAAACGATTCATTTCGCGAACGAGTCCCTCAAGGAATACGCGAAACGTACGATTGGGAGGCATCGCAATTTTTTTTGCATGACGCGCGATGGTCAGAGTTTCGAGTTAGCGAAAGCCAACTTCGATTGTGATGTCGAGGCTGGCCCGGACACGGCATTCGGCATGGGAATGCTGAAACCGTTCGAAGCCGATCCTCTCAGGGTATTATATGTCATGCAGCCTCTTGGAGAGGACGAGGTTGATATAGCGAAAGCGCGAGCGAACGTTGATGGACCTCTTACCAACTGGATCAACGGTCCAAATAGTTTGTCGCGCATGCGCAAGTCGAGCGTCGTCAAGTCGGCGTTGCGGCATGGCTTTAGCCGCACAGAGATGATCGCCCAACATCGTGAGGATGTCGCGGCTCGATATGTCGATTACGGCGTGAAGATCCTGTCCGGCGCGCAACGGATCATCACCAACCATCTACACGGTCATATTCTCTGTCTTTTGCTGAATAAGCCGCATATCGCGGTTGCGAGGGACGGAAGCAATCTACACGACGTCATCGGTAGCCAGACTGGCGATAGCCCTCTGGTGGAGAAAGCGACAAATGCCGGTGAGCTTTTAGCAGCAATGTCTCGCTTGCCGTATGAGATGGGAGGAACTTGGTACAAGTCGAGTAAACCCATGAATCCAAGCCCCGCTATTCCCGCCCCCGATCTAATACCTCAACCCTCCATAGTCTGATTCCCGGTAGGAGCTCACTTTGTCGGTTTTACAAGACGACGATATTCTATTCAGCCATGTCAGTGAGAACCGATCCGCCGCAGCCGTAACCGGTGCCTTCTGGTCGGCGCTGAGCACGCTTATTCCGACAGTTCTGACCTTCGCTGTTTTTGTGGTGACGTCTCGCGTTCTCCAGCCCCAGGATTTCGGTCTTGTCGCGCTGGCATTCAGCATTGTGTCGTTTGCGGGCAGCTTTGGACCAACGGCATTTGGCGAAGCGATTATACAAAAAGCCGAAATCAGGCGCAGCCATCTGGATACGATATTCCTGCTTTCGCTCGCTTTTTCATTTTTGATCTATGGCGCTTTGTGCATAGCCGCTTCGTCAATCGCGGCCTATGTGGGGCATGAGCAAATCACACCCCTGATTTACATCATGGGATTGAAGGTCTTCTTCGACTTCACGGCCGTCGTTCCGAATGCAATTGTCAATAGGAAGATGTCGTTTCATCTGGTAGCCGTCCGCACTGTGATTGCTACCATCACTTCTGCCTGCATTTGCCTTGTTTTGGTTCTCGCGGGTTTCGGCTTGTGGGGGCTTGCGATTGCACAGATCGCGGCCACAGCGGCATCATGCGGCGCCGCTTTCTGGGGCGCCGGGTGGCGGCCCGGGCTTTACCTGAAGCGAGCAAGCCTCAACGAGCTCCTTCACTATGGGTTCTTTGCATCCGGCACTCGGTTTTTACAGACGATGAGCTTGGACAACTTGCTCATTGGGGTGCTCTTGAGCCCGGCAGCGCTCGGGATCTATAACTTTTCCAAGCGTCTGTTTGATATGATCAACAACGTCATCGCCGGTGGCTTAACATCTGTCACGCACGTCTTGCTTTCTTCATTGCGAGCCGATCCGAAGAAAGTGCGAGAAGCATTTCTCATGGCAACGTTTGGCTGCGCTCTGGTGTCCTACCCCGTATTCATTGGCCTTGCCGCCGTTGCCGATGATGCGATCACGACAATTTTCGGTGCACATTGGATCGCGGCCGTTTGGCCGGTTCGGTTCTACTGCGTCATCGGATTGATGGCTGGGATCGGCTACGTGCAGGCATCCTTGATCAAGAGCCAAGGAGAGATGGATTGGTGGTTTTACTACCAGCTGGCACGAAACCTCCTCACACTCCTGACGATCGCAATTCTCTATCCTTATGGCGTCACGACGATTGTTTTCGGCATAATGATCGAAGTTTTGTTGTTTTGGCCGATCACCAGTTGGAAGGTTTCGCAGCATATAGAACTGAGTATCCCGGCATACCTGGCGCAATTCCTGCGGCCTACCATTGCCTCTGCAGGAATGGTTGCAGTCGTTTTCTTCCTCCACGAATTGCTCATTCATTGGTCCCCGTATCCACGCTTGGCCGTGGAAATCCTTGCAGGCGGCATGGTTTACTGCGGCCTGATATTCGTTCTGTGCAGAGCTCGTTTAAATATCTTGATCGGCAGTATAAAGCAGGCACGGCAGCGCAAAAGTAACAGGGGTGCGGTTGCCAACCCTGCATGATTTCCAGACCCCACCCGCATAAACCTGTGCTGCGATTTAAAGGATCTGGTGCTCAAGCCGTCATCTGAAATTATCAGAACGTCGCTTCGGTGACGTTCTCATCCACCGCATCCAAACGCCCCTCAGACACAACGCGTAATAGGATAATCCATAAGATGAGTAGCCTCGACCGCGGTTATTCGCCATTGGCGATGGACGATGTAGGAGCCTCGGTTGCCGACCGCAACCGTTACTATACGCTCGATGCAATGCGCGGATGTGCCGCTATTGGTGTTGTCGCTACACATTTCCGGGAGAGCTATGCGCCATCGGCCTATCTAGCAGTCGACTTTTTCTTCGTTCTCAGCGGATTTATAATCGCCGAAATTTATGGAAAACGACTCTCGCGCGGTCTGCTGTTCCAGTCGTTTATGGCGGCCCGCATCAAGCGCCTTTATCCGCTCTATTTGATCGGAATTTTGGTCGGCCTCATCCAGATCATTCTGTTAACAAGCTGGGGGCTGAGAAATCAAAGTGTCATCGACCTGCTGGTGTCGACGACTGCGAACACGTTCTTTCTGCCCAGTCCAATGTATTTCCTTCAAGCGAACCCGATGCAAGGAATGTTTCCAATCAACGGTCCAGCATGGTCGATGTTCTGGGAACTGTTGGTGAATATAGTCTTCGCCCTGTGGCTTTTTCGGCTCTCTATCCGCGTCCTCTGCGGGGTTGCATTGGTCTCGGCTGCATTTTTGGTTTTTGTCGGTTTTAAATACGGTATGTTGAATATTGGCTGGGAGTGGCCCTCAGCGGTAGGTGGCCTGCCAAGGGTGATGTTTTCATTTACCGCAGGGGTCGTGATAAGCCGTCTATTCGGCGGCATGCCCGCTTGGAGGAAGGGCTGGGCCGCCATTGTGCCATGCCTTCTTCTGACGATTTGCATTGCGGCGCCGGTTCCTGTCGTGCTGCGGCCTTACTACGACCTGATGTTCGCGATGGCCTTGGCTCCGCTCATCGTAATGCTTGGCCTCTTTTTGGAGATGCCTGCAAAAGCAGAGGCGTTGGCAACATGGATTGGGTATATCTCCTACCCAATCTACATCCTACATCGAGGCGCGATCGGCGTTTTCAAGCCAGTTGCGGCGTCGATTGGATTGAATAGCCCTCTCGCATTCTCAGTGTTTCTCAGCGCGGTCGTATGTTTCGCTTATGTGACCGCCCGTCTCGTTGACAAAACTATGGCTACGCGGACCCGTCGAACTCGATAACTTGTGCGTCGGCGTTCCCAGGTGTACGCACTTAAATACATGGGATGTGCTGGGAATGGTCGGTCAACTGCTCGTCGTGAAGTTGATATTTTTTACCTGCTTCGGTGCATTTGCCGTGAGCTTCGCCGTCGCTTTCTGGGTGATAATCAGGGTGCTCTATAAGACGGACTGCCTGGTAGATAAGTCGGAAGATCAGTGCCTCAGCTGGCGGGAACGGCAAGCGCGCAAGCGCAGCCGCTTCGACAGGTACTACGTCGCCGAGGAGTTTCGTTCATTGCGCAAGGCGGCCACCATCGCCCAGACAGGTTGCGCTTTATCCTTCGGCTCCCTTCTGTTGCTGGGCTTATTGTTTGGCGAAAGAGCGTCTCACTAGGTTCGAACCACTCCTTCCGGTCAAATGCCCATCAAACCTGCGATCAGCGCCGCGTCGGCGGCTTCGTGGCGGCGCGGCGCTGCAGCGCGAAACGCGCGGCCGAGCAGTTGATGTCGGGGACGAGATCGTAGGTCTGCTGGTAGAGGCTCTGCGCCAGCGTATTGTTGCCGCGATTTTCCGAGGCGAGGGCTGCAAGTGCCGTACGCTTGTAGGCCTCGACGATCGGCTCGGCGGCCTTTGCCAGCGCCGCGTCGTCAGACGGTTCGGCTGCAAGCGAAAGGGCGGCATAGGTTGCGTCGCCATCCCTGCCGACGCGGCCGCCGACAGCGCCGTTAAAGCTTTGCTCGGAAACTTGGCGCATGCGTCGGGCATTCTTGATGCATGTCGGAATGCGGCCGGCTTCCGCATTGATGCGCTCTGCCGTTGGGCCACTTTCCGCGCTGCCGCTGTCGGACAGGATGACGTAGCCGATGACGCCGACAATGGCGAGATAGGCGAGACCCATGCCGGCGAGGAAGGCCGGCTGCTTGAAGAGCGGCTTCTTCGGCTTGTCGTCACCAGTCTTGGCCGCCTCCTTCTTCGGCGCCTCCTTGGCGGGCGCCTTCTCCAGAAACTGGAATTCGACATCCTTGCCGAGACGAAAGCTGTCGCCGGATTTCAGCGAGGCCGTCTGCAGCAGCGCCTCGCCGCGCAGCATGATCGGGTTCAGCCCCATGCGGCGGATGATGAAGCCGCCGTCGGTCTGCTTTTCGATGCGCGCATGGATAGGCGCCAAGAAGGGATCGTCGACGACGATATCGGCGTTCGAAGCCCGGCCGATCGACATTTCGGGCCGGTCGAGCGCATGGCTGCGGCTCTGGCCGCCGGGGCCGGTCTGCAGCAGGCTTGGTTTGTTTCCGCGGAAGAAGGAAAAGGCCATGATCAAAACATCCCACTCGACATCATCTCGACAATTGCCGGCGCCAGCACCAGAAGCAGGATCGACACGACGATCATCATCGCCGGCATGACGATCTTGGCTTTCAGCTTTTCACTGGCCCTGTCGGCTTTTTCCCAGCGGCGGAAACGAAGGTCGCGCGCGTGTTCGCGCAGCAGCTCGACACGGTTGCTGCCCTCGACCTCGCCCTGGATCACCGCGCGGATGACGCGGACGACCTCCTCGGCGGTCATCCTTCGCTCCAGGCGCTGCAGCGCCTCGACCATGCCGGTGCCGAGCGCCACGTCCTTCAGCGTCTGGTCGATCTCTTCGCTCATCACCGTGCCGGGTGCAGCCTCGGCATAAAGCCTCAGGCTTTCCGGCAGGGTCGCCTGCGCCTGCTGGGTCATGACGACGAGATCGAGGAAATAGGGAAATTCGCGCGAAATGCGCTCCTTGCGGTCCTGCATCTTGTCGTCGGCGACTACCCAGAAATAGATGGCGGGGATCAGCCCGAGGATCAGCCCGGCGACCAGCCCGCCGATGATGCTGCCGCTGGCAATGCCGAACAGCACCCCGAGCAGGATGAAGCCGAAGAGGCTCATGACGACGAGCAGCGCGATATATTCCCGCCCGGTGACGCCGCCGAAGGGCCGGCCGCCATAGATCAGCTTTTGCTCCAGCTGGGCGCCGTAGTCGGCCAGCCACGGCTCGAAATGCAGCAGCACGAATTCGACCGGCGTGCGCATGCCGACGCTGTCGACGATATTGGGCGGCGGGCCGTCGCCGCCGCGGGAGCGGCGCACCACCTGGATGCTACCGAGCAGATCGCCGATCCACCAGACGAAGAGGGCGGCGGCGATGCCGGCAAAGACGATGGCAAGGGGGCCAAGAGGGATCGCCGACATCAGACCGACACCTTCATCATCGAGCGCATCCAGAAGAAACCGGTGGCATAGAGAATGGCGCCGACGATGGCGATGACGATGCCGATGGCGTTGCCGAACACCTTGTCGATCAGCTCCGGCTGGCCGAAGAAGATCATCAGGATCATGAACAGCGCGCCGCCGTTGACGACGCGGAAGTTCATGCGCGCCTGCGACGACGAGGTGGTGATCTTCTGATCGAGCTTCCAGATCTCCTTGAAGGATTTCGACATCTCGGTCAGCGGCTCGGAAATATCGCCGCCCTGGCGGGCAAAGAGGCCGAGGGCCGCATCGACCATCTTGAAGTGCAGGCTCGGCACGGTGCGGCCGTGGCGGTCGAGCGCCTCGACCAGGCCGATGCCGAGCTTCTGTTCGCGGGCGATGCGCTCGAACTCGCGCGAGGCCGGCATCTGGCCGGTGTCGGCCACCGCATTGACGGCGACGGCGAGCGGCTTGCCGGTGCGCACCGCCGAGACGATCTGGTCGACGGCATAGGGAAGCTGCGATTCGATCTGCAGCCAGCGCCGCTGCAGGAAATAGCGGATGACCGCCTTCGGCAGGAAGAAGGCGACGGGAATGGCGATGACGATGCCGAAGATCGGCCCGAAGATCAGCGAGATCAACAGGAAGACGACGATTGCCGTGATGCCGTAGGCGAGGATCATCGTATAGGGCGGCACGGCATCGCGGCCAAAGACCTGCGCCGCCTCGCTGGCGAGCGCGATATCGCGTTCGGTGGCGCGCAAAAGCGGTGCGGGCCAGCGCACCGGCGCGCCCCAGACGAGCAACCCCGCCGTCACCGCCCCGAGGGCGACCGTAAAAATCTGCAGAATGCTGATATCCATGGCTTTTCTCTCAGACGAACATATCGAGTTTTTCGATTTCACCGTCTTCGCCGAACTCGACGAGTTCGGCGACGAAGCTCGGCAGATAGCCGGTGAAGGCATGCACCGCCTGGCCGCCGGCGCGGCCGACGAGATGGAAGATCGGCTCGACGATGACGAGGCCGGTATCCGGATCGATGCCGATCACCTCGGATATTTCGGTCACCGCGCGCCGCCCGCTTTCCAGGCGGTTCAGCTGCACGACGAGCTCGACGGCGGCGACGATCTGCTGGCGGATCGCCATCACCGGCAGCGAGCTCTGGCCCTGCAGCACCATCACCTCCAGGCGGGTCATCATGTCCTGCGGCGTATTGGCATGCGCCGTCGTCATCGAGCCGGCATGGCCGGTGTTCATCGCCTGCAGCATGTCGATCGCCTCGGCGCCGCGGCACTCGCCGACGATGATGCGGTCGGGGCGCATGCGCAGCGCGTTGCGCACCAGATCGCGGATGGTGACGCTGGTTTCGGACTCTGCCGTTTTCGGCCGCGATTGCAGATAGACCACATGGATGCCGTCGAGCTGCAGTTCCGACGTATCCTCGACCGCAACGACGCGCTCGCCGATCGGGATGAACTGCGACAGGCTGTTCAAGAGCGTCGTCTTGCCGGAGCCGGTGCCGCCGGAAACGACGATGTTCTTGCGGGCCCGCACCGCCGCCTCGAGGAAGGCGCGCATCGGCTCGCTGAGCGCGCCGGCCGTCACCAGCTTGGAGATGTCGAGCCGAGATTTGCCGCCAAATTTGCGGATGGTCAGGCAAGCGCCCTTGACCGCCAGCGGCGGAATGACGGCGTTGACGCGCGAACCGTCGGGCATGCGGAAGTCGGCCATCGCCTCGCTCTCGTTGATCGAGCGGTTGGAATCGACGGCGATGCGCTCGATCACCTTCATCAGCTGCCGCTCATTGGCGAAGGCGAAGGGATAGCGTTCCAGCAGGCCGAATTTTTCGACATAGATCTCGTCGTAGCGCGTCACCATGATTTCCGAGATGACGTCGAGATCCATCAGCTCCGAGATCGTGCCCCAGCGATACATCAACTCCTCGATGTTGGAGCGCAGGTGCATATGGGCGATCTCGTAGCGGTCGCCGGCATTGAACAGCGCCTGGCGGGACTGGAAGGCGGCGCTGAAGCGCGTGTCGAGCTGGGCGAAGTCGGCGCGGGTGGATTCGAAGTTCAGCTTCAGCTGCAGTGCCGAAATCAGCGCCTTGCCGACATCGAACAGGCGGCGGTTGTCCTGCTCCTCGCGCGACAGGCTGGCGGCCGTCGACGAGGCATCGCGCCGCCCGGTGCGGGCAATGCGTTTTGCCAGCCAGCGGTAGACAGCGTTCTTGATGACCAGGATGACCAGATCCTGCGGGGCGGCGTCGAGGGCCTCCTTGATGAACATGTCGAGCCGTTCGCGGATGCGGTTGCGCGTGTCCTCGCGGCCGAAATCGGAGGATTTGACCAGACGGTCATATTGCGTGTCCTTTAGCAGTCGCTCATGTATCTCCATCTGCAGCGCCAGCACCCGCTCCTGGTCCGGAAACTGCGTCACCGCCTCGGCCGCCGCGGCCGGTTCGACCAGTTCGATCGTGACGTTCGGCACCCAGATCGACATGCCGGCCGAGACCGCAACCGGCGTACCGGCCCGCAGCGGCTGATCGTCGACCCGCGTCGGGTTGCGGCCATGATGCTGCACCGACCAGCCCTGGCCGGATTTGCGCAGCACGAATTGCGGCGAGGAGACGTGGCTGCCGCGCAGCCGCACAACCCCGGCGCCAGCCGGCAGCGTCAGCGTACTGCTTTCGCCGACGAAATAGGTCTCGTTTGCCGAGAGCGGGATCACCTCCCGGCCGCTGCCGTCCTCATAGGAAATCTTCAACAGCATGGCTTATTCCCCCGCAACGCTCACATACGCGTCCAGTTGATGCTCGGCAGTTCCTCGACGGTATTGTCGGCCGGATTGCGCAGCACGAGGTTCAGGCTGCCGTTCGACTGGCCCATGGCAAAAATCAGCATCTCCGCTTCCGCCGGCGTCACTTCGACGGTGACGTTGTTATAGGTGCTGTTGGCCTTGGTGACCGCGCCTTCCGCCGTCGTCGCGGCGCCGACGGCCAGCACTTTGACATTCTGCAGGAAGGTGCGGGTGACGACGCGGGTGCGCGAACTGATGCCGAGCTTATAATCCTGCGCCTGCTTGCGGTAGGCGTTGACATCATTCTCGTCGGCGCCCGGATATTGGGTGAGGTAATTCTTCAGCATCTGCTCGACCGGCGAGTGCGGCTGGGCCGGAGCCTGCGGCTGCCCGGTTGCAACAGGCGCCTGTCCGGGAACGGCCGGAGCCTGGCCGGGGGTTCCCGGTTGGGTCGCGGCGGCCGGTGCGACAGGTTCGACCGGCTCATCGACCGTGCCGAGAATATCGACATAGCTGCCCGGCTCGACGAAATGGCCGACGGCCGCGGCCGCGTTGACGGGAAGGGTGAGCGCCCGTTTGCCGGGCGCAATCATCGTCGTCAGGCGTCCGCCGTCATTATCGTCGAAGTACTGGAAAAGCAGCACCGAGCCGGCCGGAATGTCGGCGGCGGCCGTCCTGTCCTTCAGCCATTCCTGGTAAGCGCTGGCAGCAGGAACGGCAAGCTTGGCAAGCGCCCCGAAACTTTCCGGCAGCATGACCGGTTCGGCGAGCATGTCGGGCGTGATCGCCTGACCTCGCGTCACCTTCCGGTCCGGCTGGAGCCGCATGAAGGCATAGGCTACCTGCTCATTCTTGACGCTCTCGGTCCAGAAGTAGAGCAGAACGCCGGTGATGAGCCCGACGATGACGGCCGCGATGAGCTTCCAGTTCATGGTGTTGTTCCTTCGACGAAGGGTTGCCTGATTTGGATGACCTCGACGGTCCGGCCGTCGCTCTTGCTGCTGGTGTAGAGAACATTGGCCTCGACGCTGCCGCGCCGGCCATAGAGAGCCGTGACCCCGCCGCGCTCAGCCGCTTGCGTCTCGATGGTGAAGCCGTCACGGGTGAGAAGCTCGGCGCGCGCATCGGCCCAGCGCGCCGCGGACAGCGAGCCTTTCGAGACGACCGTGCGCGACGTATGGCCCTTGTCGCGGTCGCCGATATCGCTCAGCACCTCGACGCCGGCCGGCGGACGCAGCGACGGCGGCAGCTTGCCGGCATCGGCGGGTGCTGCAAAGGCCGGCAGCGACGACGCCACGTCCTCGAAGCGGGTCATCAGCACCTCGGTCACCGGCGCACCGGCGGGGCGGCGGATCATGATCGACACACCGGGGATCGGCGCCCTTGCCGAAGGATTGGCCGGGTCCTGCCGTCGGAGATAATCGAGCGCTGCCTCACCGTCGCCGTCGAAGAAGCGGACCACCACGGCGAGATCGTCGCGGATGCGGCTGGTCTTCGGGACGATGAGCATATTGGCGGCGATGACGGCCGTCAGCTCTTCCCTGTCGTTGCTTTTCGGCAGGGCAGGGCGGGTATTGACGGCCAGCACCCGCAGCCATTCGTCGGTGATCTCGGAAATGCTGCGATCGCTCTGGTAGGGCGTGAATTCGAGCGGTTGGCCGTTGATGACCAGATCGCGCGGCGCCCGCTCCGGCGCGCCGAGAATGCCCGCCAGCGTCGAATTCACCGTCGCCCGGAAATCCTTGTAGACCTCGGCGCGGCCCGGCGGGACCGCGACCATGGCGACAAGCCCGATACCGAAAGCGGTGGCCAACAGATGAACGGGGATGCGCGCGCCCTGTCTCATCTTATTTCGCTCCCGGAAAGACGCCGTCGAACAGATCGCCGGAATCGTCGGCCACATCGCGGATTTCCCGGCGCAGCGTCGGGTCGTAGCCGCGACGGGTCGTATCGTTGTTGTGCGAGGCAAACAGCGTTGCATCGTCCACGGTGAACGCATCCTTCCAGCGGATGCTCCTGATCGTATCGAGGTCGTCGGAATCCCTGAATTTGTAGACGCGGTCGGCCGTCGCAGTGACGAGCTGCGGTTTTTCATTGGCGAGGTCGCCGACCATATCGCCGAAGTCGCGGCCGTCGCTCTTCAGCGTGTTCTGGACGTCGTCCCAGACGAAGGTACGCTGCGGGTCGCCGTCGCCCTCATGCGAGGGCGTGCGCGAGCAGCTCATGGCGTCGCGTCCGGGCAGCGCCGGCAGAGAGGGGAGTGGAAAGACGTTCGAGAAATCCGAGGTGCAGTCCAGCCCGTTCGCCTCGGCGAAGGCGGCGTTGCGCATCGCCAGCATGGTGCCCACCTTCTTGGTGGAGATCCTGTTGGCATGGATCATGAAGATCACGATCAGCAGGATGACCGGTGCGGCGAGCACGAATTCGATCGAGGCCAGGCCGCGGCTGTCGCGGTGCAGCCGCATCATCAGGCCACCGGCCGGAGCGCCGCCGGTCGTCTCAATGTGTGTTGACGGCAGCCCAGGCATTGGCTCCTCCCTGGTCGAAGACGCGGGTCAGGCCGGTGAAACTATCGGCGGCCGGGCTCTGCTTGATGGTGTTCGAAACCTCGCCGGTATTGTCGGCGAGCGTGGCGGGCGCCAGCGATGCAAGCCAGTCCTGCGTATAGAGATCGAAGGCCGTGTAATTATGAACCCAGCTCTGCGCGAGCGCATAGGCGGACGGCGTCTTGTCCTTGAAGATGCGGATCTGCAGCCGGGCTCGCGGGGCACGCGAAACGATCGCCAGCGTCTGGTAGTCGTCGAGCTGCTCGCCGCCGAAGGGCGTGAAGTTGAAGGGGATGCGGCCCTTCAGCCAGTAAGGCTTGGGGAAGGAGATGACCGGCAGGGCGGCACCCGCCACAGAGATCGCCCCACCGGCCGGCCCGCAGACCTGGTTCCAGATCATGTCGAACTTGCGGGTGAAATCGTTCTCGTCTTTTGTCTGTGAGTCCGAATAGCGCGGCGGCACGTCGATCGGCAGCTGGAAGGGGTTGGTGACGCCGAAGCCGACACCGAAGACCTTATCCGCCAGCCAGAAGCTGACATCGAGCGCTGCTTCTTCCAGCCAGCTGAGATCGCCGGCATATTGTTCGACGATCGCCTTGAACGGCACCTTGCTCAGATAGGCCGGGCCGAAGGCTTCGTAAAAGATGTAGAAATTCACCAGCGTGCTGTCGATGCCGCTTTCGTGGTTGACAAAGTCGCGGATATGGCTGCCGTCGACGCCGCCTGCGGTCAGCGGACCCTTGCCGTTGGGGAAGCCGCGATTGGCGAATTCGCCGCGCATCAGGAACGGGTCCTGCCCCTCCGTACCCCTGCTCATCGCAAGGCACATTTCAGCATAGGCCGCGGCAGGATTGACGCCGTCGCGATCGACCGGAAGGTTGCCGCCGGCACCTTCTCCGGCGTCGTTGCAGGATTCGCACGGCGGATGGAAGACGACATGATCCGACTTGTTCAGGCGCACCAGATGCAGGGCTTCGTTGCCGACGCGCTGCGGAAAGCTCTCGACGAGGTAGTCGTTGAGGTCGTTCATGCCGTCGATGATGTCGCTGGACTTGTTGATCAGGCCCCAGGGATCATAATCGATCTGTGCTTTCACCGTATATGCGATGGCGATGGTGGCTTCCGTCGCCCGGAACCCCTGAAACGCCAGGCAAGCGCCGTAAATGATGCCGCCGACGATCGGGACCTTCTGCCAACCAGGGCAATAGGGCATCGGCGGCATCGGCGGCAGAAGGGACGCCGGGCCGAAGCCCTCGGTGAAGGAGTATTCGGCGAGTTTCGCCAGAATGGCGGTCGAGCGCAGGGCCAGTTCCGCCGTGGTCAGCTGAAAGGCAACCGAGGTCGCCATGACGACGGTGGCCTGCGAGGAGGCGACGTTGTTCATCGCCATGATGTTGAGATAGCGGGCTTCCCAATCGGCATGGACGAGCGCGGCGGCGTCGGCCGTGTCCTGGGTGCGCTGCTTGTCGTAGATCATCTGTCCCGTGTTCAGGATCCAGACGATCATCAACGCGAGCGCGATCGTCATGTAGAGAATGATCGGCGACAGGAAGCCGCGTTCGTCGCGGTGCAGGCGCTTGATGAGGGTCGGTGTCATAGCAGGTTCACCTCCGCCTTCGAGATCGTGTAGTAGCGGCCGTCTTTCCTCTGGCCGCGGGCAAAGACCCAGCCGGCATATTCGAGCAGCAGGAAGCGCGCTTCGACCTTGGCGGTCACCGGCACATGCGGCGAACGGTTGATGGCGGCATAGAGCGCCATCGGCGCGCGATCGACCGTCACGGTGACGTTTTGCGGGTCGAACATGTAGCGGGCCTGGTTGCGCATCGCCCGCCAGTTCTTCGAAAGACCGGAGGCATCGGCAAGGCTTTTCAGCGCCTCTTCCGGCGGCTGGCAGGCGCCGACGCATTTCAGCTGGTCGTAGGGGGCAGCCGGGATCAGCGCCAGGCGGGCGGCAAGATCGGCTTTCCCTGGCGCGGCATCGTCATCGCAGGTCTTGACGTCAATGAAGCTCCGGATGGTGATCGGCAGGGCCGGGCAGAAATAAACGCGGGCGCTGCGGGCTGCCGCATAGGCGGCATAATGGGTGAAGAGGTGGTTTTTCGCCAGGATCGCGAACTGAAAGACCACGAACATGAAGAAGACGAAGACCGGCGTGACGAGCACGAAATCCATCATCGTCGTGCTGCCGGAGATATCGCCATGCAGCTCCGATATGCGGCGCCGGCGGGCGGAAAGCCGCGGCAGCAGCAGCATCGAGGCAAGCAGGATCATCGCGATCGCAAAGGTGCCGAAGAGCGCGCCGTGATCCTCAGGGATCCAGAAGGTCCGCGAGTGCAGGATCGAACTCCAGAAGGCACCGTCGAAGAGGGGGCGTTCGAGTTCCGCGCGCATTGCCGTTACCTCACGAGTGAAAGAGGGGTGAAATCGGGCATGAACAGGCACCAGAAAAGTCCGAGAGCGGCGGCAACGCCGAAGCGGACGGTATGATGTGTCTCGCGCGGCTTCAGCACCGAAGCGGCATCGCGGAAACCGGCAGGCAGAAGCAAAGCGAACAGTCCGACGTTCCTAGCCAGCACGCTCCACTGAACACGCCGCGCCATTGAGAACAGGGCGATCACGCCGCCGACCATCAGCGCTGCGAGCGTCACATCGATGGCGGGCCAGAGGCCGAGAATGGCGCCGAGCGCCGCCATCAGCTTGACATCGCCGCCGCCGCAGCTGCCGGCTGCGAAGGCGATGATGAAGATCATGCCGGCTGCAATGAGGCCGGCAAAGGCAAGGCCGATCCCTGCGAGACCTCCGCCGGCTGCCGCCAGCATGAAGCCGGCAAGCAGGCAGGGATAGGTCACGGCGTTCGGGATGTGACCCTGGCGGTGATCGAGCACCGCCGCGGTCGTGGCGCAGGCGACGGCAAGAGCCGCCGCCGCAGGCATCAGGGTCAGATCATAGGTCGTATCCATGATCCCGGCCCGCTTATTGACCCGGCTCGGGAATTCTCTCGGCATCCGAGAGCGCCGTGTTCTTTTCGTTGAACCATTCGCCGATCTGTTTGCCGAATGCGAGCAGAAGCAGCATCAGCGGAATGACGATCAGGGCGACGGCGAGGACGATCTGGGCCATGTCGCCGCGCTCGTCCTGGTGAAGTGCAATTGCGAGAGTCTTGAGTTTTCCAAACATCTGCGTATTCCTCGTTCCTAGGTTTGTTTCGGATCGAAGACCTGAGAGAAGATTACCAAGCATACGGCATCGATCCGAACCAGCACGTTGCTCGTTCCAATGATATGTTCTGCTTCAGCTTTTCTTCCCCGGCGGCCAACGCTTGTTGAGCAACACCATTAAGACCCAAGAGTGCGCCCAAGGCCAGCCCTCCGTCAAGCAAACGGAACGAAGGGTTCCAATTGTCTTGGAGGCGTCTCTTGATGAAACGGAGTTGACGGCGGTAATTTTAAACTAACCGACTGAAGACGTTATAGTTTTACCCCGAAGAAGCAACTTGGCGGCGGCTTTGCCAACTGTCTCCGACTGCCCCATAATTGGTCAATTCTTTCAAGGCGATAGAATAGACGACACGGCGCACGTCCTATCGGCCGCTCGCGCGGGACGCGACCATGGCGTTGCTTGGCGATCTGGATTAAGCTTCACCGACATTATGGGCCTCGCCCTTCAGTCGTTCCGGAGAAACGAACCATGGAAACGATGAGCAGCATCCTGATACTTGCATTGGTCCTCATTCCATTGATGATGTTCTTTCCAACCGCAGTTCAAATGATGGCGACATTGTTCGGCATGAGCACGGTTCTGGTGGGGATGCCGCTCTGATGAAGGCCGTTTCCGACGACGCCGCCGAACAGGCGACCTTCCAGGTCCTGACCCGGGCGCTGGACAAGCTCTTGGGTCCGATCCGCTTCCTGCTCGACGATCCGAGCGTTTCCGAAATCCTGATCAACGGGACATCCGATATCTTCGTCGAACGGCGCGGCAAGCTCGAACGCGCCGACACGCGGTTCGCCAGCCGCGAGGATCTGGAATCGGCCGCGCGCAGCATCGCGCAATTCTCCGGCAAACGGCTGACGCCGGAGGAGCCGAGCGTCGAGGCGCGCCTGCCGGATGGTTCGCGCGTGCAGATGATCCAGCCGCCGGCTGCCCGCACCGGGCTCTGCATCTCCATCCGCCGCTTTTTGAAGGAACATCGCAGCATTCGCGATCTCGTCACCCAGGGCAGTCTGACCGAGCAGTCGCTGACGCTGCTGCAGGCGGCCGTCGGGCTGCAGAAGAACGTCATCATCTCCGGCGGCACCGGCACCGGCAAGACGACGATGCTGAACGCGCTGTCGGAAGCCTTTGCCGATCACGAGCGCATCATCGTCATCGAGGACACCTCGGAACTGCAGATCCGTAAGGAACACGTGGTCTATCTCGAAGTCACGAAGCCCGACCGTTTCGGCCGCGGCGGCGCCAGCATCCGCGACCTGTTCCGCTCGTCGCTGCGCATGCGGCCCGACCGCATCATCGTCGGCGAGTGCCGCGGCGGCGAGGCGCTCGATATGATCCAGGCGATGACCTCGGGCCATAGCGGCAGCCTGTCGACGGTGCATGCCAACACGCCCTACGACGCCCTGCACCGGCTGGAAACGCTGGCGCTGATGTCGGATATCGACATGCCGCTCCGACCGCTGCGCGCCCAGATCGCCTCTGCCGTCGACGTCGTCGTGCAAATCGCCCGTTTCAAGCGCACCGGACGACGCCGGGTGATCGAGATTTCCGAGATCAAGGGCCTCAACGAGGACGGCCAGTATATCGTCGAGAGCATCTACAAGCTCGAGGGCGACGGACATTCCAATCCCGATGGCGCACTGCTGTGGACCGGTGTCGTGCCGAGCTTTGCCGCCGATGCGGTGGAAGAGCTGCAAGGTGCAGAGCGCGCCGAATGGATGACGCCTGCCGCGCGGGAAACGGCTTGAAGCCTATTGGCAGACGTTCGGAATCTGGTGCCTTCGAGGGAAGGGAAGGCAAGCGTGTTTGCCTTCCCCGGTTGTTTACCGGCGCTTTTTACGCCAGGGCGCATTCTGCTGCCAGTCGCTGGCCATGATGCCCCCGTAGGGGATCACCTCGTCGACCACTTCGGCGAGACCGTAGTGCTCGATCTGCGCCCGCACGTTCGCAGCGCTCTTGTAGGCACTCGGCAGTTCCGACACATCGGCCGGCCCTGCGCGAGCGCAAGGAGGACATAGAGCCCAATCTCGACTTCGAGCTCAGGCGCTATCTGGAACGAGAAGGCGAAAATGTTACGTTCAACAAGGAAGCACGCGAACGCTATCTTAGTTTCGCAACTGGCCCGCAAGCAGTCTGGAGTGCCAACTTTCGCGACCTGTCGGCTTCGGTGACCCGCATGGCGACCCTCGCGCCGCATGGACGCATCACGATTGACGTCGTCGATGATGAAGTCCGACGGCTGAATGCGTTTTGGCGCGGTTCGAGTGACGACGGCAAGATGGACCTAATCATCGAAGACGTGCTGGGTGCAGAAGCTGCTACTCGCCTCGATCACTTTGACGCAGCCCAGCTTGCCGCTGTTCTTCATACCTGCCGTCAACATGCCACGGCAAGTGCTGCGGGCAGAGCCTTGTTTGCGATCACGCGACTTGAGAAAAAGAGCAGCAACGACGCCGACCGCCTGAGTAAATATCTCGCGCGCTTCAGTCTCAGATTCGAGGACATTCGGAAAGCCGGATAAAGGCTTGTGGTAACCGGTGTTTCACTCCCACGTTGCCCTGTCTGGGCTAATCTGTGATCGGCTTTCCATGGACGAGCAACGGGAGTTTCTCCATGGAGAGTACATTGGAGGTTTTCACGACCAGAAAGTCTGGGCGTGAGGTTCACCTATCGAAAACCTTCTGAAGCAAAGCACACGTTCCACTGATGCCGCTATTTAACGCATTATTGCTTCAATGTCACAGCGGAAGGAACCTCTCAGCCGAGACCTTCTCCAATCCTGCATTCACGCCAGAGCTACTGTACGCTGCAAATCTACGATGTTGCCTCATCAATCACACGCCCCATGGCATATGACGGCTGGTAACCTGGCAACACGTTGCCAGTGGGTCTGATGGAACGCATCAACGCGTCTCGGGACTTGCCTACGATTGCACCTGCTTTTCGCAAGCCAAAAACGTAAGGACCCACGTCAGCAGGCAGTGAATTGAGCGACAATCCCAACTCTTTATCGGAAAGATGGGCGACAGATGCTGCCAGTTCAGCGACCTTCCTTTCCATCGCCGCGTATTCCTTCGTCAGGAGGAGTACGATGTTGTCAAAATCGCTCCAAAACTCTTCCGGCAGATCACGACGAATCGCGGCCATATCGTCCCCTGCGGCCATTGCTTCCCAGATTGCCAATGGCGTGCAGCGTGAGATCAACGCATGGATACGACGGTACTCGGAGCCTTTGAGTTTGAGGCGCAAGCCATTTGTGAATCTAACGACAAATCCCTCGTTGTCGCGTGGGAGCGTTGCAGTATGGAGCATCATGTCCGCCATATTCCCGAACTCATGGCGTTCGGCCGCACGCCATCCCAACGCTTGGCTGGTCGTTCGAACCTCGTCGTAGGTTACTTCAAGACCTGAAGCGTGGTAGGCCGCCAACATCACCATGGCAGGCTCCGCATATCGCACGACCATTCTGTTTTCCGGATATACCGCCTCGAACAGATATGTCGTATCCGGCGACAGACCTGAGAGATCGTGGGCATCCAAGCGTGCTTGAGCCCATAGGGCCTGTTCGGAGTCGAACGCGCCTTTGGTGGCTGCGTGCCAACGGCCAGCATCATTGAACACGATTATCAGACTACCATCGAGCTTTTCGAACGCCTCAAACGGCAGATCGGGTACTTTGCCATGCCGCTCGTCGACATTGAAAAACTTCGGAAACGGCGTAGCAACGACCCGACCAGCGCCCTCGTCCACAATGAGACCGCGAGCGATCAGCGAAAACTGATCCCAACCATCCTCATATACGCACCGGGGGGTATAGATGTAGAGCTGCAAAGTACCGGTTGCGTTCTGACGGCGATGGACATGGCCGAGCCCTTGGGCTCGCTTCAAGCCAGCGATAAGGTCGGGAAACGGGATTTGGCGTGCAGGGTGTATCGGGTCGTTCATCTTTTCACAGCACCCTCTTTTATCGCCTTCAGAATTATTTTTGGCTGAATTTATCAATTGTTCAGCCGTTCCACGCCGTCAAACGCGATTTACTAATAGATTTGATTGTCCGCTCTGATGGGTGCAACGCCATTGGGTTCGGACCCAACACAGCCTTTGCCAATGATTTCGCTACTGGCGTTCGCGATCCCCGCGTTGAAGCGTGAATCCGATTCGAGATAACGGTTCGATCAATCATGCTCAAAGAATTTATCTCGCGGCATTATCTAGGCTGCCACGAAGTGTGATTGGGGCACCGCTTGCCATCTGCTCCATCGTCAGTCCCTAAAAATTTCGCCGCCATCCTCTCCGCTGTAGCGAATTCTCGTGTTGGCTCGACGGTCAACGGCTGGGTGCCACCGCGCCGGAAAGTTGAGCCTTCCAGCTATTCCCCTAATCGTCGATCTTGTGCCGGCACGGCCCTCACGCGCCTTCCTTTTCAGCGCTCGCCGCCATATGCCTGAGTTCGTCCCAGAGGCTTTCGGCGAAGCTGCGCAGAACGGCGAGTTCGAAGCTGTCATCGCCGGTGCGGACGATCTGTACGGAGATGTGACCCATCATGGTCATCGCCGAACTGCCTTCCGGGAAGACGGCGGGATCGAGATCGATGGCGGTGCCTTTTGAGAGAAGCAGCCGCGAGGAGCGGCCTGATATGCCGATGCGCACGCGTCCGTGGCTCTGGTCCATGACGACGGCTTTTCCCGCGAGTACTGCCGCAAGGGCGGCAAGGCTGGCGGGGGAAAGCGGCTCGTTGCCGGCGACGAACCATTGGCGGAAGCCGGCTTTGCGGATCGAACTATTGGTAAAGCCGGCTTTGGCCAATTCCGCGGCAAGTGCCGCCGACTCGATCGTGCCGAGCACGTGCAGGAGATGGCCTTCCGGCAGGGCCTCCAGCCGGATGCCTGCTCCGGAAATGCCACTATATACCGTTCCGGCAAGAACCGGTTTGTGCTGGGGAAGATCAGGCATGGAGCTTCTCGTTTTCGGGATCGATGAAGACGGGATGGCAGAGCACCGCATCGGTGAATTCATTGCGCAGCCCGTTCCAGACCGTCATCTTTTCGCCGATGCGCTCCGGCCCGCGCCGGACCAGCGCCAGGCCGATCGTATGGCCGAGGGTCGGCGAGAAGGCGCTCGATGTAACGTAACCCTGGTCGTTTTCGAGCGTCGCCGCAGCGCCTTCGGCAAGGATATGCGAGCCGGTGCGGAAGCCACTTGCCGGGTTGAGCGGCTTGACGCCGACAAGGCGCGGGCGCTCGGGATCCTGCAGGCCGTCACGGGCAAGCATCGCCTTGCCGATGAAATCCGGCTTGGTCGATGACACCATGCGGCCGAAACCGAGATCGCCCGGGGTGACCGTGCCGTTGATCTCGGCATGGGTGACATGGCCCTTTTCGATGCGCAGGACGCCGAGCGCTTCGGCGCCGTAGGCGCAGATGCCATGTTTTTCCCCGGCCGCCATGATGGCGTCGGCAACGCTCTCGCCGTAGCCGGCCGGCACGGCCAATTCGTAGGCGAGTTCGCCGGAGAAGGAAATCCGGAACAGCCGGCCCTCGAGACGGCCTGCGAATAGCGACACCTTGCGGGCGCTCATGAAGGGGAAGGCGGCATCGGAGATATCCTCGTCGACGATCTCGGAAAGGATGGCGCGGGACTTCGGCCCGGCAACGGCCATCTGCGCCCATTGATCGGTGGAGGAGGCGAAGCAGACGTCGAGCTCCGGCCAGATCGTCTGGGCGCAGAATTCGAGATGGGTGAGCACCCCGGCGGCAAGCGCCGTCGTCGTCGTCATGAAGAAATGCTCGTCGCTGAAGCGGCTGGTGGTGCCGTCGTCATAGATAAAGCCGTCCTCGCGCAGCATGATGCCGTAACGCGCCTTGCCGACGGCAAGCTTGGCGAAGCCGTTGCAATAGACCCGGTCGAGGAAGATCGCGGCATCCTTGCCGAAGATTTCGATCTTGCCGAGGGTCGAGACGTCGCAGAGGCCGGCATTTTTGCGGATATTCAGCACTTCGCGATCGACGCTGTCGCGCCATGTCGCCTCGCCGGCTCGCGGGAACCAGGAGGAACGATACCAGAGGCCGGTTTCAACGAAGACCGCGCCGTTCTTCTGAGCCCAGCCGTGCAGCGGCGATTTGCGCGCCGGCTGGAAATCCTTGCCGCGCGATGCCCCGGTCAGAGCGCCGAAGGAGACCGGCGTATAGAAAGGCCGGAAGGTCGTCGTTCCCACTTCGGCGGGCGAAACGCCGCGCGCCTCGGCCAGAATGCCGATAGCGTTGATGTTGGAAAGCTTGCCCTGATCGGTCGCCATGCCTGATGTCGTGTAACGCTTGGCGAGCTCGACATGGCCGTAGCCTTCTCGCACCGCGAGGCCGAGATCCTTGAGATGGACGTCGTTCTGATAATCGACGAAGGCCTTGCCCTTCGAGCCCTTGACTGACCAGAGGGGCTTTGAGCCTCGCGCCGCTTCCGAGGCGGCGGCAAAGGCCGGTTCCGCCGCCGCAAAGCCGATCGCCTTCAGGGCGGCAGCCGCCTTTGCCGCACCATCGCCAAGGCAGGCAGCGGTTTCGACAAGACCGGCAGCCGAGCCGGCAACGGCAAGGCCTTCCTGCGCAGCCGGCGGCAGAAACGCCGCGGCCTCGTCCGACCATTGCGGCTTTGCGCCGCGATGGCAGGCAAGGTGGATGACCGGACTCCAGCCGCCCGACATGGCCAGCGCATCGGCTTCGATGCGGCGGGTGCCGCTTGCGGTTTCGACGCTGACGCCGTTGAGGCGCTGGCCGCCATGGGCATCAACGATCCGGGCGCCCCTCAGCACGTCGGCGCGACCCTGCCAGGTCTTTCCCCCGTCCGCGCGGCTGTCGACGATCGCCGTGATGGCGAGGCCGGCGGCCTCAAGATCGGCGGCGGTGCGGTAACCGGCATCATTGGTGGTAAAGACCACCGTACTTCTGCCCGGCGCGACAGCCTGCCGGTTGAGATAGCTGCGCATGGCGCCCGCCATCATCACGCCCGGAATATCGTTGCCGCCGAAGACCAGCGGCCGCTCCTCGGCGCCCGTCGCCAGGATTGCCTGACGGGCGACGATGCGCCACAAGCGTTCGACCGGGCGGTCCGGATCGGGCAGCGCCACATGCTTCTGCACACGTTCGACGGCGCCGAAGACATTGTCGTCGTACCAGCCGAAGACGGTCATGCGCGGCAGGCGGCGCACATTCGCCAGCCCTTCGAGCTCGGCCAGCAGCTCAGCGGGAAGCGTGTCCGCTGGCTTGCTCTCGACAGCGCCGCTCTCGGAAAGCAGGCTGCCGCCGAGTTCGGCGCCTTCGTCGGCAAGGATGACGCGCGCTCCGGCGCGGCCGGCGGTCAGTGCTGCGGCAAGACCGGCGGGGCCGGCGCCGATCACCAGCAGATCGCAGTGCGCCCAGCATTTCTCATAAATATCGGGATCGGCCTCATAGGAAGCTCTGCCGAGGCCGGCCGCCTTGCGGATCACCGGCTCGTAGAGCTTTTCCCAGAGTGCTGCCGGCCACATGAAGGTCTTGTAGTAGAAACCGGCGCTGAGGAAGGGCGAGAGCAGGCCGTTGACCGCGCCGATATCGAAGCCGAGCGAAGGCCAGCGGTTCTGGCTCTTTGCCGTCAGCCCCTCGTAGAGCTCGATCATGGTCGCGCGCGTATTCGGTTCGGTGCGCCCGCCGCTGCCTGTCGTCACCAGCGCGTTCGGTTCGGCCGCACCCGCCGTCAGGATGCCGCGCGGGCGGTGATATTTGAAGCTGCGGCCGACGAGCTGGATGCCGTTGGCAAGCAACGCCGAGGCGAGCGTATCGCCCGGATGGCCTTCCAGCGCCTTGCCGTCGAAACTGAAACCGAGTGTCGTGGCGCGGTCGATCCGGCCGCCGGAGGAAAGACGGAAGCTCGTCATGCCGGTTCTCCGCCGAGCTTGGAAAGTGCGGCATCCCTGACGTGATGGACCTTATGGGTAATGGTATCGCGTTCGACGATCAGCCAGCGGCGGCATCCGGAGGAGTGGTGCCAATATTCGCTGTGGCGGCCACGCGGATTGTCGCGCAGATAGACATAGTCGAACCAGGCATCCGCCCCGGCATCCGGCGCCGGCCTGACAAGGCTCGCATCGCCGCGGATCGAGAATTCCTCCTTGGGCCGAGCGCCGCAATGGGGACAGGAAATCAGGCTCGCCATGTTGAGTGTCCTCAGTGCAGATTGGGCTGGGCGCCGACGCCCTTTTCGTCGATCGGATAGCCGCGGGCGAAACGGTCGAGCCGGAAGGCGCGGGCCGTCTGATGCGGCGTGTTGCGGGCGATCAGATGGGCGTAGCAGAAGCCGGAGGCGGGCGTTGCCTTGAAGCCGCCGTAGCACCAGCCGGCGTTGAGATAGAGATTGTCGATATGGGTGCGGTCGATGATCGGCGAGCCGTCCATGCTCATGTCCATCACCCCGCCCCAGGAACGGAGATAACGCACCCGCGACAGCGAAGGGATCATCGCCACGCCGGCTTCGGCGACATGTTCGACGGTCGCCAGATTGCCGCGCTGGGCATAGGAATTATAGCCGTCGATATCGCCGCCGAAAACAAGGCCGCCCTTGTCGGACTGCGAGACGTAGAAATGTCCGGCGCCGAAGGTGACGACATTGTCGATGAACGGCTTCAACCCTTCGGAGACGAAGGCCTGCAGCACATGGCTTTCGATCGGCAGACGGAGGCCCGCCATATCGGCGACGACGGTGGAATTGCCGGCCGCCGCCAGCGCCAGCTTGGCGCAGCCGATGAAGCCCCTGCTGGTCTCGACGCCGGTGACCTGACCGTTTTCGGTGCGGATGCCGGTGACCTCGCACTGGGTGATGATGTCGACGCCGCGGCTGTCGGCGCCGCGCGCATAACCCCAGGCGACCGCATCGTGGCGCACCGTGCCGCCACGCGGCTGGAACAGGGCGCCCATCACCGGGAAACGCGCATTGTCGAAATCGAGGAAGGGCAGTTTTGTGCGCACCGCCTGCCTATCGAAAAGCTCGGCATCGACACCGTGCAGCCGCATGGCGTTGCCGCGGCGCGTATAGGCATCGCGCTGCGCATCGGAATGGAAGAGGTTGAGCACGCCGCGCTGCGAGACCATGGCGTTGAAATTGAAGTCCTGCTCCAGCCCTTCCCAAAGCTTCATCGACAGCTCGTAGAAGGGATTGTTGCCGGGAAGCAAATAGTTCGAGCGGATGATCGTGGTATTCCGGCCGATATTGCCGGAGCCGAGATAGCCCTTTTCGAGCACGGCGACATTGGTGATGCCGAATTCCTTGGCGAGGTAATAGGCGGTGGCAAGGCCGTGACCGCCGCCGCCGACAATGACGACATCATAATGCGGCTTCGGCGCCGGGTCGCGCCAGGCGGGCGCCCAGCTTTTGTTGCCGCGAAGGCCGTTGAGGAAAATCGAAAGAGCGGAGTAGCGCATGGGTCAATCCGAATGGAACGACCGCATGATGCCAGAAAGGCGACGCGCGACTTGCGCAATTAGGACATGAATGGTTAGAAAAGAGACATGTACTCATCCGATAGTAGAAATGTCCAGGAGATCGGCTTCATCCTCATCCCGGGATTCGCGCTGATGTCTTATGCCTCGGCGACCGAGCCGCTCAGAGCGGCAAACCTTTTGGCCGGACGAGAGATCTATCGCCTGTCGATCTTCTCGCCGGACGGCGCGCCGGTGCTCTCGTCCTCGGGCGTCAGCGTGCCAGCCGAACCGCTTCCGGCAAGGGGTTCCGGCCTCGGCACGGCCTTCGTCTGCGCCGGCGGCTTGCCGCGCGATTGGCGTTATCCCGGCGTGCTTGCCTGCCTGAGGCAGTTGGCGCGCGAAGGTGTCAGGATCGGCGGCATTTCGGGAGGGCCCTATCTGATGGCGGCCGCCGGACTGCTTGCCGGCCGCGATTTTACCATCCATTGGGAACATGCCGCCGCCCTTCTCGAGGCCTTCCCGGACCTCACGCCACACCAGGCGCGCTTCATGATCGACGGCAACCGCATCACCTGCGGCGGCGGCATCGCACCGCTCGACATGATGCATGTGCTGATCGCCGAGCGCATGGGACCGGACTTCGCCCGACGCGTCAGCGACTGGTATCTTCACACCGAGGTCAACGAGCCCGCCGCCCCCCAGCGCGCCTCGCTGGCCGAGCGCTACGGCGTCCATCATCCCGGGCTGCTCAGCGTTCTCGAACGCATGGAGGAGACGATCGAGATGCCGCTCGGCCGCGCCGCCATGGCACGCATCGCCGGCGTCACCACCCGCCATCTCGACCGGCTCTTCTCAGCCCATCTCGGCACCACCTTTCTCGATCAATACCATCGGATCAGGCTGCAGCATGCCCATCGCCTGCTGAAACAGAGCCCGCTTTCCGTCTCGGAGATCGCGGTCGCCACCGGCTTTTCCAGTCTCAGCCATTTTTCCCGGATGTTCCGCGCCGCCTACGGCATCGCTCCGCGCGAGGCGCGGCGGGAATAGGTTTTCTTCACGGTTGAGAAAATTTCACTATGACGATAGGGTTGGCCTCGGTCAAAAGCGAAGGCGGCAGCATGAAAACCAAGCGTGAAGCGGCAACTCAACCGGACGAGGCGCATGGCGGACGCACGCCCTTTTCCCAGGATCCGCACGCAGTTCGGGAACCGAAGGAGAACAACCTCGAAATGGCGATCGGCCATGAGGTGCGCGCCTACCGCAAAAAACTCGGCATCACCGTCACCGATCTCGCGGCCGCGACCGGCATTTCGCTCGGCATGCTGTCGAAGATCGAAAACGGCAACATCTCGCCCTCGCTGACGACACTGCAATCGCTGTCACGGGCGCTCGGCGTGCCGATGACCGCTTTCTTCCGCCGCTATGAGGAGCCGCGCAACGCCGTCTTCGTCAAGGCGGGGCAGGGTATCGAGCTCGAACGGCGCGGCACGCGGGCCGGCCATCAATATAATCTGCTCGGCCATATCGACAATAATACCAGTGGCGTCATCGTCGAGCCCTATCTCATCACACTGACCGCCGATTCCGACGTCTTCCCGACGTTCCAGCACGAAGGCATGGAGTTTCTCTATATGCTCGAAGGCGAGGTTATCTACCGCCACGGCGACCAGCTTTTCCAGATGCAGCCGGGCGACAGCCTGTTCTTCGATGCCGATGCGCCGCATGGGCCGGAACAGCTGGTGAAGCTGCCGAGCAAGTACCTCTCGATCATCAGTTATCCCCAACAGAACTCCAGAAGCTGACTTGCCTTAAAAGAAAAATTTATTCTTCCCAGTTGATGCCCTGAAACAGACCTGCTACTCCTTTCTCAACATGAACGGAGGCACGCGCTATGTGCGGCATTGTTGGACTGTTCCTCAAGGACAAGAGCCTTGAATCTCAGCTGGGAAATCTGCTCTCGGATATGCTGATCACCATGACGGATCGCGGACCGGATTCGGCCGGCATCGCGATCTATGGCGGTGCTGCCGAGGGCAGGGCGAAGATCACCATCCAGTCCGCCAATCCGGGCGCGGACTTCGAAGGCCTCGCCGCCGACCTCGAGAAGGCCGGCATCAAAGCCGAGGTATCGATCAAGAGCACGCATGCGGTCATCGAGCTTGATGCCTCCAAGCTTGGAACCGTGCGCAAGGCGCTCGAAGAGATCCGTCCGGCGGTCCGTCTGATGGGGTCGGGCGAAAGCGTCGAGATCTACAAGGAAATCGGCCTTCCGAAAGACGTCGTGAAGCGGTTCGACGTCCGCGCCATGGGCGGCACCCACGGCATCGGCCATACCCGCATGGCGACCGAATCCGCCGTCACCACGCTCGGCGCCCATCCGTTCTCGACCGGCGCCGACCAGTGCCTCGTGCACAACGGCTCGCTCTCCAACCACAACAATCTGCGCCGCGAACTCATCCGCGAAGGCATGACCTTCGAGACGCAGAACGATTCCGAAGTCGCCGCCGCCTATCTGACGGCCGAAATGGCCAAGGGCAAGGATCTCGGCCAGGCGCTGACTGGCGCGCTCGACGATCTCGACGGCTTCTTCACCTTCGTCGTCGGCACCAAATCCGGCTTCGGCGTGGTACGCGACCCAATCGCCTGCAAGCCCGCCGTCATGGCCGAGACCGACCAATATGTCGCCTTCGGCTCGGAATACCGCGCACTGGTCAACCTTCCCGGCATCGAGAATGCCCGTGTCTGGGAGCCGGAGCCGGCGACCGTTTATTTCTGGGATCACGACAAGGCCGCCTGAGGGGCGCCTGAAAACAGGAGACGGCTGAAACCGTCTCCCAGACAAACGAGGATTCCAACGAGGATTCAATGCCCATATTCGACCTTTCCAACACCCCGCTTCGCGAGTTGAACAGCGCCCTGCACGCCCTTTCGAAAGGCGCCAACGACACCGAATTCGAAGTCATCAACCCGCGCGGCAGCCATGCCGTCGCCGTCGGCATCGACAGCCCCGTCACGGTCTCCGTCAGAGGATCGGTCGGTTATTACTGCGCCGGCATGAATGATGGCGGCAGGGTGACGGTTCATGGTTCGGCCGGTCCGGGCGTTGCCGAAAACATGATGTCCGGCACCGTCGTCATCGAAGGCGACGCCAGCCAGTATGCCGGCGCCACCGGCCGCGGCGGCCTGCTCGTCATCAAGGGCAATGCGGCCTCGCGCTGCGGCATTTCGATGAAGGGCATCGACATCGTCGTTCACGGCAGCATCGGCCACATGTCGGCCTTCATGGGCCAGTCCGGCCATCTCGTCGTGCTCGGCGACGCCGGGGATGCGCTGGGGGATTCGCTCTACGAAGCCAAGCTTTTCGTCCGCGGCGAGGTCAAGAGCCTCGGCTCCGATTGCATCGAGAAAGAGATGCGGCGGGAGCATCTGGAGAAGCTTGCCGAGCTGCTCGAGCGCGCAGAGGTGACCGACGTCAGGCCCGAAGAGTTCAAGCGCTACGGCTCGGCCCGCAAGCTCTACAATTTCAACATCGACAACGCCGACGCGTATTGAGGCGAGGGATCCCCATGAGCTATCACAACCCCTATACCCCGCCCCGCAAGTCCGCGACCTTCGACGATTATACGCTCGCCGAAATCCGCCGGGCGGCCGCGACCGGGATCTATGACATCCGCGGCGCCGGCACCAAGCGCAAGGTTCCGCATTTCGACGATCTGCTGTTTCTTGGCGCCTCGATCTCGCGCTATCCGCTCGAAGGTTATCGCGAGAAGTGCGACACGACGGTGGTGCTCGGCTCGCGTTTCGCCAAGAAGCCGATCACGCTCAAGACGCCGATCACCATTGCCGGCATGAGCTTCGGCGCGCTTTCCGGCAATGCCAAGGAAGCGCTCGGCCGCGGCGCGACGATATCAGGCACCTCGACCACGACTGGCGACGGCGGCATGACCGATGAGGAACGCGGCCATTCGCAGACGCTGGTCTATCAGTACCTGCCGTCGCGCTACGGCATGAACCCGAAGGATTTGCGCCGCGCCGATGCGATCGAAGTCGTGGTCGGCCAGGGCGCCAAGCCCGGCGGCGGCGGCATGCTGCTCGGTCAGAAGATCTCCGACCGCGTCGCCAATATGCGCAACCTGCCGAAGGGTATCGACCAGCGCTCGGCCTGCCGCCATCCCGACTGGACCGGCCCCGACGATCTTGAAATCAAGATCATGGAGCTGCGCGAGATCACCGATTGGGAAAAGCCGATCTACGTCAAGATCGGCGGCGCGCGTCCCTATTACGATACCGCCCTTGCCGTGAAGGCCGGCGCCGACGTCGTCGTGCTCGACGGCATGCAGGGCGGCACCGCGGCCACCCAGGACGTCTTCATCGAGAATGTCGGCATGCCGACACTTGCCTGCATTCGCCCGGCCGTCCAAGCGCTGCAGGAACTCGGCATGCATCGGAAGGTGCAACTGATCGTTTCGGGCGGCATCCGTTCCGGCGCCGACGTCGCCAAGGCGCTGGCGCTCGGCGCCGATGCAGTCGCGATCGGCACGGCCGCACTTGTCGCCATCGGCGACAACGATCCGCACTGGGAAGAGGAATATCAGAAACTCGGCACGACAGCCGGCGCCTATGACGACTGGCATGAAGGCAAGGATCCGGCCGGGATCACCACCCAGGATCCGGAGCTCGCAAAGCGCCTCGACCCGGTTGCGGCCGGCCGCCGCCTTGCCAACTACCTCAAGGTGATGACGCTCGAGGCGCAGACGATTGCGCGGGCCTGCGGCAAGAACCATCTGCACAACCTCGAGCCGGAAGACCTCGTCGCACTGACGATCGAGGCATCCGCCATGGCGCAAGTGCCGCTCGCCGGCACCAACTGGATCCCCGGCAAAGGGGGCTTTTGATTTCTACCGGCCGGGCAAACGTCCCGGCCGTTCCGTATCCGTAACCAAGGTGTCTCCAAGAAATCCAAAGGGGAACGAGAATGACACTGGACCTTGCTGCTTTTGCCAGAGACAAAGGCATCAAATATTTCATGATCAGCTATACCGACCTGTTCGGCGGCCAACGCGCCAAGCTGGTCCCCGCCGAAGCCATTGCCGATATGCAGAAAGATGGCGCCGGCTTTGCGGGCTTTGCCACCTGGCTCGACCTGACGCCCGCCCATCCCGACCTGTTCGCGGTTCCCGATGCGTCCTCCGTCATCCAGCTGCCCTGGAAGAAAGACGTCGCCTGGGTCGCGGCCGACTGCGTCATGGACGATCAGCCGGTCGAACAGGCGCCGCGTGTACTGCTGAAGAGGCTGGTCGCTGAGGCTGCGAAACAAGGGCTGAGGGTCAAAACCGGCGTCGAGCCGGAATTCTTTCTAATTTCCGCCGATGGCTCGGTGATCTCGGATCAGTACGATACCGCCGAAAAGCCCTGCTACGATCAGCAGGCGGTGATGCGCCGCTACGACGTCATCGCCGAGATTTGCGACTATATGCTCGAACTCGGCTGGAAGCCCTATCAGAACGACCACGAGGATGCGAACGGCCAGTTCGAGATGAACTGGGAATATGACGATGTTCTGAAGACGGCGGACAAGCACTCCTTCTTCAAGTTCATGGTCAAGTCGGTCGCCGAAAAGCACGGGCTTCGCGCTACCTTCATGCCGAAGCCCTTCAAGGGACTGACCGGAAACGGCTGCCACGCCCATATCTCGGTCTGGGACCTCGATGGCAAGGTCAACGCCTTCGCGGACAAGGAGATGGCTTTCGGGCTCTCTGCTCAGGGCAAGACCTTCCTCGGCGGCATCATGAAGCATGCCTCCGCACTTGCCGCGGTTACCAATCCGACGGTCAATTCCTACAAGCGCATCAACGCGCCGCGCACCACATCGGGCGCTACCTGGTCGCCGAACACCGTCACCTGGACGGGCAACAACCGCACCCACATGGTGCGCGTTCCGGGACCGGGACGTTTCGAGCTGCGCCTGCCTGATGGGGCGGTCAATCCCTACCTGCTGCAGGCGATCATCATCGCCGCCGGCCTCGACGGCATCCGCAGCCAGGCAGACCCCGGCCGGCACTACGATATCGACATGTATGCCGAGGGCCATCTGGTGAAGGACGCGCCGCGCCTGCCGCTCAACCTTCTTGATGCGCTACGCGCCTATGATGACGACGAGGGCCTGAAGCAGGCGATGGGGGCGGAATTTTCCGCCGCCTATCTGAAGCTGAAGCATCGGGAATGGAATGCCTACTGCTCGCATTTCACCCAATGGGAACGCGACAGCACGCTCGACATCTGAGCGGCCGACGGATGTCTTTAAGACCGCCGACATGCCGGAGCGACAAGCTTCGGCGCGATCGCATCCTCGGCACCTGATCTCGAAGGAAGAGACAGCATGAAAAACATCGTACTGACCGTATCCTGCACATCGACGCGCGGCATCGTTGCGGCGATTTCGAGCTATCTGGCGGAAAAGGGCTGCAACATCATCGACAGCTCGCAGTTCGACGATCTCGATACCGGCAAGTTCTTCATGCGCGTCTCCTTCATCTCCGAAGAAGGTCTTTC